>CAYFSE010000087.1:0-3164 GCA_964345725.1 uncultured Dehalococcoidales bacterium
GCAGAAGGGCAATTAGATGGGGTTAAGATCCTGATCAGCATGCCGCTGTGGGGCTCCCAATTGTGGACCACAGCCGCTGCTGGTGTGGTTGATGAGGCGTCAGACCTGCAGGGAATGAAGATTCGTACTGATGCACAGGCAGTGGAATCTGCAACGCTTGCAGCCCTTGGGGCAACCCCGACCTTCTTGGGGGTCAGCGACCTTCCCGCAGCTCTGGAAGGCGGCATTATCCAGGGCAACTTTTTCACCTATTCCGGAATAGGTGGCGCTGCTAATTTGGGTCCGGTAACAGCTCACACCACTGAGCTGAACATGATCTACAGACCGTATTCACTAGCCATGAATTTGGACTCCTATGAGGCCCTACCCGCTGATGCCAAAGCCGCGCTCGACTCAGTCTCCGGGGCGGATAGATCCGTGTATTGGGCTACACAGCATATTTCGGCAGAGGCAGAGGATAGAGACGCTACAATAAACGGCCCCTGTTTTATGCCTCCCCCGCCTACGTGCTACCCAGAGTATGGCCGACCGATCACCATACCTGACCTCGCCTCCTTCATCGCTGCTACCGCGAATGTCGCTAGCGACTGGGCAGCTTATTTGGAGAATCCCGACGAAGGCCCACTGATGGATGGCACGGGTATACTGGCCCGTATTGCAGCTCTTAAGGCAGAGTTCGACGCACTATAAGACAAAGTAATGTGAGTCTTTCTGTTCGTCGGCTTGGTAGTGCGAGTTGGCGCGAGAGCCGGGGCACATAGCCCCGGCTCTCCATTTGTGGGCGCGTTACTCCGTTAGCAGTACCAAGGCTATCTCGCCGCCGCTTTGCATCAGCTGTCTCTATCAAGAAGAGTTGCCAAAAACATACTCCCTGGTGTTACCAATAGGGCGGGCAGGTGCACGGCCTTGTCTCTGACTAACCTTGTCGTTATAATGGGTTCGCCTGCACGTGAAATCGGTAATCTGGAGCAATTGCCAGTCTTGTCTCGTGCACAGCAACAGAGCCTGTGGACGATCTGCTGGGTTACATCGGATTTAGCGGAACAAGGAAAGCATCAGTGAACTACATGGGCAATCGGAGGAAAGATGTCGACAAAAGAAGTTAGAGCCAGGAAATCAAGACTTCCGTGTAAGTTAAATGTTTCGGGTGACAGGACTGTCATCAAGTCTTTGGCTCTAGGTGGTTTGCTGGGAGGTGGCGGGGAGTGTTTTGTAGACGTTAAGGATGGCAAAGTGCTTCGTGTCAGGCCGTTTCGTTATGACTGGAAAGATGACCGCAAGAAGTTGAATGCCTGGAAGATAGCAAGGAACTGCAAGACTCTTGAGCCACGTTTTCAGTCTTTGCCCAGTCCCTTTTCCCTGGCTTACAAGAAGCGCACGTATTCTCCTGCCCGGATCAGGTATCCTCTCATACGAGTTGACTGGGACCCGAAGGGAGAGAGGAACCCGCAGAACCGTGGCAAGAGCAAGTACAGGAGGATCTCCTGGGAAGAGGCTCTGGAGATTATTGCTTCCGAGGTGAGGAGGATCCACAGGGAGTACGGTCCTTTGGGGATTCTGGTGCAAGGGGACGGCCACGGGGAGTGCAAGACAATACATACGCCACATGGTCATTCTGCCAGGTTATTCGACATGATGGGGGGATTCACCCAGCAGGTAAGAAATCCGGACAGTTGGGAAGGCTGGTATTGGGGGACAAAGCATGTCTGGGGTCAGGGATTTCAGGGCATGATGTCTCCGGCTACCAACTGTTTGAAGGACATAACAGAAAACAGTGACATGGTACTGTTTTGGGGTGGTGACCCGGAGACGACCCCGTGGGGCTTCACCGGACAGAACGGCACCCGTATTTGCTTCTTCTGGAAAGAGGCCGGCATCAAGCAGGTGTATATCTGCCCTGACTTGAACTACGGTGCCGCTATTCATGCCGACAAGTGGATACCGGTGTTGCCCAACACCGATGCGGCCTTGCAGCTGGCAATCATCTATTTATGGATAACTGAAGGCACCTATGACAAGGAATATGTGAGGACCCATACGGTTGGTTTTGAGAAGCTTGCCGCCTATGTAACGGGCAAAGAAGACGGTATCGCTAAGACACCCGAGTGGGCTACGCAGAAATGTGGTGTGCCGGAGTGGACCATCAAGGCTTTGGCCAGAGAGTTTGCCCGCCTGACCACATCGATAGTGCACTATTTTGGCGGCGGTATGATCAGGGGACCGTATTCGCATGAGGTTGGGCGTTTGGAGAGTGTCTTGCTGGCCATGCAGGGTCTTGGTGGCCCCGGCGTTCACCAGTGGCAGATCAGCTATTTCGGCATGCCCCGGGCCGAGGGACTTAAGAGCACGCGTTGGTTCAATCCCCAGCTCAGCGAGCGCTTGAAGGTGCCCTGCCGCACCACCATGGACGCCTGGGGCAAGCAGTTAATTCCCAAAACTCTAATCCAGGAGGCTATTCTGAACCCACCGCTCACCTTTTATGGCAGCGGAGGGCAGGAGCGCCAGGTGGAAGACCAGTTCATCAAGTACATCTATCCGATACCGAAAGACGAGGGCGGCACCGAGGTTCACATGGTCTGGACGGACACTCCCTGCCGGATTACCTGCTGGAACCATGGCAACAAGACGGTGGAAGCCTTTCGGAGTCTGAAGATAGAGTGTGTGGTGGCCCAGCACCCCTGGCTAGAAAATGACTGCCTCTTGGCCGACATCATTCTTCCCGCCAACACCACAATGGAAGTAGAAGATATAGTCACCAACATCAGGCAGGGTCCCCAGTTTCAAAGCGTGGCTATTCATGAGCGGGCCATTGAGCCGATCGGTGAATCCAAAAGTGACTATGAAATCGTGCTCGAGGTAGCCAGGAAGCTGGGACTGGAAGACAAGTTCACCGAAGGCAAGACCACCGAGGATTTGCAGAAACAGGTGTTTGAGGACATGGAGTTGCCCATCAGCTGGGAGGAGTTCAAGACGAAGAAGTACTACGTCTTTCCGGTGGCCGGGGACTGGGAGGATGACCCACCAGGTTTTCGCAAGTTCTACGAGGACCCCGAGAGAAACCCGCTGCCCACTCCTTCGGGCAAACTCGAGGTTTACTCCGAGCGGTTGGCTGAGCACTTCCCCTGTGACCAGGAGAGGCCGCCTTACCCAAAGTGGGTGGATAA
>CAYFSE010000088.1:0-2729 GCA_964345725.1 uncultured Dehalococcoidales bacterium
CCTCGGTCATAAATTCCAACATTGATATTGGGCCGCCCATGATTAGAGTTATGGATGCAAAGCTAAGAACCATAACAACGTGCGTCCTGTCAAGCTGTTGGTATGAAGGCCTACCGTAGGCTACAACTACGGAGTGTTTCTAGCGGGACACGATAGAACCTACCTCACGGTTCTAGGACGAATCAGGCAGGCAGGGGACAAGGAGCAAGAACCTGTATGAAGCCCCGAGGGTAATGTAGGCATAATTGAGGAACTCCAACACTCAATGAGGCCGCTAGTCGCGCCTGGACATGGCTAGGAGACGAACCATTGATGAGGCATCGTTAGGTTGAACCAGACCGGAAACGTTGGAGATGGTCTGGGAATGAGGCTAACTTGCTTCCCCCGTTGTTTGGAAACGAGACGTACTGAAACAGTGCGGCCTGACAGTATAGAGGTATAACCGTCAGGATAGAGCCTCCGGTGTATAGATGGAGCCTAAACCCAGGAAGAGACATACCAATGGAACAGGAGAACCCGCATAACCGGCCCTGAGAATGAGGGATGGGATAGCTGCATCTGAAGAGGTTATGCGGGGACGGAGGACTTCGTAGTAGTCAATAGCGGTGGGGAAAGCCCACCTCACGGCGAAGGGAGTCCAGCGAGATGGGAGCGTCCGGTAAGCCTGCACGATAGCCTCTAGTGAAAAGGAGGCAGTCTACGATGGATACAAGCGTAGAAGGTAAAGTGCAGAGAATCCAAGTGATGCTCTATGTGAAAGCCAGCAGAGAGCCAGAGACTAGGTTCAAGCGGCTGTACAAGTATCTGACCAGGGCCGAATGGGTGGAAATGGCAATAGATGGGATTCTGCAGAAGCGTGGAAGCCGCACCGCTGGTATTGATGGCAAAACACGCAGCGACTATCTGTACGAGAATGAGCGGGCGCAATTAGCAACGTCCATCCTAGATGAACTACGAGCGCAAGCGTATCAATCTCAACCAGTACGTCGTTTGTACATCGAGAAAGCCAACGGAAAACTCAGGCCTTTAGGTATCCCCACTCTCAAAGATCGAGTGGTTCAGCAGATGGTACGAATGGTCTTAGAGCCGATTTACGAAGCGATATTCTTGCCGTGTTCGTATGGATTCCGCCCCAACCGTTGTACGTGGGATGCGCTGGCTGAAACGTACCACTACCTGAGACCGAGTTACCAATATCACACAATCATCGAGGGCGATATACGAGACTGCTTTGGAAGTATCCATCACGGAACGTTGATGCGCCGATTGCGACGTCGAATCCTGGACAAACGGCTCTTGACCCTTATCTGGAAGATGTTAAGGGCGGGTGTTCTAGAAGACCTGCAATTTGCAGAAACGACCGTAGGAGCACCTCAAGGCGGCATTGTCTCACCTCTCTTGTCGAATATCTATATGCATAGACTCGACGAGTGGTTTCGCTGCCGCTTCCACGCACTCACGGGCACACAACGCTACCAACTGAGGCGCAAGGGAGTACTAGCAGCAGTCCGCTATATCCGCTTTGCCGATGATTTTATCGTGTTAATGCGGAGAGATGATTGTGCAGAGCCCCTCAAACAAGAATTGACTGAGTTCATCGCTCAAGAACTAAAGATGACCCTCAGCGAGGAAAAGACAACAATCGTACACGCCAGCGAGGGCTTTGACTTCTTGGGTGTAAAAACATTCATTGCCCCTCGAAGGAGCAATCCCAATCAAATATTGCCCTACCACATACCAGCAAAGAAATCAGTCAAAGCGTACCGGCGGAAAGTGAAAGAACTCACACACAGAAGTTTGGACTACATGCCACCGGCGGAAAGAATTGCAGCACTCAATCGGCTCACCATCGGATGGGCGAATTACCACCGCTGGGGAAATGCCAGAAACACCTTTGAATCGCTGGGCTATTGGACAACTCAAAAGGTCTATGTAATGTTACAGCGATACACACCAAAGGGTAAGCGTGCCGTTTTCGAGAGACACTTCCGACCAATATCGGAGTGTGCTAACCTCCAGAAATGGAAGCGATACACAAACTGGCTCACCCCATCGGTGGAAGTCGGAGAAGGCATCCGCATCGGACTACTGCCAATGGCAGCCATCTCCACAGGAGTATATTGGTGGTATAGGGGTAACAAGATTCCACCAGCTTACAGACCACTTGGGGATGAAGAGCAGTGGCGAGAAAGGGAAACCGACTTCTATACCGATGCGGAAGTCACTGAGAATAGCCAGCTCGGTCAGGCCTCACGTTGGTATACGGGAAGATACGGATTCACGTACTTCCACAACCGCAGGGTAGCATTCCAGCGTGACAAGCATACTTGTACGGTCTGTGGATACAGATCACAACGTCAAAAGGGAGAAGTGAACGACCTTGAAGTCCATCACATCAACCCTGATGGTGGCTGGGACATAAACAACTTACAAGTAGTTTGTCTTCCCTGTCACTACCGACTTACGGCTACCTTGTAGGCTGACTGAACGCAAGCAGAGATGCCATCTCGCCTAGAGCCGGATGCGGTGAAAGTCGCACGTCCGGTTCGGCAGTAGGAGTATGGGGAAACACGCCGGTTGCAAGGCTGGAAGGAGCGCCCTGTACTTACTACAACAGTTTATAGGTGTTGGAGGCTGCCCGTGATTGAGCAGAAGGATAAACAGAAGGAGAAAAGAGCCTACATTCAAACACCACCACTTCCCAGGAACTGCCAGCCACGCTGCTGACG
>CAYFSE010000089.1:0-25296 GCA_964345725.1 uncultured Dehalococcoidales bacterium
AAATGTTACAAATCTGTAACGTTTTAACTGAGATATCTCTCGCATGAAATCGGAACTGGGTATGATGATGAAATGCCGGCAACAATTAATTCAGCTATTTGCTTTGCCAAAAGGTGACACGCAGGATGCGCAAGCTAGCGAAATCCTCTCAAACATGTCTGAAGAAGATACAGATTGTTCACTCAACCGCCTAGGATTAAGGTGTTGACTCTCTAACATTTCTGCTAACGAACTTCTCAGCACCATAAACCACTGAAAGGTACCTAGCGCCACACATTGGAGCTAGATCTCCAACAAAACGGTATCACGAATTACTTCGTTTCGTTCTCAGGGATATACCTTTTGTATCTCTTGATCAGCCGGTTCTTGGTTCGAGTCCCAGGCGGCTCACCAACCAGCCGATTTAGCTTCAAAACTCGGTTTGGAGGCGCCTGAAACGGTGCTTTTTTATGAATCTGACCTCCTGACTATCGGGATTTGAGGTGACCTTACGCGCTTTTGAAGCTAAGAACGGTGTTTTCGAGGCTGGGAACACTGTACCGACCCTCAAACAATCCACTGGATTGTTATCTAGCATTTCTCGGGGATGTATGCTGTGCTTTCTGGAGTTGAAGCGTCCTTCGCCAGACTAAGATAACGGCAGCGATCGTAGTGTGCCTTACCGAGTATTTCGATAAGCTCGCTCGTGCAATGGCGTAGTCACACTCCCTTATTTTGAGCATGCTTTACTAAGTGAAAGTGCTTACTGAATGGCTTTTACATTAAGCCTCTTCAACAGTCAAAAATAAGCTCTGAATCGGATGGCGCGCATCAGGCGGGATGATAAGCTACAAACAAAGACAGAGCTAGTCCTGAGATCTTCCAGGCAAGCTCACGTCAAGGAAGAAGACAAAGAGAATGACAATAACGCGTTATTCTGTGATCACTGTGAAAGGGGAGTTTCTCTCTATAAAGAGCGCCGGAAAGAACAGTTGGAAGAGGTCAAGATATTCCTGAATTATCTTTACCGTTTGAGTCCGGATATTTCCCTGTGAGGAAATTCCTCGATGTCTACCAGAAATCTATGGAAAAGCCGGAGGAGTTCTGGGCTGAACAGGCACGCCGGCTAGATTGGTATAGGACCTGGGATAAGGTACTGGAGTGGAAAGCGCGGTTTGCCAGATGGTTTGTAGGCGGTAGGCTGAATGCATCCCACATATGCGTTGACCGCCATGTCAAGACCTGGCGAAGGATCAAGATAGCTATATACTGGGAAGGTGAGCCAGGTGATATTAGACTTTTCAGCTATTCCACGCTATATCGTGAGGTCAACAGATATGCCTCCGTCTTGAAGAACTGTGGCGTAGGAGATGGGGACAAGGTCGTCTTATACTTGCCGATGATTCCCGAATCTTTGCCAGGCTTAAGGAAGGTATTGACCCTTCCCCGAACTTGGACAAGGACCTTGCTGGTCACATGCGCAAAGTAGTGGGGCCTATAGCGGTTCCTGATGAAGTCTATTTCGTCGCCAAGCTACCCAAGACAAGAAGCGGCAACGTCTTGCGGCGGGTTTTGAAGGCTGCGGCCAATAATGAAAGCGTAGGAGACCTCACTACTCTGGAAGACAAGAGCTGCGTGGAGGACATAATCAAGGTCTGTCAGGCCCTAGAAGCGATAGGGCTAAGGCGGTGAATATGTTTATTGTCCTGGATTATGTCAATTCGTTACGCTTCTTCTCTTCAGAATTTCGAGACCATCCTGAACTGCGCTCGTCTCGGCATATCCTATCTCGAGACCCGGCGCCAGGAGTTCCTCAAGTTTCTGAGCAGAGTCGGCCTCAACCACAATGTAGACAGTATGAGCCGGCGCGTCAACCCAGACACCTACTAATTTGACTCCGAGCCGCTCAGCGCCGCCGAGCATCTTGCCGAATGTGGCACGGGCTTTTTCTGGGTCATGATAAGGGCATGTCTCCGGTGAGTGGACGTGAGTAACATGAAATAACATTTTCTCTTCATTCCTCCTTGTTTATTATTTCAATCCTGGCAATCTACCTGTTAGAGCTGTACGGCAACTTCGTAAATCTCGACCTTGGGCGGTTGTTGGGCAGTTGCTTCCCGGACATATTGCGCCCGCAGACGGTTAGCAGCCTCACTACTAGCATTAAGGTCAGCTTCGGTCTCCCATAGGGCGATGCCCATCTGCTTGCCTGTCTTGCGGTCTACCAGCAGATACGAACCCTTGAACCCCCGCATGTTTCTGGCCTGGGGAAGGACTGTCTCCTGCATGAATCGGATAGCTGCGTCAATTCCTGCTGTTGACCCCTCAGTGATCGTTACTCTTGCAAACATTTCACACCTCCTGTCCACTAGGTTTTTAGCGCGTCATGTATTAATCAGTATTGTAGTGATAACACCGTCAAAAGGTCATAAAATCTGCAGCCGAAAAGTTACAAAAGTATGTCATTTGGATGCCGGCTCTCGGTCTATCTGAATAAGGACACACTTCTTCAGCTAAAACGCCTGCAAAGTCTGCCCTCCTAACTTCGTTCCATTACTCTGCCCCTTTGGCACCTTTACCGAATTGTTCATGTGAATTGAAGCCCTCACAGTCACCATGAGCCCCGAATGCTGTGAATCCTTCCATAGGTTTTCTCTCCAGGCAACCCCAGGGCTATGCGATAGAGTCCTTAGTTCCTCCATGGCCAAGCTCCCGTGTCTAAATACTTCTCTTGCCACGGAACAGCTCGCTTCCGGCACCTGGATAGATCATACGCTCCGATTTGGAGGCAGGCGTCGCAACCTCGAACCATATTCTCCTTTGCGAGTCCGCACCCTCAAGCGTTATCGGTGAGGGTGCTTTATCTGTCATCTGCGGGTTTTTCTGGATATCAGCTCCTTCGACATTGTGAGAGAACTCAATAGGGATGCCATTCGGGTCATGAGCATAGATTGAGTGAATGAATGCATGGTCAACAACATCTGACATGGGGAAGCCTGCTGCCTCAAGGGTATCCTTTTAAGGGCCAGAGGTCATCCTCTGTTTCGACACCAAAGGAGACGTGGTCAAAGATGAAGCGTCCTCTGACCGGGCGACCATGCTCCTTCTTGGCCACAGGCTCAATCCCTGCCCACTCGAGAAAGGCGATGAGGTCAGTATTCGAAATCTGCAAGAAGTAATGCCGGTAGCCCGGCTGTCCCAGCCCGGCAACCAGGCGCATGCCCAGCAGGTCCCTCCGGAAACGGACAGTCTTGTCCATGTCACCCGTAACCATAGCCAGATGGTTTACTCCATTGAACTTAAGCATCTATACGCTCCTCCTTGTACGTCCGTGCGGCACAGTCACATTACCTTGAACTCTTTTCCTTAGCCATGGGAGTGGCGCCTCACTGAAGACCCATCACAGCACCCTGGCTCTCCCGCGTGACTGCAACAGTTCTGCCTTCGCGAAATCTTTATGAAGTTATTGCGAAACACTAGTTTCAGCTTCCTTCCAGAGGCATCGGCACTGACATATTGGTGAAAAACGCTCTTATCGTCGGCATATTACAACCTCCCAAAAACATTCCTAGTTCATTGACCGAGGTGACCATGCCTGTTGCTTCATGTACTATGCCCATCTATGCTGTTTACATAAACTCTAAGTCACACTGATTCTACTGAGTCTCCAACTCTTTTGGTTCCCAGATTCTGCAAACCGAGATTACTGAGTACCTGAAGCACTACATCGCTTTGGTTGAGAGTGTAGAAATGGAGGTAACGTAAACCATGCTCCAAAAGGTCAGCACATTGCTCAGCAGCTATCTCTACACCGACTTTCTTTGCCTCCTCATCCGCATGACCCGCCTTTTCAAACCGTTGGATAATCCGATCCGGAAGGGTAGCCCCACATCTTTTGCTAAACGTCTTGATCCTCTCAATGTTGGTAATCACCATAATGCCCGGTATGATTGGGATCTTAACACCAACCTTGGCGGCTCTCTCCAGGAAATCATAGAAGTAACTGTTATCAAAGAACATCTGGGTTATGGCGAAGTCAGCGCCAGCATCAATCTTTTGTTTCGTGTAGTAGATGTCCATTTCCAGGTTTGGAGATTCGCAGTGGCCTTCCGGGTAGACAGCTACTCCGATAGAGAAACCCGACAGAGACACAGCGAGCTCCACAAGGTCCTTGGCATAACAGAAACCACCCTTCGGCGGAGTGAACTTCTCTGCTCCTTTAGGCGGGTCTCCCCTGAGAGCAAGCACATTGTCAATGCCGTGCTCCATGTAATCTTTCAGAATTGCCTTTAGCTCATTTCTGTTCTGGTCTACACATGTCAGATGCGGCATGGGAACCAGAGAAGTCTCCTGCAAGATGCGCAATATTACATGTCTCGTGTTTTTCAAGGTGCCGCCGCCGGCCCCATATGTTACTGAGACAAAGGCGGGACTGACGGTCTCACATTTGGCGATATTCTCAAATAACTGATCTTCAGCTACCTTGTCCTTAGGCGGGAAAAACTCAAAAGAAAGGCTTCTTCCTCTCTCTGCTATGAAGTCACCTATTCTCAATTTGGTCACCCTCCTTTGGTCGAAATCACATCGACTCACGTAAACTCCACCAGGAGGTTCTCAACTCGGTGGGGATCGATCTTTTGTTTCACCAGGGGTCCTTTCCTTAGTGCCGGTAGTTGATCCTCGTAAACCGGTAGATTCTCTTCGTAGATGATCCCGATAGGAATCTTATCTCCCCATTCAAGTGCCTTTTCCAGTGCTGCCTTCTTGTCGCTGGGGTCATACGTTTGGTCTTCCAGCTTATATACCCGTTCCTCGTACCACTGGAAGGTATTCTTAAGGTTGAATGAGACGCACGGCTGCAAAATATCCACGAGGGCGAATCCCCGATGAGTAATACCGCTTCTAATAAGTTTGGCAAGGTGGTCCATATCCGCGGCGAAGCCTCTACTGACGAAACTGGCGCCACTGACTATCGCTAGGGTGATAGGATTTGCCGGCCTGGCTGCCCCGTGGGGCGTAGTCTTGGTGATGAAACCGACATCACTCGTTGGGGATGCCTGGCCCTTGGTCAGCCCGTAAACCTGATTATTATGTACTAGGTAGGTGATATCGTGATTGCGACGGGCAGCATGGAGAAGATGGTTACCTCCTTCGCCATAGTCATCCCCGTCACCGCTGACGGCGATGACTATTAACTCAGAATTGGCAATCTTGGCCCCAATAGCTGGCGGAATCGGTCTGCCGTGCAACGAGTTGAACACGTTGCCTCTAGTGTAGTGAGGTGGCTTGCCAGCTTGGCCGATACCAGAGACTAATAAGACCTGGTGAGGCTCAATCTCCATCTCAATCAACGCTCTATTTAATGCCTTCAATATGCCGAAGTTGCCGCAACCTGGGCACCACGCCGGCTTTAGTCCGGCATAATCTGACGTAGTAACCATCTCTAGCGTGCCCCCTTTCTCACCGCTTCAGCAATGTAAGCCGGGGTGAAAGGTCTCCCATCAAATTTCAGAATTCGTCTGCTCACATCGTACCCCGTTTCTGCCTTTATGAGTTGGGCAAGCTGTCCAGTAGCATTGTTTTCAATAACGCAGCTATTTCGGGCCTTGCTGACAGCATCGGCTACTGCTTTCGTTGGGAAGGGCCATAGTTCATTGAGGTGAAGCACATTGATGCTGGCGTCTTCCTTAATTAGGATGTCCACTGCTTCGTGGATAGCGCCATAAGTGCTGCCCCAGCCAATAACGGTTGTTTCTGCCTTTTTGGGACCGTACGTCCGCGGCGTGCCAATTTCCTGTTTAAGTGAAACAAGCTTTCGCAGTCTTTTCTGTACCTGAGCCGTCCTTTGTACAGCATCCTCCGTAAGGTGTCCTTCCTCATCGTGCTCATCGCAGTCGGTGACCACTAGCGCCTTGCCCAGACCGCGGAAGGCTCGAGGAGAAACACCAGACTTTGTTACCCTATGTCTCATGTACTCCAAGGGGTCATCCTCTTCCTCTGAGAATGACGTGCCACGGTCGACCGTCACCTGCGACAGATCTAACAGGTCAACCGTAGAGTGAGAGCTTGCCAGATGTTGATCGGTTAGAATAATAACTGGCATTTGATATCTTTCTGCCCAGTTAAAAGCGTTGATCGTTACCCAGAAGGCATCTTCAATGGTAGCCGGTGCCAGGACAGCCCTGGGGAAGTCGCCGTGGTGGGCGTGAAGGGCGAATTGAAGGTCACCTTGCTCAGTTCGGGTAGGTAGGCCTACAGCTGGACCCGGACGCTGCCCATCAACTATCACTACCGGTGTCTCAGTGATGCCCGCCAGCCCAATGCCTTCCACCATGAGGCAAAGACCGCTGCCAGACGTGGCAGTCATGGCCCTGACACCAGCGTAAGCAGCCCCAACAGCCATGTTGATGGCAGCTATCTCATCTTCAGCGTGGATCATTACCAAGCCGAGGTCTTTTGACTTGGCTGCCATGTACTCCATGATAGAGCTGGCAGGCGTCATGGGATAGGCAGCCATGAATTTGCATCCGGCGGCAATGGCTCCCAGAGATATTGCCTCATTGCCGGTAAGGAGCATTTTCCTAGGCTTAGAAAGGGGAGTGACTTTACGGAAGTTGCCTTTGCGCTCAGATTGGACATAATCGTATCCCGCCTTTGCCGCTGCAATATTCTTATTGCCAACTTCACCTCTCCCGAAGTGGTCTATCAAGACTGTATTGAGCATGCTAGGATCGTAGTCCAGCGCAGAAAGGGCGGCGCCGAGGGCGACGGTATTGATCATGAGCTTGTCTCCAGCCTTTTCATGGGCCAGGTTCTCCAGTGGTATGCTGAAAAGGCTACCGTTATTGCCCTTCACTTCCCCTGCCTTCGCACCATCGAAAATGATAATGGCTTCGCTAGCCATATCTGGTTGGTGCAATTCGATACTATCGGTGTTCAGTGCAATTAGTATGTTCACACCTTCGGTAATAGCACCGACCTTGCGGTCACTGACCCTGACGCGGAAGAAGTTATGACCACCTCTTATTCTTGACTCGTAATCTTGGTCAGCGAAGATGTGGTAGCCCCCCCGGGCAAAAACCTTCGCCAGCAGGAACCCTACCGACTGCACTCCTTGGCCAGCTTCTCCCCCAACCATAAAGCTGAAGTCAATTGGCACTGGTATCGCCATAATCTGTGCACACGCTATCCGTGTTTCTGAATCACTTCATCCACCCATTTCATAGCAGCAATCATGGTGGGAAAACCCGCCGTGGTCAACGCCAGAAGTACAGCATGACGGAGTTCATCGATGGTTACGCCCTCTGCAAGCGCCCGACGGGCGTGTGACCTTACTGCTCCTTCTGAACTCAAGCCAATGGCAGTGCCCAGCTTTATCAATCGCCTTGTCTTCTCATTCAGCGGACCCCACCGATGGCACTTTTGAGCCAAATCGTCATAAGCTTTGGCTATTTCAGGAAATTGCTGCTGGAATTCCTTGTAAATGCTTGGTAGGTAAGTCACTGTACACCTCCTTTCACTCAAGTTCTATCTCGGCCAGCCAAAGAATATCAGCGCCAGAGTGGCGTGTACTATCACTGAAGGCCAGAAAACCCTCCAGACATAGCACCGGTATTTGTAGAAACGTTGATATCCATGATGTTTCATTAGCCTCTTGCCCAACCGCGACCCTGGAAGACAGCGGCAGGAAAGAAAGACTGGCGCTCCGGCCACCAGATTAACAGTTCCCAGGGCAACTATCAGTCTGACTGTTACCAGCGGGCCAAACACGTTCATTTCAGCCTCATACCGGCTTACTCAACTACCACCGTCCCCTCCATATTCGGGTGAATTGTGCAATAGTATTCGAAAGTACCCTCCTCCTCAAACGTGTAGCTAAACGTGCCACCAGCTGGCAGGTCACCACTATCAAACGTCCCATCTAGTGCTGTTACAGTGTGGATCACCGAGTTCTGGTTAGACCAGGTCACGGTGCTGCCAACCGGGACGCTAATCTCTGGTGGATTAAAGGCAAGTCCTTCAATCACTACGTCTGTTTCTTGCGGCGTTGGCCCCGGGCAGGAAATACCAAACCCACTCATGAGCAACGCTATCAGAAATAGACTGACAATCAGCGTCCTCCTGATTACAATTGTATCGACATGATTCTTCATTTATACACCTCCTACTCCATTCCTGCATAAGTCATGCCAGGATTACCAGGGAACAGAGCCATTTATGCTTCATCTGCCTGCCTTGACAGCTCTTTTCTTGGTTGAGCGCGTAGTCTTCTTCTTGGCTGACACGGCAATTCTCTTTGGTTTCACCTTGGCTGATTTAGGGAGAGTAACCTCGAGAACCCCGTGTTCGAAGCTGGCTTCGATCTTGTCAGCATCTACGTTAGACGGGAGAGGAACCGAGCGATAGAAGCTGCCATAGCTGCGTTCACAGCGATAGTAGTCCTCTTCCTTGACCTCGGTCTCAGTCTTCTTTTCTCCTCTGATAGATAGTGTGTCACCAACTACCGAGACATGGATATCCTCCTCCTTAGTCCCCGGCAGTTCTGCCTTGACGACGAACTTGTCCTCCTTCTCAAAGACATCCACCGCCGGCACCCAGCCTCTTTCCTCGACAGGCAGTCGCCACAATGGTTGTCCCAACAAATCGTCAAAGCGCCGCTCCCATTCTTCTAACTCCCTGAATGGTCTCCACGGGGTGATTCCCCACCTTGGTCTCCATCTTTCTATAGCCATAATACCCTCCTTTCCTACTTATCTTACTTAATCGCATTCAGGCTCTACACCCTGGCAGTACGGGCAGGCAGAATCGGTCACCTTAGCCTTTGTCTCCTTAACTCGCTACTCTACTTTGATACCGTCACTTCCTTCTGTGATTGCCACAGCCCATGTATATTACACAGAGCAGTAGCGTAAATAATCCCGGGCCGGTCCGTCTTCATGGACAGGCTGACCTCGTGCTGAGTGTATGTAGGCCCTTTGTTGGGTCCCTCTGCCGATTCTCCGTGGGCGGAAAATTCAAAGTGCCCAATCTGATAGGGAAACTTCTCTCCGTTTGCATAGAAGTAAACGGATATCCAACGAATATGATGTTCGGTCGTATTGGGATGAGCTATTTCTTTCCCCACAGCTATCTTCACCGGAAAGAACTCACCGGCTTTTACTCTGTCCGCGCATTCTACTACCGGGACATGCTTCTCGGTTTTCCAGTCTGCGCTCTGAAGAAGTTCTCCAAACTGTTTCATTTCATCCTCCTTCTATTGTTATGTTCACTACGTGCTCCTGGACTATCATTCCTCTACTTAAATACCCGGTACACACCCGGGTGCTCTGATCATTAATACGGGAATGCAACTGCTTCTAAGAACTTTGTCGGCGACACTGCCATGAGCCCACCTGCTCGGACCGGAGCGACCATGGCTTGCCATGACAATCAGGTCACATCCATACTGTTTCGCGTAGCCTACTATTGCCTCGGCAGGTTTCCAAAGAAGTACCTCTGTAATCACCTTGATTCCCTTGGCTGCCAAGGTTTTAGCTATTCTGTCAAGATACCTCTGTGCCTGCTTCTCTTTCTTGCCGAATGCCTCCGGTACGAGTTGTTGAAGTGGAGGCTGGAAGGAGCCTGGCCAGCCACCTCCTGAGCGAACGACTGGCTCGGGTGAGCCCTCAATTGCCCTATAGCCTTGAACGCGCTCAGTAACACTGACCAGGATAACCTCCTCCGTGTCACAGCTTTCAGCCAACTGTTCTACATGAGGAAGTGCGCACTCGGCCAATTTGGAGCCATCCAGTGGGACTAGAATCCTCTTATACATTTTACGCCTCCTCTCCTTGCATTACACGCCAGGTACACAATCTGGCGCTCGCACCATCAAGACCGGCACACAGGCGGAACGAAGAATCCGGTCAGCCACGCTACCCCACGTCCAGCGACTTATACCGGAGCGTCCGTGTGTGGCGATGGCGATGAGATCTATTGAGTTCCTAGCAGAATAGCCAACGATGGTTTCCCCTGGTCTGCCGGTTATTACTTCCGGCTCGACCGATACTCCGTCATATCGAGTCCGTTTGATCAGCCGACTCAGGTACTTCTCCGCAGCAGTCTTGTTATCTGCATCGATGCTGTTTGTAGTTTCCTGGCTGACACAACCCCCAGAGTCGCAAACTTGGTGAAAAGGCTCGGTCACGCGGAGAAAAACAACTTCCTCCACCCCACATCCCTCCGCAATAGACTTCACGTGAGGAAGTACACACTCTGCCAGTTCCGAGCCATCCAACGGAACCAAAATCTTCTCATACATTTTGCATCTCCTTTCGATCTCCTTGCACAATTGGCCTGGTGGACTCAGATTCTCAGCTTTGTTGCCAATATATTATTCCATCTCAAACGTCCTGACTCAAAGTAAAGCCTCAATTATCGCCTTGTTGAATTTGGGCAGGTCAGCAGGTTTACGTGCGGTGATGATATTGCCATCTCTGACGACGGGCTCATCAACCCAGATTGCGCCGGCATTTTTCAGGTCTACTGCCACCGAAGGCCACGAAGTTACGCGCCGCCCTTTGATCGTGTCGGATGAAATCAGAAGCAGAGGGCCGTGGCAAACCGCGGCTATTATCTTGCCTTCAGCGTGCGCCTTCCTTACCAAATCAATCATCGGTTGGTGCAGGCGCATCTTGTCGGGAGCATAGCCTCCGGGAACAATTATGGCATCAAATTGACTGGCCTTGACCTTGTCGGCGGTTGCGTCCACTGTCACGCTAGTCGAGCCCCTCTTCCCCTTGTGAATTTTCTTCGAGCCAGTGCCCACAACTACCACACTGGCACCGGCGTCTTTCATCGCTCGCAGCGGTTCCATCAGCTCAGAGTCTTCAAAGTCTTCTTCAGCCAGGATGGCGATGCGTTTGCCTACAAGCATATATATGATCTCCTTTCTGAATTGGTCATCTTTTACTACGACCAGTTCCTCCTCACTCTCTTCTTGCCCGGCATGGACTCACTTGAAGTGAGGAGGTCAAGTGAAATCTCACTATCGCAAGTCACCAGCAGATCCAGGTTTTCGATGATGCCATTGATGCATCCAAGAACCGGCATTACCGCCTCACCGAGGCCTGGCCGGTCTGCAGCTTCAACCACAACAATAATATTGGGATACCCTTCCAGCCGGTCAGCAAGAACAACCTCTCCCCTGCTCCGCAGGATTTGAACTGCAGGTTCGCAGCTCCTATCTACAATATCAAGCAACATGTACGCTCTCACAGCCATCTCTCTGTACCTCTTTGTTGACTCAAAGTTGCTGGGCAGTGCCACGTTCCAATGAAACGGAACTCAAAGTCATCCAACATCTGCCATTCGTGGCCGGAGCCCACAAGCTCGTTAACATCGACAATGGAACCGACCTTTGTCCCGTCTACACAGGGAATTCGCGGATATCGAGCTAATGCGATCATCATTTACCTTCGCAAAAGTATTTGTATACGGGTATTCTACTCGGCACGTAGTGCAAAAGTTATAAAATGGAGGTAGAAAAAGTTACAAAACTGTGACATTTTGGGAGGGTATGTGGTCTGGCTCTAGTGAGCCTCAGGTGGAGTGCACATCCATTATGTAGCCTGTCTTGGGTACCGTGCGAATGAGCTTGAGGCCGTCAGGTCCAGTTTCTATCTTTTCTCTCAGTCGGCTCATCCACGTGCGCAGTATCTGCACGTCGTCACGATATTCAGGACCCCAGATTCGCGTGAGAAGGTCACTGTAAAGCATGAGTTTTCCGGCATTCTGAGCGAGCTCGCTGAGCAGAAGCCACTCAATGCGTGTCAGCCTGATCTCTTGTCCCTTCGTGACGACAAGTCTCTTTCTGAAATCAATGGTCACTTCTCCCAGAGAGAGATGGTCGCAAGTCTTCCGTTTTTCAGGCGGTGCTAGGCGGCGCCTCACTGCTTCAATACGGGCAACTAACTCATCGGGGCTAAAAGGCTTGGCCAGGTAGTCATCGGCGCCGAGGCCTAGACCCTTTACCTTGTCTGAATCGGTCCCTTTAGCGCTGAGGATGATAGTGGGCACCGTCGAAAAAGCGCGAAGTTCCTTCAATGTCTCAAAACCATCTTTTTTCGGCATTAGGACATCGAGCACCACAAGGTCTGGATCTTGCGCCTGCACTTGCTCCAGAGCTTCTATGCCATTGCTAGCTGTAATAACTTCGTAACCTAAAGCCTTTAGCTTGGAGCTGAGGAAGTTAAGAATGCGCTGTTCATCATCGACTATCAGTACCTGGAACTTTTTCACGATCTGGTCCCTTGCCGCCTGTTTACCCCGAATCATATAGGCAAATGCCAGCGATGTCAAAGCACTTCCTCTGCGTCTTGTTGACTACGAAACAAGGCAGAATTACAATATGAGCAGTCGGCTTCGTGAGCAGCCTGATGCTAGGAAGACGCCAATGGAAGACGAACGTAGAAACAGTGGCATTGATTTGATTGGTGACGTGCCTTGGGGCACCCACTTTTGCCAGTTTTATCAGACCAAACAAGACCTGATCGATATACTTGTCCCTTACTTCAAAGCCGGACTCCAGGATAATGAATTCTGCATGTGGGTTACATGCGAACCCCTGATGGTAGCCGAGGCTGAAGAAGCCATGAGGAAGGCAGTTGCGGATTTCGACAAATACCTGCGCCGCGGGCAGATAGAGATGGTTCCACACGACGAATGGTATCTGCTGGGGGGTACGTTCGATGATGACCGTGTGCTAGATGGGTGGATTCGCAAGCTGAAGCAAGCCCAAGCTAGGGGTTGCTCCGGCCTGCGGCTGACTGGCAACACACTATGGTTGGAACGAAACCATTGGCAGGCGTTCACTGAATATGAGGCTAAGGTCAACGACGTCATCGGGAAATACAAAATGCTGGCAATTTGCACGTACTGTCTGGAGAAATGCGATGCCAACGCCGTGGTTGACGTCATCAAGAACCATCAGTTTGCACTGATCAAGCAGGAGAGAAAATGGGATATCATTGAAAGTTCTGGCTACAAGCAAACCAAAGAAGCGCTGCTCCAGAGTCGGGAGACAGTGGCCAGAGAGAGAGATCGGATAGCCAACATTCTAAATTCAATGGTAGACGGAGTCTATATCTCAGATCAACAGTATAATATTGAATTCGTGAACCGTGCACTTGAGAGTCAGTTCGGTGCAGTTGAGGGGCGCAAATGCTACCAGTATTTGAATGACAGAGAAGAGGTATGCCCCTGGTGTAGAAACAGTACTGTCTTTAATGAGGGTAGGATCGTCCGTTGGGAATGGCATTCGGAGAAGACAGGCAGGACATATGACCTTATGGATGTACCTTTGACGAATACAGATGGTAGCCTTTCCAAGCTCGAGGTTTTCCATGACATCACTGAACGCAAGCAAATGGAACAGGCACTAGAGGATAGCGAACAAGACCTGAGGCACGCTCAGGCAGTAGCTCACACCGGTAGCTGGCGCCTGGATGTTCGGCACAACGAGCTTCTGTGGTCGGACGAGACCCACCGAATCTTTGGCATTCCCAAAGGAACGCCCATGACCTACGAGACTTTCCTATCATGTGTTCATCCCGACGACAGGGAACACGTTGACCAGAAATGGCAGGTGGCCCTTCGCGGGGAGCCATACGACATCGAACATCGCATTGTCGTTGACGATGCGATAAGGTGGGTACGTGAGAGAGCCGAACTGGAATTCGACTCGAAGGGATTGCTCCAGGGCGGATTTGGGACCGTCCAAGACATCACAGGGCGCAAGTGGTCGGAAGAACAATACCAGACAATGATCCGTACGGCTATGGATGGTTTCTGGCTGACTGATGGTGTGGGAAGGATACTAGATGTGAACGACAGCTACTGCAGATTAACTGGCTACAGTCGGGAGGAACTACTCACGATGAGCATTGCTGATGTTGAGGCCACAGAGCTGCCGGAAGAGACGGCTCGACATATCGAGCGTGTGAAAGAGAAGGGGTATGACCGTTTTGAAACCCGACACCGCAACAAAAATGGCCAGGACATTGATGTCGAAATCAGCGCCAACTTCACTGAGAAAGAAGGTGGTCGGTTCTTCGTCTTTGTCCGCGATATCACCGAGCGCAAGAAAGCCGAGCAACTAAAGGATGAGTTCATCGGACTCGTGTCCCACGAATTGCGGACACCATTAACTGTCATCAACGGCTGTTTGAGTACTTTGCTCACAGAGTGGGACCGTTTGTCAACAAGCGAGGTACAACAACTCCTTAAAGATGCCCTTTTAGAAAGCGAGTCTCTCTCGCACCTGATAGAAAACCTGCTGGAGCTTTCACGAGCCCAAGCTCAGCAACTAGCTCTTTATTTGGAACCGGCTGATATTAGAGCCCTGGTTAGAGAGACAGTATCCAAGATAAAACGGCAGTTTACTGCACGCCGGTTCGTTACCTCCATCCCCGATGGCCTTCAGTCAATAACCGCCGACCCACTGAGAGTCGAACGCATCCTCTATAACCTGCTGGATAACGCAGCCAAGTACTCTCCTGCCGGAACTCAAATAAAGGTCTCAGTTAGTACAGAGCCAGAGTGTGTGGTCATAGGAGTCAATGATAAGGGTGAGGGGTTATCCCCTAGCGAGCAGACCAGAATCTTTGACCCGTTCCAGCGTCTGGAGAATACGAGGCCCGACAAAGCCAGAGGGGCTGGACTTGGCTTGATGGTTTGCCGGAGACTTGTTGAAGCCCACGGCGGGAGAATCTGGATTGAATCTAAGAAAGGTAAGGGCTCAACCTTTTTCTTTAGTCTGCCCCGTAGAAGAAGGCACAGACGCGGCTACGGTTAGCCCTGGGACAGCAAAATGAAACTTATTGTTCTTAATCTTAATCAGATGCTCGTAGATTTTCCATAGGGGGAGGGGCGTAAGATAAACACTTTAAGGGTCAACGTTGGAACTGCCGATTGATACAGAAGTTACAGACAACAATGGCGGTGGGTCATAAAATCGGTGAATGTAGAGCTAGTGTCATTGTGAGGCGCCAAGTGCCCTGGCAGTCTGAGTGGACCTGCTTAGATGTGCTCACAATAAGACACAAGCCTGTGAGATGTTGAGCATGAGTGAAAAGGTTAGAAAGGAGGGAAAGATGGTGGGGCAATTATGTCCGGTCTGTGGTTGCACCATTGTAGGGGAAGGCTATGAAAAAGAAGGCGTTCAATACTGTTGCGAGCCCTGTGCAACCTCGAGTGGGTCTTGTGAGTGTGGATGCTGCCACCCCGTGGAAGAAGAAAAGGAAGAACACTAGCCCAAGGGTTATGGGATGCAGTTTCGTTGTGAGACAGCCGTTCCGAAAATGAGGTAGCCGGAATAGGTAGGGTCGAACACAACGGGCAAGAGGCATAAAATCGACAGGAACCTTAGAGCAGAGCCTGTACTTAACTCTTGTTGCCTCTCAGTCAAGTGTGATAAAACCTGTCAAACAATGTGGTCGGTAAGGGAAGTAATCCGACCGCCTGATTGTTGGGAGTTCAGGTGACTTTGCGACCCAATCTCAAAGCTGAGATAGGCTTTTAGGAGACCAGTAACACTACGCTGACTTTTAGGCAGTCGGTTCTATGCTTTGAGCACATACTGTCCAAAAGGCAGTCCGTCGCCAGAAATCTGCAGCGCCACTGAAGAGTCCGCAAGCCGATAACCTGCCTGGACATGTGATGACGAGGCACACTAGTTCCTGCTAGTAGTATGAATAACAAGCGTTACGGAGAGGAATTAGGATATGCATTGCTCCGTGCGCCACATGAGCGTGGTGTCGGGATCATTCAGTTCGTGCTATGTTTTATGCTAATGATTGAAGTAGCTGCTCTTGTCTAGACAGTTGCTCGATCGCTTCTTCAACGGTCAATCTTTCGAAGCGGACGAAGTCATGGGGTTTAGCTTGGCCAATCTTCCATAATTCAGAAGTAGTGACCGTGGCCAATGAAACAAACCCGCCTAAACTGGGACCATCCACAGTTAGGATTATAGGCATATCTCCGGTAAAGTTCACTGTTCCTATAGCGTACGCATAATCTGGTACATTAGAAGGATGGCGGCCGCCTTCTCCCCCGTCTTGCCGGGCGAATTGGAGCTTGGGTCCTTCAAGCCGATAACCTAGTCGGTTGGAGTTATAGTGGGCACGCCACTGAGCGCTGTAAAACATTTCTACATCCGCTGGAGTGAAGAAGTCCGGTGCTGCGTGGGGTCCAGGGATTGTCCCCACCTCCCACTCAGTCTCGTATTGGGGGATAATCGCGGCAGCTGACTTCCGGTGCCTATGAAATTCAGGTATTCCTTTACTAATGTGGATAAGATCTCCTTTCATTAAGGAGCGACCTTCGTATCCACCAAAGTGCCCTTGTGGGAAAGTTGATTTACTCCCTAGATAATCCGGGACATCGATTCCGCCGCCTACTGCCAAGTAGGAGCGCCATCCAGGCCCCTGCACAGCCCCGAGAGATAGAACAGTTCCCTTCTGCACATACAGAGTTTCCCACCAAGGAACTTCTTTGCCATCTATTGTACCTCGGAGTTTGGCTCCAGCAAGAGCCACCGTGGCATCACTCAAGAACTTCAATGCAGGGCCCATAGCAGTGATCTCTAACCCTGCCTCATGGTCCCCGTTGCTGACCAGTCTATTAGCAATTCGGAAGGCTAGTGCATCCATTGGGCCTGACGGAGGAATCCCGATATTCCAATAACCGACGCGCCCCGGGTAATCCTGGACAGTAGTATAAAGACCGGCATTGATTACTTCTATCATATTTCAACCTTCTCAAGACCTTTAGTATCCCTTGGTCCACTGTTTTGCGGCGTCTTTTTGTCTCGCTTTAAACGTCTCTGCTTCGTCTCGAACTGAGTCGAGGAATTTCCTGTATTCCTTGACACTAAAGGTCTCCTCCTGAATTTGGAGAGCATAGCTCCCGCTCAGCATCGCTTCTCTGGCGTTTAGTAATTCGTCTTCACTGGTTGATTCGAACTGGATCCGGTCAAAGAGCCTGAGCAGCCACGGAGCTTTGGCAAAAGCAGGAGCAGTCTGCCAAGTATTCCATATGGACAGGGTCCGTCCAACGAGCTGGTACCCGCCCGGAGACTCCATAGGATAGATGCATATATATGAGCCACCAATACCCACGGCGCCCTCAGGTGTATACATTCTCGCCGGATTATACTTCGGAACTACCAAGCGGTACCTAGGATCCAGTGGCACAGCACAGGGGGCTCCTAGATACACATCACCCAGACCAATGACCAGGTGCTGCGTAGCTTGAAGGTATGCAATCACTTGCTCCATACTCTCTAACCCGTTACACCGGGCCACAAACTGAACATTATCTGGCAAATAGGGAGCTTCAGCTCTCACCGATTGGATATATCTGGCTATGGCCTCCAGTGTCCATCTGTCATGAAAGGCAATTGGTAGATGGATGACTCGCGAGGGAACTTCGACTTCCTGAATTGGGGGGAGGCTTTTTTCAATTGATTTCAGGGTATCAAGAAGCCTACTTAGGGATAGTTGCAGCCCATTGTATTTGATAAGCAAGGAACAAACACCGGGCACCGTTTCTAGGACTCCGTCGACGGGAATACTCCTAATTGACTGTTCCAAAGAGTGCACCCGAAATCTAAGATCGAGGTCTAGAGTCATGTCTCCGTATTCCACGAGGAGGTAGGCATCTCCGGACAGTCGGTAAACCACTCTAGGCTGCCCCGACCTTTCTTGGATAGTTGCAGCAATCGCGTCAGAACATCCTCTTTTTGCCCTCACGTGTAACCTACGCCCTGATCCTAATCTTTCCACAACTAGACACCCTCCATGCTGCATCGAAAGAATCCAGGCGACACCTCTAGCCTTATCCACATGTGGTGGCAAGGTGTTAAGACCTGAAATCCGTTGCTTTTAGCGCACATGCAATTTCAGGTTCGCATTCACAGCCTGTATGAAACGTTGGGAGTCAGATACCCAACCAAAGACGCCACCTTGCATTTTAATTGACTTAATAGAAGACTGATAGTTGCCGTAGTCGATAGCTCCCGTACAGTCTCCCAAGAGGACGCACCAATACCCGTAATCATTGGCTTCTCTCATTATTGTGTGAACGCAAACGTCAGTGGTGATCCCTGAGAGGACCAGATGGGTCACACCAAGATTCTTGAGCACCATATGAATAGTGCTTGATCCAAACGCCCCTTTTCCAGCTTTATCAACAATATATTCATCCTCAATAGGGTGAAGTTCGTCAACAATGTCCCAATTCTTTTCACCACGAACTAAGAGGCGACCAAGACCATTAGGAGGAATATCGCCAATGCCTACTCCATCGCCAATAATCTTGCTCCGCAAAACCTTGTTAAATGGTGCATCCGAAAGGTCAGGTTCGTGACCTTCACGAGTGTAGATAACCTTGATATCAGTACCACGGACGCAGTTCAAAACACTCTCAATAGGTTTTATGGTTGCAGCAGTCGAAGAAAGATCATAGCCCATGACATCGACATAACCTTTCTCACCACAGAAGTCGACCTGCATATCGATTACCAGAAAAGCCGTTCTCAGCGAATCGAATTCAACGTAAGCAGTGTTGCCAAATCTCGGGCAATCTTCAACTTCCAGTTTGAACAGCTTTCCTTTGGGAGAACCATAAAGCCAAGTGGGAAATTCGAAAGTTTTCGTCTCCTTAAATCTTTCGTACGCCTTCTGAACCTGCTCTAACATCTCTTCTCTGCTGCTCTGACGGTTTCAACACTGGCAGTGTTGGATATTCCTGGACCTTATCATATCAGGAGACAAAAGCCCGAAAGTGTCCGGTCTAGGCTAACGATTCACGACTAGAGTCCAAGACTATCCGCGTTCCGGCTTCTCCTCTGAGTGCTTCCATCGCCCGTTCCGGCGTAGTGATTATTACCTCACGCCTGTACTTCATTGGGGTGCCTTTAAGGAATTTTATGGAGGCGCGTATTTTCGGTTCCATGCTACCGATCCCGAATTGACCTTCTTCAAGGAGCGCCTCTACCTCCGTGACCGTAGTAAGATTCAAAGGCTTTTGAGAGGGGCGGCCAAAATCAACAAAAGCATTTGCCACAGCAGTCAGGATAAGGAGAACGTCTGCGTCTACGTCAATTCCTAAGCGGGCTGAGGCAAGGTCCTTGTCTATTACAGCTTCAACTCCACGGAGTGACCTATCGTGGTTTCTTGTTACGGGAATACCACCACCACCGGCGGCGATCACAATTTCACCAGCATCTAGCATGCTCTTGATTATCCTCGCCTGTTGAATTTCCAGCGGCTCTGGAGATGCAACTACCCGGCGATAGCCACGGGTTGCATCCTTGATTATTTGCCAACCCCTGTCCTTTTCCAATCGCATAGCTTCCTCAAGGGTGTAGAAAGGGCCAATCGGCTTTGTGGGGTGCCCGAAAGCGGGATCTTTTTCATCCACGACTACCTGAGAGATAACGGTGGTGATGTGGTGTCTAAGCCCCTCCTCCCTCAGGCAATTGGCCACTGTCTGCTGAATCATATAGCCCAGAAACCCCTGTGTTGCGGCGACACAGACATCAAGCGACATTGACGGGACTTCCTTCGCCAGTTCCAAAGCAAGAAGAAGGTTTCCCACCTGTGGTCCGTTTCCATGTGTGATCACAACGCGGTTACGACCTCCCAAGAGTCCCAGTAATTGCCTGCCAGTCTGGCTCAGGTTGTGGAGCTGCACTTCTACGGTGCCCTTCTGACCAGCCCCAAGAATCGCATTACCCCCAAGAGCAACTATATACGTTCTCCATCCTTGATCAGTCATCGGCAATTCTCCTTGCTCTTTTCGCGAACGCGGGCGTTCCTGTCAACGGTGACCGCAACCAGTCTGCGTTTCGTTTCACTACTCATGCCTCTTCTCCTAGGATTTGATCTACAGAGCGTTTAGCAATCTACATTTGACATCTACTACGTGAGTGTCTTGTCAAAAGGTACGGCTCACGGGCAGAGTACATCTCTTTTTCTTCACCAGAGTCAGAATCTATCTCCTCGTCTTGCTCTAGAGTAATTGGTCTAACAAATCTGCCACAGCTTTGTCTCCACCAGCTGGCGGAATCCAATCTACGTGAATAACCTCGACTTTCTGTTCTTCGAGGCTTTCGGCCAGTCTTTTCAGTCCCAGGTTGATGACAACGAGAGGCTTATGCAATAGCTCGTCAACTTTGGTCTCCATGGGATCCTCCTAATCGGCGCCTGATAAGGTCGCAACAGAAATGTGCCGCCTTCGCATTGCTATGGAACACGATTGCGCCTCTTTCCTCGAGTATTCTCTTCTGCAGATTCAGGTCTTGTGGGTCGTCGTCAGTTCCGCAAATGGATGCGACCACGGTCAGCGCACCGCCTCGCTTCCCTGCCGCTTGTTTCGCTTCGATAATAGCCTCCAGCAGTTCATCAACAGGGTCCATAGAGGCGTTGTAGCCCAGGATGAAATCGAGTAGCAGGATAGCAACCTGCGGGTCGCGACCTTCAGCCAGAATGCGCTGTTTGCGTATGGTGCCGTCAATCATCGGGTGTGGCCTGCCCATAGTGTAATGATCCTCGCCCATGTCAACGATAGTGTGCTCAATGCTGTGGTCCGGGTCGGCCAGCCTATGTTTCAGATCAAGCGGCGCATTCGAGTAGGCCGCGATGCCGGCATCCCGGAGAATCTGCTGGCACTGATAGCAGAACGTACCGCCAGCAAACAGCCCGCGGATGTATTTCTGCTCCGATGACCAGGAGGCTATCTCCCCACTCATCCACTCCAATTCTTGTGGGGTGAACTGGTCTTGTAAGTAAACTGGCTTATCAGCGATCTGTGTGATGGACAGTCGAACAGCATCATCAATCAGACGAGCAGGCTGGAAAGATGTGCCTGCTTCTATCTCATTCTGTATGCCCAGAAAACAGCCAACAACCGGCTGTTTGCAGGTTCTCAGGCGCTCGCTGAGTTTCGCCAGCGCTTTGGCCCCTGGCGGCTTGGAGATCAGAGTGATCACTTCCGTCTGAGGGTCGGCTTCGAGCACATCCAGAGCTGCCAGGGTGGTAAGCCCGCCGATTTCGTCGGAAAGATCGTGGCTGCCGGTGCCGATGGCGTGGGAAATGCCGAATCCGGCGTTATGCACCTGACTGGTGAATTCCTGTAACCCGGTGCCAGACGCCCCAATCACTCCAATTGACCCTTTGCGGACAGCATTTGCAAAGCCGATGCCCACTCCGCCGATCAGACAGGTGCCGCAATCGGGACCCATGACGAGCAAGTTCTTCTCCGCTGCAAGCCGCTTCAAATCCAGTTCGTCATCAATGGATACATTGTCACTGAACAAGAAAACGCTCAGACCAGATTCAAGGGCCTTATGGGCCTCGCGCGCTGCATATTCACCGGGGACAGAAATTGCCACCAGGTTGGCGTCTGGCTTTTGAGCCAGGCCATCTTCAAACGAATGTAGGTTGGATGCAGATACACTTAGCACGCTGCCCAGCAAGTATTCATCCAGTTTGCCCAACACGTCATTGACAATCTGCGGCGTGTCAGCGATCACAGCCATGATCAGATCATTAGGCTGTGCGGCGTCTATCAGTGCGTCTCGTATGCCAATATCGGACAGAAGTCCCTTATTCGCGTCGCTTCCCATCAGCACTGCATTCTGTTGAACACCCTTAGCGTCCGAGATGCGCTTGCTGATACTCATGAGAAAGACGGAGTCGTAATACTGATTCTTGCGAATGACGAACCCGGAGGCCATAGATATCTCCTTAATCTACACCATATTTCTTGCCGAAGGCGATCAGCGCCTTCTTGAAACAATCCACCGGCGCACGCAGCAGCCCCGCGCCGATCTTGGGATAGCCTGGATCCTTGTGGGCAATGGCACTGTCTATGATAGGAGTGATATTTGCCTGAATTACCCGGCGTATGTCAATTCCAATAGGAGTGCCCATGAAGCCGAGGGCAGGCATGCGATAGGTGGGGTGAGTTGCGACGGTGATTTTGAACATTTCACGCGAATACGCTAGTGCTTCTTCGGGCGTGCCACCCACCAGGCTGAGGATGCCGGGTGCGCCGCCCAGCACAAAGCCGCCCCAGCCGACTGTCTCGGTGATGGCTGAATCGCCTATGTCCAACCCGGCGTCTTTAGCGGAATACCCGGGCATATACAGCCCATCCAGGACAGGCGCCGGGGCAGTGAACCATTCGTCGCCCAGCCCGCTGACACGGATGCCGAAATCAACGCCGTTGCGGCACATGACGGTGACGACTGTGCTGTATTCGATGTCACAGGCAGGATCGGCAATGGCTTTTCCGGCCGCCATGGATAGTCCAAGGAAGATCAGCTCGTGATTGGTGGCGTATTTCAGCGTGCCGACCATCTCGCCCTTGTTGGGCAGGTCGGTCTGGGTCATGGCAACAGCCATCGCATTGGCAAACAGGCTGGAAGATGCAGTCTGACGATTGTGAAGTTCGTCACCCATCTGGAGCGCTTTGGAGATGATTGATTTCAGGGGGAGCTCGCCGATGGTGCGCAAAGCCTTGCGCATGGTCGGCGCCCAGACGTCCCGCCACATGCGCAGCCCCTGCAGGGCCTGGTCGCTGAAATCGCCGAACTGCTGATTGCCTTCAACCTGCCGGCAAAAGGCGCGGTTGGCGAAAGCTTTATTCTCCACTACCCAGACCGGTGCGGATGGCGAAATGGTGCCAGCCATCGGCCCTACCGCTCTGTGATGGTGGTTGGGTTCCAGTCGAATTTCACCTTTTTCGAGCAGGGCTCTGGCTTCTGCGGCCGTCTTGGCCCAGCCTTCGTAAAGCGCCATGCCGATAATGGCGCCCTGCTGAGCGCCACACATGTGCTGCCACTCAATTGGCGGCCCGGCGTGGGTAATCATTTTGCCTTTCAAGCCGGGAACGACTTCCCCGGCTGGGGCAATATCCACAAGCACAGGTTCGCCCGACGTCAGGCGGCGGCCAGCTTCTTCGTTTGCCTTTTCGATCTTCTGTTTGATGTCCATAGTATTTCCTCCCTAAGCGTAAATGCCATGTGTGGGCGAGATAGCTGACGAATCAATTGAATCAGGACTGCGGAAGGTCAAGAGCAAACCCGTCAGTGCGCCGGTCAAGAGGTCCCAGCCAGTGGAATGCCCAATTTGGGTCAAGCACGATGCAGGGCGGATGCTTTCCGGTGGCTGGTCACTCAAAACAGAGTGGAGCAATTGGTGGAGCGGTTCGACGGCCTGGCCGTTGGTCAGATCCTTCAACAGCGTGAAACTGATCAGATGCGTTCGCTGTCTGGCTGATTCGATGAATAATGCCTGTTCAGAAGAATCCGCATCTATGAATCCGGGATAAAGCCTTTGGATGGTATTGACACAAAACAGTAGACCGCCGAGGAAATCATCTCCGGAAGGCGTTAAGCCTTCGCCCAAGCCGACCAAGGCGTTGGCTTCCTGCCAAAGACCGCGCATATCGCGCAACAGGCAGGCTTTGGCGATTTCATAGATCCCAAGCCAGGGCAGCGCAAGAACGGGATCGATTTCAGCCTCATCGTACAGTTGACCTGCTGCCAGCGAAAGGATCTCTGGAATCAACCGCCCGAAGCCGCTCGCTTGCGACAAATCAATACCGGTCAGCAACATGCCTTTCACCCGTACGGGTATCTGATCTATTTCCAGAGCGGCTTCGGGCGGGATAGGGGACACTGCCCAGGTAGAGGCACCGCCGAAGTCCACCTGAAGATGGGGAGCAATGTTGATGCACTGGTCTTCGATGAAGAAACCCTCTCCCGTAACGAGTTTCGGAAAAGGCCCTGCGATTCGCAGTCCACGCGGATGCATTGGAGCGTTTTCTGAAGCCAGCCAGAATAGCTCTGCCTGTTCCGTAACGAGATACGCTGCCCTGGCGAAACCGGCCAGCACTTGGCCGCACGCGCCCGGCATCAGCAGTCTACAGACGGTTTGGCCTGTTTGACAACAGTAAAGTCGTAACATCTTTCGGCATCAAGGCGTTCCTTCGCCGATTGGAGCATCGGCAGGAGGGCCCCCACCGATGCTCCAAAGATATACACCTGCGGAGTTCATATCAGTCGACAGAGTTTCATATCACTACGACAAACCACCGGTTACGCCCCAAACATAGAAATCATCACCCCAACCCAGCATATATTCCGGGATCTCTTCGCCCTCGGTAAGCCATACATATGGGTCCCAACTAGGGATTGCCGCTATTTCCCCAGTAGTATCATAGATCGGGCCCACGAAGACTTTCCGGGTGCCAGCTTCCAACTCTGCTTTGGCGGCATTGATCTCATCCTTCATCTCCTGGGTAACATCAGGCCCCCACTCGGCCAGCGACATAGCGCCTTCATCCCAGCCCCAGTACTTGTTGGCGCCTACATAGGTTCCGTCAATCACGCTTTGGGCAACCTCAGTCAGCTTGCCGCCGAAAGTGAAGCCGATACCACCGATCCAATACAAGGGAGCGTACTGCTTGGCTTCCACTGATTGGTAACCGATGGAAAAGACGCCGCGCTCTTCGGCTGTTCCAATGACTGTCGTTGGTGCATCAACGTGCATCGTGATGACATCCGCGCCCTGGTCGATGAGAGCGTTGGTCGTTAGCGCTTGCTGGGCGAGGTCAGCCCAGGAAAAGGTATACGCCACATTAACTTCCACGGGGGAGGGTGTAGGGGGGACGACGGGGTCATAGACTGATTGGGCGCCCAGCATGAAAGCGTTGATGAATGTTCGCGTCCAACCTATAGGGAAGGCGGCTACAAAGCCAAATATGGGATCTTCCACCTCGTTCTCTATCATCATCAATCCCGCCGCCATACCCATCAGGTACCAGCCATTCGGGGGTTGGCCAAAGAAGGTGCCGAAGTTGGCGGTTGCATTCTCGCTGCCGCCGCCACACCACTCAAACACAACATCCGGATTAGCTACCGAGAGTGCCAACGCTGCATCATGATAACCGAAGGATGTGGCAAAGATCAGGTCTGCGCCTTCGTCAATCATGAGTTGCATGGGTCCTGTAGCAGCATCCTCAGGCACATTCTCAGCTTCGATGATTTCGACATCTTCGATGTTATCTGCTATCTCCGCTATACTGTCATGCAGAGCCTGGTTGTAACCGGCATCGTTGACAGATCCAACATAGATAGCGCCAATTTTCAGGATCGGCTCCTCCTCTTCCTCTTCCTCTTCTTCTTCTTCCTCCTCTTCTTGTTGTTCAGCGGGCGGAGCACAGGCCGTCAATGCGACGAGAGAAAGGCATAGCAAAATGGCCAAGAGT
>CAYFSE010000090.1:0-4217 GCA_964345725.1 uncultured Dehalococcoidales bacterium
TTTGCCTCTTCCAGATTGGTTACGTCTTACAGGAGCCGGCTTTGGGGTAATAGCGCTCATAAGGTTTGTATGGATCCACCGCACACTTGGCAACAACCTCTCGGTTGGAATCAGGATAAAGGAATCACAGTATCTCGTCACCAATCGTCCTTATCGGTGGGTACGACATCCGATGTATACAGCCTTCTATCTTCTCCACGTGGTGGCTTTCTTGCTAACCGCCAACTGGTTCATTGGGGCAACCTGGCTGGCAGGCCTAACCGCTATTATCGCCTTACGAGTAAGCAGAGAGGAGGCGACGTTACTCGCCAGGTTTGGCGAGGCTTATAGCTCATACGCGGAGAATACGGGCCGCTTTCGGCCGCGCATCAAAGTGCTCGCCAGTATATCTGGGAAGTAAAAAGATAGTGGGCTTATTGATCTGATGCTTAGGCAGGCGCGGCGTATTCAAAGGGCCCTGGGAAATGGCAGCCGCTAAGTGTGTTTCACAGCGCACAAATCTGGACTGGAAATTCTGATTGATTGAGATGAAGCGGTTAAATACGAATAAGCTGCACGTAACCGATCTGACAGCTACGAATTCAAGAATTGGCAACCTGCCCCGACGCTACACGCTTACTCATTCCGATTTGACTGGCGCGCTGTATCTGACGATAGCTGATGAATATGATAAGAAGCAGATATCTAAGCTGTACACGAGATTGATGAGAGACGAGGTATTGGCAGAACTTATCGAGGTGGACGACCGCCCGGAGCTTAGGGTCTACTGCCATGTGAGCGGAGGACTGGCACTGGGCACAGCTAAGTGGCGAAGTGGTATTTTTCATGTGGAGTTGCCGCTCGTGTTGGAAGCGATCAGATACGGTGACCGAAACTTGTCTGAAACAGATCCAAATCTTGACCACACTCCGGTTAACGTATATTTCCGTTCTCACAACAGTAGATATAATCAGGTGGAAAATTGGGGAGTGGTGGCGGACTACCGATAGACCACAAGCGGAAACGGTCCCCAACGGTATGATCTGATAACAATGCGTTGGATTGCCACACAATACCGTGACTTCTATGCAGTCGGCATGCTGCTAGCACTTGGCTTGGTGCGGCGGAGAAACTGACAAGTCACTCCGAGATGAAAGCAACAAGGAAGCGCTGCGGGGATTGGCTACTTCAAGAGGGCTCGCAAGTTCCTCGGTAGCACGTCCAGGTATTCCGCCATATAGCTACGACTGAGTTTGTGAGCTGTCTCAGGCGGCAGGCGGTCAAGTGGCACCCCATTCAAGACTAAGTCGGTCTCGGCTTCAGTGAAGGTTTCTCCCTCTTCCACCCATTTGGCAAAAGGCTTGTTCACCGGGCACACAATCTGGCACTTCATGCAGCCTACAAGACTATTGTGCCAGGCTGGGTCTATCCACTCAGGAAAGTCTCCACTCCATTCGTTGTGGAATGTAATGCACCTCTCCGCATGGATCAAGAAGCGGTCAGGTACAATCGCTCCGGCGACACATGCCTTGAGACACGCCTTGCAGCTATCGCATTCTTTCATTACCCGCGGTTCCAACCAGTGAGTTCCGTCACTCGGCATATCTGAAAGAAAGGCTGTCAGTCGAACAAAGCTCCCCAGACCTTCTACGTAGGCGATATTGTTCTTCCCGTACCTTGCCAATCCGCTCCGTACGGCCAACAACTTCAGCGGCAAGGCAGCCCGGTGAAGCTGGTAGCCATTAGAACTCAGGATGTTCTGAAGTATGCTCTTGATGCGGTCATCTGTATCAGCATAGTAAGTAGGAGGGATTATGACCGAATGGGCCTGGTCATTGAAGTGGAAGGCGACCTCGCGCTGAGGTTGTGCAGCTGCAGTTATAATGATTGAGCAAGTCCCCGGAAGATTAGGCGTCACATCGAATTTGAAACGAGACAAATATTTCTCATACAATCCCGCGTCTACTTGTTTCTGGCTGAGGCGCTCTTCTATTTCATATTGGAGTTGAGCGACATGCTCGATGGGCAGTACCGCACCGCGATAACCGGGTTCCTCAAGTCTGGAGCAGATGAGTCCTGCTATTTCGTCGGGAGCCATCAGTTCACCTCCTGTAGTAGGCCGTGTCGAATTATACCTGTTCTCGCTCGTTGCAGGCAAAAGTCCTACTTCGTGGCGCAGGCACTAACTCACAATTACCGAACCAAGTTCGGCATCTTGGTGCAATCGGCATCTATCAACTATAATTAGGAAATTCTAGGTGGAAGGGAGAAGTCTGCATGACAAAAGTAGCATTGGTAAGCACCAAAGATCGACGTAAAGCTGTCGAGCAGGCAATAGACCTTCTGGGCTTAGAGCCTTTTCGCGGCAAAAGTGTGGTTCTGAAGCCTAATTTCAACACGGCTGACCCGGCGCCGGGGTCGACGCACAACGACACGCTGGAGTCCTTGGTTTTGGTTCTTCAGCAGATGAAAACCAGGCAGATCACCCTGGCTGAGCGGAGTGGGCCCGGAGATAGCACCCGGAAGGTCATGGAGAAGAAGGGAACTTTTGGATTGGCTGAAAAGCTCGGCTTCAACGTCGTCAATCTGGAGGAGGTCGGCCAGGAAGGCTGGGTCAAGGTGGAGCCTGAAGAGAGTCATTGGAGCAGGGGTTTTCATTTCGCGCGTATCTATCGCGAAGCGGAAGCGATTGTCCAGACCTGCTGCCTCAAGACGCACGGTTATGGCGGTCATTTCACACTCTCTTTGAAGAACTCGGTAGGGCTTGTCCCACTGGCAGGCTATCCCTATATGGAAGAGCTTCATTCATCACGCTACCAGCGGCAAATGATCGCTGAGATTAACACCGCTTATTCACCCGACCTAGTGGTTATGGACGGAGTGGAGGCTTTTGTTGACGGTGGCCCCGACCGCGGCACCAGAGTGGAGGCTGGGGTGATGCTGGCCGGCACCGATAGAGTGGCCATGGACGCGGTGGGAGTGGCGATTCTTCGTCTGCTGGGGACGACCCCTGAGGTCAGCCGCGGGTCTATTTTTGAACAAGACCAGATCGCACGGGCCGCCGAGCTGGGGCTGGGCGTATCCTCGGCAAAGCAGATTCAGCTTGTTACTGGGGATGCCGATAGCAAGGCTTTCGCCGTGAAGGTGAGGGACATCCTGCCTGGCGGCTAGCTGGTCCCGTATTGGCAGCCATTGCTCCCCTCGGTTGCAGTCGGGCGACCTGCGGTCAGGTCTCCCCGACTCTATGATAGAATCAACCGCAGACTTGAAAAAGACCGTGGATCTAAAGTTACTGATAGCGTACTTCATAATCGGCGGCCTAATAGTCTCGGCTGTAACCTATTTCGGAAGTCAGGGGAAAAGCGACCTCGCGGTCTTTATCACTTTCTTCCCCGGCACCACTGTGATAACGGTGGTCACCATATACCTCGGTGGTGGAACAGGCGTGGCTGTCTCCTATGCCAGGAGCATGCTGATACTGTTGCCTGCCTGGGTATTGTATGTCCTTGGCATCCTTTTTCTTCTGCCTCGGTTAGGACTGGCGCTGTCACTCGTGGTGAGCATCGCAGCCTATGCGGGAGCAGCACTTCTCACCATGAGACTGACGTAGCCAGCCAGTCACCGGATCAGATTCGCGGAACACCGTATCAGCCAGACCTGCTATAAACCAACATTGTCTCCTCAGAGTAATGCAACCTTTCTCCGCCTTCTGCGTTTTACTAGTGATAAAGGAGAAGAATAGACAGACCGCCAATCCGACGAACAGTCTTTGTTGTGAAAGGAGGAGAGAATGGGTGACAGAAGATTGGCGGAAATCCTGGGAAGTTGTGTCGCTGTTGTCGTCGCGATAGTGGCGCTGGCTAGTCTCCAACTGGCATGCGGGGACGGGGATGAGAATACTGCGTTCCAAATTAGTGTGATACCTGAGCAGCTAAACGGCGACTCCATCGCCGGTCAGCACTGCGTGTTTCTGGTGACAATAACCGATGTAGGCGAGAAGAGTGGACTTCCGGTGACCATATCAGGGGAGGCTCCTGGCGCAGCCGTAGTCATTCATCACGGAGATATATTCGCGGGAGAGGTCGCCGAGGTAGTTGTGATACCGGCGCAGGCCAGCGCTGGAAAGGCCGTTACGGTGACTATCACGGCAAACCGGGGCAATTCGACTGACACAAAGGTTGTTGACTTCGGCGTGGCTGAAGGCGAAGACGACCGGCAACAGTATGCTGGAGAGCTGC
>CAYFSE010000091.1:0-11061 GCA_964345725.1 uncultured Dehalococcoidales bacterium
GGGAAAGACCAACTTCTTAAGAACGAAATAGGCGAAAGCAAAATCTCCACGCAGGACTATGCCGTTGCCATGCTCGATGAACTGGAGAAGCCGCAACACATTCGCGAACGATTCACCGTCGCCTACTGAACTCCAGAGGCACCATATCATTCAGGCAACTACAACTCACATAATACGTTCCTGGAATGCTAGTCCCCGTGGGACTTGAGGAAGGTGAGCACCATGTTGTTGAACAATTCTGGCTTCTCTTCCATCAACAGGTGGCCTGCCTCGGGGATAGCATGAAATTCAGCGGACGAGATTTCATCTCGCCAGCGGTCTATGTCTACCCGCTTGACCCAGGTATCGTTTTGGCCCCAGAAGATTAACGTAGGAAATCGAAAGTCTCTCAGAGCAAAAGTGATGGTATTCTCAGACATGTCCCTGGTCATGGCGAGCAGCGATTGTGCCCACTGGCCGCTGACCAGCCGATTGTAATAACCGTCCGCAACATCTGCTGTCACGATGTCCTGATAGTATGCGCTGGCCAAAATCTCACCAACTCGCTGCTTTGTCGCGTAGCGGGTCAGAAAGATCTCGCCTATTCTTCGGAACGGCGCGAAATCGAACAGGGCGGAGGGAAGGATGGCACCTTCATGAAGATTTACGGCGCCGCCTACGCTTATCAGTCCCAGGACTTTTTCGGGGTACAGATGGGCAAAATGCAGCATAACGCTGGTGCCCATGCTATGTCCCACAAAATAGGCCTGGTCGATCTTTAGACTGTCGAGTACTTCCGCCAGGAGCCCGGCTTGCGCTAGGTGCGAATAGTCTGAGGAGAAATCCTTATATGAAAGCCCGAACCCTTTCATATCCAGATTGACAATCCGGTAGCCTTGCTCGGCAAAGAACGGGGCATTATGCCGCCAGGAGAAGGTCGAACCTCCTAATCCGTGGACGAACACTATGCTTGCTTGCGCCGATTCCGGATTCTGTTCCTCAACGTAGATGCTGGCTCCGTCGATATCAACAAACTGGCCGTGCTCTCCGACCAAGTCGTCCGGGGGTATTTCCGTCTGAGGCTGGCCGAGGGGTATCAGGTAGGGAACAGCGCAAAGAAGAAAAAGGAGAGCCAGTACTACGTAAGACAGTATCCGTAATGCGCGATGCCTACGCCAGAAGCTTCTCATCGCTAGATTATACTACGTGCGAGGGCTTACACTATCCGGTAGCGATAGTTGGCCATTGCGGCACAATCTACAGCCGTTTGATTTGAGAATACACTGCCACCCCTAACGCACAGCTGATTGGACAACAGAGAAAAGGGATTGTCTCCGTCCAACTGCATAGTGTATGATTTCCTCACCTGGCTCCCTTTTGACGCACAGGTTACCGCCTAGTTTGGTAGCGTCCTATGGGAGAGTCTTTAATGCGTAGAAGAAACAGCCTGTTCAGCACAGAGAAAAGACTGGTGTGCATTGCGGAGAATCCAAAGAGCTGTGCGGGTGAAAACGAGGAGCTGTATTTCTGCATACTCCACACCAACGACATACATTCCGAGCTCACACCCCACTCGTCGGCACTAGACGGCCGCCCCGAAAGAGAAAACCGTGCTATAGGAGGGGTCGCTCGGCTGGCCGCGGCTGTGGACGAAATCCGAGAGAACAAAAGGAGGGAAGGTGAGCCGGTCCTTCTCTTTGACGTCGGCGACTTCCTGGGAGGTGCACCTTTCGCGTGGCTGGCTCTCGGTGGCCATGCTGCAGAGCTTACCATAATGCAGGAAATGGGATACGACGCTGTGACCATCGGCAACCATGAGTATGATTATGGGGCCGATGTTCTGGCGCAGTATCTGTTACGGGCAGGATACCCGCAAGCTCATCAGAAGACACTGGTACTGGCCTCCAACACCGAGGCGCCATCAGATCATACGCTAGCCGCGCGGGGGCTATACAGAGATACCGGCATCTTTGAGCTGGGGAATGGCCTGAAGGTAGGAGTCTTTGGCCTTATGGGCAGAAAGGCCATCCTGGCAATGGGTGAAACCGGGGACATGCGGTTCCTGGATCAGCACCAGACAGCCCGCCGGATGGTAGATGAGCTGAAAGGACAAGGTGTCGATGTCATAGTGGCCCTAAGCCACTGCGGCCTGGATGAGGACCGGGAACTGGCGCGAAGAGTACTGGGGATTGACATAATCATAGGTAGCCACTGTCATACCACACTGGCTGATCCGGTCCTGCTGGGTAGCACCATCGTGGTGCAGGCTGGTCGCTTTGGAGAGTACCTGGGACAACTGGAACTGGCGTACAGCGCTGCCACCGGCCAAGTACGGATGCGCAATGAAGAGAACCGCCACCCCTTCCTCATTCCAGTAGACAGCAGCTTTGCCTGCCATCCGGAAATCGATTCCCTGGTCCAGGGATATACCCTCGACTTGAACGCCTATGTCGAGAGAGTGACCGGCGGCGGATTCGATGACGTCATGAGCACAATAGCCAGGTCTGATTTTGTGCTGTCCAACCTTCCACCACTCAGTGAAACTGCGCTGGGCAACTTCGTTACGGACGCCATGCGCTTCGTCGCGCAAAAATTTACCGGCAAGAGAGTCGACATGGCAGGTCAGGCCAGTGGTAGCATCCGGGATAGCATCTTTCCTGACCCTATTGGATGCTCTGCGGGGAACATCTCGTTCTACGCGATTGCCCAAGCCACGGGCGCGGGACGGGGACATGATGGTGGGGCGGGTTGTCCTATTGTGTCTCTCTATCTCACAGGCGAGGAGGTGCGCCGTGTGCTGGAGATAACGATACTATTGCACGAATACATGTCGGACGGCTATTTCATACAAATCTCTGGCTTGCGGTACAGCTACAACCCAGCTGATGCAGTGCTCCTGACCGTGCCTTTCGCGAACCTGCCCATTCCCACAACCCGAGCGGTCAGCAAAATGGAGCTTTACGCGGGCGACGGAATCCAACCTGTACACAGTGAAGGATACATTGCCCTGAAGCGTGGAGACGAGACGTTGTACCACGTGGTGACTGATGCCTATCTCCTGTTCTTCCTCCCCCTAGTTACAGATACCTTACCTCAGTTAGAGGTGGTACCCAAGAACGCCGATGGAGAGCCGGTACCCCTGGACAGAATAGACGAGCTGATAATACATCATCCGGACGGAAGAGAGCTGAAAGTTTGGGAAGCTGTGGTGATCTACGCCCGGGCCCAAGCGTCTGGAGGCGATGGGGTACCGCAGATGCCCGATTATTATGCAGCCGTTGCCGGGCGTATCACCAAAGTCCGGAGGGTCCCTCTCATAGGGTGGCTTCTTTTGATACCGGCGGCTGTTGTGGCCGGCATGAATTACCTCATCCTCCGCAGGAAAAAGCGCAGACCTTCCAGGCACACCACGCCAGCCAAGTCCACTGGGAAGTAGGCATTATATCTCCAGCGGCACTGCTTATGATGCTCCTTTGCTGAGAGGCAATTGAAGCGCTCTTGCACGCAAGCTCACGCACTATGACACTTCTGGGGTCCGGACGGACGATAGACTTCAGCTATGTGAAGTCCGAAGCAGGCGGGTCGGCGGGCTTAGGCTCGGGCACAGGCTCGGTGACGGGGGGGCTTTCCCAAATACCGCTGCGCTTCTGCAGGCGATACTCGCGGTAAAGCCAAAACCCCGCGATGGCGGTACCACTCACATCTGCAATGGGGATAGATAGCCAGACTCCGTTCAGTCCCAGGAAACGCGGCAGGATTAGAATTGCCGGGATGAAGAAGATTAACTCACGCGCTAGTGAAAGAACAATGGCTGTCCACCCTTTGGATAGTCCCTGAAAGGTGGTAATGAACATAATGACCGGACCCATCAGAATGAGTGTTGAAACAATAATGCGCATCCCCGGCACGGCAATAGCCAGCAATTCGGGGTCATCATTAAAAATGGCTATTATCTGAGGAGCGAAGATCTCCAGAAAGACAGTGGCAACACCCATCAACACTACCAGACTAAGGGAGGCTAGTCTGACGGCTGACCACAGCCGCTTCCAGAGGTGTGCCCCCAGGCAGAAGCCGACAATCGGTAGAAGACCATGGGCAACTCCGATAATGGGCATAAATGCGAGGTCGATAATACGTATCCCGATTCCCAGAGCCGCCAGCGTTATCGAACCGAAACCAGCCACAACCCGGTTGAACAAGATGAACACAATTGTTTCCGTAAGTTCCATCAGAATCGATGGCAGGCCCACACGGTAAATCTGTGCCATGGTAGAAAGGTTAGGTTTGAGGTGGTGCAGCTTCAACCTATAGACAGATCTTCCGCCGACCAGATAGTAGAAACTGAGCGCGGCAGCGATTCCCCCAGTTATCGTTGTAGCCAACCCAGCTCCACCAACACCCATCTCTGGGAAAGGCCCCCAACCAAAGATAAAGAATGGGTCAAGGATGACATTGAGTACTGCGCCAACGACAGTGAAAATCATCGGCTTAATGGCATCCCCAGCCGCGTGGAAAACATTGCGCGACATCAGTCGGAAGAGAATAAACGGCATTCCCAATCCTATGAAAACAAGGTAATCAGTTGTCAGGCCTACAATGTCGGGCGTAGCTCCAAGTAGAATGGCTACCGGCCTGGCAAAGAAGACGCTGACAATGGTGAAAACAACACCAGATACAACAGTCAGTGGAAAGATCTGGCCGGCCACCTGGTTGGTTGCCTCGATGTTTCTTTCGCCGAAACGCCGCGATGCCAGGGCGTTGGCGCCAACACCTGTGCCAACACCGATGGCGACTACCGCAATATAGAACGGAAACGTAATGGTCACAGCGGCAATCGCCTGATAACTGAGCTGCCCCAGCCAGAATGTGTCAGCTAGGTGATAGAGCGAGATAGTCACCATTGAGGCAATGCTGGGTGCACTCAGGCGGAGCAGCAACTTGCTTAACCGCTCTGTACCAAGACGTGCGGTAGTCTCGTGAAGCTCATCAGGCTTATCTGTCTTCATTATCCTTACGGCTAACCACAGCTATGCAGGCGGTGACCATTCGACATAAGAGACTGGTGCGACCGAAAGCCAGGCAAAAGCAGGGGCGCTTCTCAGCGCCCCACTGTGTCCGGGTTATTCTACTCTTACCCTCGGGTTACTGCAAATCGTCCACACACAATTCGTGCTTATACGCGCCTAATTTGTTCGGCTGGAATCAAGAAAGGACCGTGCGTGCCAAACTGTGTTATAGTCATGGCTTGACCAAGACCGAGACATATGAGGAGAGCTATGAAAGTCATCGGACTAATCGGAGGCATGAGCTGGAATTCCACATTAGAGTACTATAGAATCATCAATGAGTCATTTGCCCGCAGACTGGGCGGTCTTCACTCAGCCCGCCTCGTACTTTACAGCCTGGATTTTGATGAGATTCAGAGGGCTCAGTATGAAGGCTACTGGCAAGAGACAGCCACTATTCTTGTTGATGCCGGCAATGCTCTCAAGCGGGCCGGCGCCGACTTCCTGGTAATCTGCACGAACACTATGCACAACGTTGCCGACTATGTAGAGCAGAAAGTTGACCTACCGCTAGTCCACATCGCTGATGTGCTTGGCGATGCCGTCAGGGAACAGGGCCTGCAGCGAATAGGTCTGCTGGGGACAAGGTTTTTAGTCGAAGGACATCTCTATCAAGATAGGCTGCGAGACCGCTTCGCTATCCAGGTGCTTGCGCCTGAGGAAGATGATATAGATGCTGTTCATCAGATTATTTACAGTGAACTGTGTGCGGGCAAAATCAAGGCATCCTCGCGCCGTCTTTGTGGCGACATTATTAGCAGGTTGATTGATAAGGGTGCCGAGGGCATTGCACTGGGATGCACTGAACTCCCATTGCTCATCCGGCCCGGTGATGCACGTGCTCCGGTGTTTGATACCACTCGGCTACATGCAGAAGCAGCAGTTAATCTCGCACTTGCCGGACGTTAGGGCTTCTGCCCGTGTCTTCAGACATTATGTCCTTCAGAATTGGGCATCAGACACGGGTGAGCGGCCGCGCAGAGTTGACAGCACCATATCAGCCATCTAAAGTGTAGGTCAGCAGGTTCTGCCACGTTCAGTTATGGCATCGCCGTGTTTATGGAACCGGGATACGTTGAGCTATACCAATCTGGCGAATTGGACCGTCGCGCACAAGCACTTGACGCCCGTTTAGCCTCTTGCGATATATGCCCCAGGGAATGCCGTGTCAATAGATTGAAAAACGAGCGGGGCTATTGCCATTCCGGGCGTCTGCCCATAGTCTCGGCAGTCTGTGCTCATCACGGTGAAGAGCCAGCCATTTCCGGAACGAGAGGGTCGGGAACAGTCTTCTTTGGCAACTGTAATATGAGATGCGGCTATTGTCAGAATTATCAGATAAGTCAAGACTGGAGGCACCAAAAGCCAAAGGAAATGGACTGCCGTAATCTGGCGGAAAGGATACTCTACCTCCAAGATGAACTGGGTTGCCAGAATATCAATTTCGTTTCGCCATCCCATTTTGTCCCCCAGCTGCTGCGGGCAGTTGCGGAGGCCGTGCCCAGGGGACTCCGAGTGCCGCTCGTGTACAACAGCAGCGGCTATGATTCTGTCGCTTCTCTGAAAGAGCTTGCCGGTGTCATAAGTATCTACCTGCCTGATTTAAGGTATGCCTCTGATAAGTGGGCGAGGCAATTCTCGCATGGCCCGGATTATGTAGCACGGGCTCACCAGGCTATTAAAGAGATGTATAGGCAGGTTGGAGACCTGGTAGTAGACGAATCCGGTGTTGCACAGAAAGGATTGATAGTGCGTCATCTCATATTGCCCAACGATCTGGCTGGCAGCGAGGAATCGCTAAGGTGGCTAGTCCGGGAGCTTTCTCCTACGGTCACCGTTAGCATAATGTCTCAATACATGCCGATGCACCGGGCACCGCGAATACCGCTACTTGCGCGGAAGATCACCTCTGCTGAGCATGAAAAGGTTCTCAGCCTACTAACCGACCTGGGCATAGATAATGGCTGGATACAGGAGATGGGGTCAGCGGAAGAGTATCTCCCTGATTTTGAACGAGAAGGTCACCCGTTCTCCCCGGCGCTTAAGGAGTGGGGCGAATCCCCGCGACAGCATACCAGCTAGGCTTTCCAGGAGTGTCTTAGCGTTCCATCCTTCCGCTGAGCAGTCTACGGTCTACTTGGCCTGATTCTGTCCTGGGCAGGCTGTCAACAAACTTGATCTGCTTGGGCACCTTGTAATCGGATAGGCTCCGGCGGCAGAAATCGCGTATTTCCTCCACCGACGCACTTTGTCCTTCCTTAAGAACTATGAAGGCCGTGGGTATTTGCCCCTTGTAATCATCAAGAACGCCGACGCAGGCTGCTTCGGCTATTGACGGGTGCTTCATGAGGACTTGTTCAACCGCCGCGGGGAGAATCTTGACTCCCCCCGAGGGCACTATGATAGATGATGCCTTCTCAATGAACTCCAGATAGCCGTCCTCATCCAACCTGACCAAATCGCCAGTATGAAACCAGCCATCTTTGAGGACCTGGGCTGTCAGTTCAGGCGATTTGTAATACTCCTTCATCATCCAGGGGGCTCGGGCAACAGCTTCCCCTACGGTGCCCTGGGGCACTTCCTTGCCATCTTTGTCCAGTACTCTGAACTCAGCCAGGGGCTTGCCTGCCGTACCTAACTTGCGGTCGCGAACGGCACCTATGGTAACGATTATCAACTCCGTAAGCCCGTATATTTCGCACGCGGTTAAGTGAAACTTCTGTTCAAGCGCCCCTAAGAAAAGGGCTGAAGACTTTGCCCCGGCGCAAAGCACCCGCGTTAACGAACTAAGGTCGTAGCTCTTTATCGTTTCTTCGTCTATCATAGCCATGGCATTGAAGCTGGCTGGCACGCCTATTAACATGGATGCCTTTTGTCGCTCTATGGTCTCCAGGATATTCTTGGAGCTGAAATGAGGAAGGATTGCTATCGTGGCTCCCCTCCAAAGGGGCATGAGAACAACCAACCCAAATCCCAGAAGGTAGTTAAAGGGAAGCAGACCTAGAACAACATGGTGTCTCTCTAGTTCAAACTTGTCAACCACAATGGGCAGAATTGACAAGAACGACCAGTGAGTATGCACCACGCCCTTGTTTTTCCCCAGCACGCCCAGCGTGTAAAACAGGATGGCTTCATCCTGACCCTGAATATCGACAGAAGGTGATGTGGGTGAGCTACTGGTCAGCATTCTATTGTACGTATCTGTACCGACTTCAAGGACATGCTTGACCAGAGGAGCATTTGGCAAAACTGAAGACAGCACGGGGGAGAACCTTTCCTCAGTTATCAGGATTCTGGAATCGGATTCACGGAGCTGAGGCTCGAGCTCGGGCGCCTTTGCTCCGCTATCCAGAAGCACGGCGGCAGCTCCGGCCTTAAGCGCCCCGAAACAATTGATAACCCACTCTGGGGTACGAGACATTAGGATGCCTACGTGGTCGCCCTTCTTTGTCCCCAAACTGATGAGGGCGTTGGCTATCCTGTTGGATGTTTCGTCCAATTCGCGATAGGTGACTTTGCGGGAGCCAAGGACAACAGCGGTTTGCTGTGGCACCTGGCTGGCAGTCTTTTCTAGCATCTGTTTGAGATTCGCGAAATTCATTGGCTACCCCCGGACATGACGGGTCTTTTGAAGTAGGATTATGAGCCAATCTCCCATTTCCTGTCAATGAAATTGCAGCGATGTCGTAGTAGGCAGGCTCACTCTGCGCTTGAAGGAGCTGGGTTTTTGAAAACTCCCGTGATTGCTTTATACTATTCGATGATTGGTACGTCGATGACAGCATGGGAGACCGGGGAAGGCTAGCTTGGGCGACAGGGATCTAGAACTGCTGGAATTCCATAAGATAAGGGAAATACTGGCTGGCTTCACTTCGTTTTCTGCCAGCCGAGAACTGGCTCTCAACCTCGTTCCCCTCCCGGATGAAGAGAAGGTCCGCCTGCGACTCAATCAGTCGGCTGAAGCGCGCCGCCTGCTGTCACTCAGTCCCGATGCCAATATCGGGGAAGTCAGTGATATACGGGAAATGGTGAAGGTGGCGGCACTGGGTAAGGTTCTGCCACCACAATCTCTGCTGGAAATTCAGAAGACGTTGAGCGCTACCCATCGGTTGAAGAGCCAATTAGTGGACCTCTCGCATGAACTCCCTCTGCTCAGTGGGCTGGCTAGGGGAATTGTGGTACTGGACCAGCTTGCCAGGGATATTGATGGTTGCTTGAGTCCGACTGGCGAGCTACTGGACACGGCCTCGCCCAAACTCGCGTCGGTAAGGCACAGAATGCGCGAAGTACGCCAGGCATTGCTCACTCACCTGCAAGCCATAATCACCTCGCCCCGAGCACGCAAAATAGTGCAGGAACCAATTATTACCGAGCGGGAAGGCCGATATGTGATTCCCATTAAGGTAGAATCCCGCCGACAGATAAAGGGCATTGTCCACGACGTCTCCAACACCGAAGCTACGGTATTTATCGAACCGTGGACAACTACAGAGACGCAGAATGAACTGCGCCAGCTGGTTGCTGAAGAGAAGGACGAGGTAGAAAGAATCCTGAGAACGCTCAGTGCCGAGGCTGGCGCATTCGAAGGCGAGATTAGCCATAACATAGCACTGATTGCTGAGATTGACTTGGCGCTGGCTAAGGCCAGATATGCCCGTGAGGCCAAAGCCACGGAACCTGTCATCGTAGCCGCTGCTAAAGGTGCTAGGGCAGGCGGGGTGGAACTAGGTGGAATGCTCAGGCTGGTGGAAGCCCGGCATCCGCTCCTCAAAAAGACGGCAGTGCCGCTGTCAGTTGAGATTGGCCGGAACTTCTCCGTCCTGGTCATCACCGGGCCCAATACCGGTGGCAAGACGGTGGCTCTCAAGACGATAGGACTTCTCAGTTTGATGGCGCAGGCTGGCTTGCCGATTCCGGCTCAGCCGGAGAGTCGCATCCCTGTCTTCGACGGCGTATATGCCGACATCGGTGACGAACAGAGCATCGAGCAGACCCTTTCCACCTTTAGCTGGCACATAGGCAACATCGTGCGTATCATCAATAATGCCACGGCACAGAGCCTGGTGCTGCTCGATGAACTGGGTACCAACACGGACCCGGGTGAAGGCTCGGCTCTGGGCCGCGCTATCTTGCTCCATTTTCTGTCACAGCAAACGATGGCCGTAGCTACTACTCACTACACCGAATTAAAGGCACTGGCTCATGCTACCGGCGGTGTGGAGAACGCAGCCCTGGATGTGGATCCCGTTACGATGGAGCCCACCTATCACCTGACGGTGGGTATTCCCGGCGGCAGCAATGCACTGGCAACGGCATCGCGCCTGGGACTGCCGGAGGAGATTGTGACTCGCGCCCGACAGATGCTCTCTGAAAGCACTCAGGAGATTGAGACTTTGCTTAGCCATCTGGTGAGCGAGCAGAAGAGTGTTGAGTCGCTTCGTCAGAGTTTGGAGAAAGAACTGAGAGAGGCGGAACAGAACGACACTGACTTGAAGAACAGGCTCCGCCAGTTGGAAGAAGATAGACGGAGAATCATCAAGCAGACACGCGACGAGATGAGTCGCGAGGCTGCCGCACTTCAGATGAAGATTCGTGAGGCGGCAGCAGAATTGCGGAGGGAGAAATCCCGGGAGAGAATCGAGCAGGCTAAAAAGGCACTGGCCGAGGCACAGGAGAAACTGGATACTGAGGCATGGCAGGCCGGACCAGTGATTGAAACAGGTGAAACAGAACCGGAGGTAAGCGCAATCGCCACCGGTGACACCGTCTGGCTGAGAGATGCTGGCGTGCCAGCTACGGTGATTTCTGTTTCTGAGGAGCGCGGGCTTGTCGAAGTGCAGGCCGGCAAGGTCAAGATGACGCTCAGGCTGGACGGGGTGGAAAAGAGGATACCGGCAACGGGCGACGTGAAGACTGGTGGCACTCTGATAAGGAGGGAGATGCGCAAGCCCAGGGTCTCTCTTGAGCTTGACCTGCGGGGAAAGAGGGCCGAGGACGTTGAGCCATTGCTGGATGG
>CAYFSE010000092.1:0-22480 GCA_964345725.1 uncultured Dehalococcoidales bacterium
CTCCTCGGAATACTCGGAGATTCTGCTTGTCCAGTTAGGCTGGAATACCAGACATCGATGTTGCTTTTTGTGCAATTCAGACTCTCTCATCCACGTGTTTGTCCCTATATTTCTTCCGCGGTAGGTCAAGTCAGCTGCGGCCTGTCGGCACGGTCACAATAATAGGGCACGTTCTAGCTTTGTTTTGCGGCAAAATTAGGTGAACACACCTAAAATCCTGTTTCATCGGTATAATGCCAAACCGTAGCAACCACTGGCAAACGATCTAACGCCAAATTAACGCCAGTCTTTCAGCTGTGATTTGAGGCTAGCCCATCGCCCAGTCCAAAGGGCATACCCCCTTTTGACATTAGGATACCTGTCTCTGACCTACTTGGGTTTTGGGGATAGATAGAGGCCTTATCGCGCAACTTCCGGAAAAGGATTTGCCTTTTGCAGAACGTCAACAAGAGGGGCAAACCCTTCAAGTCGTCTGCCTCTTCTTGTCTATGTCGTCTAGCTTTGGGCCCGGCGAGGCCTTAGTACCAGCAGGCTGGTCGCACCAACAATGACCGCCAGGCTAATCCAGGGAGCCAGGATAGCCAGCTTGTTCACGGGGCGAGCTTCGCCGCCTACCGGTGGAGTAGGTGTAACCGTATAGGTCACAACAAGCTTAGGCTGATATGCCTGGCCTCCTTCGGAGCCATAAATGGTGACAAACTCGTTTCGCATAACACTAGGGTCAGTAGTGGGCGCAGTGGCGGAAATGTCTCTCGAGCTCCGGAGTCCGAATTTCGAAAGCCTCGTTGTTGAAATCCAGCCCATGCCCGTCTCATTCAGCGGGATATCGTTGTAGTCACTTGTAGAGAAGCCACTCGTGTCAAATGAGCCACCACTTATCGTCTGACTCTCTAGGTCGTAGTAGTCAGGACTCTCGAGTGAGCTAGCGAGCACTGACCCATCTACCACATTGATAAGAAAGTCCGTATGGCTCCAATTCGCAGAACCGTAAAGCGATAAAGTGGCCGACGTTATAGCAGCATCGTCAGGTAGAGAGCTGGTGTCGAAGAAGAGACCACCTCGCCAGATATCAAACCAATTGGCCGAGTGATAGGTCTTGTACCGCTGGCCTATAAATAGCTCTGAGTCGCTGGAATAGACGTACCCGAGGGAGACTATGTGGGCTGTGCTATAGTATTCCTGCGAGCATTCCAGATAACCATCAGAATCGCTGCAATAGAAAGTGGCTTGCTCAGAGCTGGCCGCTACCTGACCCGCAGATGGTATACCTGCGAGCAGGAGCGTTGACAGGGCAATCAGTAGATAGGTTGCTTTTTCATGCCATTCTATTGTACGCATCTTTTTTCCCTCCTCTTAAATTCACTGGCTGGGCTACTCGCCATCCCCGGTATACATCGTAATCGTTATTGTGGCGTTTGCCGAAGAATTGCTTGTCTTGCTTATGCTGCTAGTTATCTCATTATTGGGTAGAGCGGTATCAGCAATAGTAAGGGCGCTAACCTCTTCACTTCAATGCTCCTTCCCTTCTGCAAATCTTCGAGCCATCCTGTCTTTAATTATAGATTTGAGGGTTTTCCTATCTGGAAATGGATCCCGGGCATTCAAGAATTCACCCCACTCCTCTATGAGCCTTTGCTCAGCAGATGACTTCACTTCCTTGCCAACTAGGATATTTGCGCAGATATCGATCAACCAGTTATGCTCATCATGGAGACCTGTTAGGATGTGCAATATTTCGTGATAAGCAGTGTGTCTTACTTGGCTATCATCGTAGTACCAATCCCAGATACCAATCGCCTGGCAACCCAGACATGCTTGACCGTCGACAAGGGACGACCTTCTCGGCTCGTGGTCGGGGCACTTCTCTCCAAGAGAATTCCACTCTTTGCCGCCCATAGCCACCTTAACAAATGGCGCTCCCAGATCATTCTTGCATTGTTCGACTATCCGCCGGGCTTGTTCTCTTCTCTTTTCTCTCAGTTGCCGTGCTTTTTCTGAGCTCATTCTCTTCTTTGTGACTCCTATTGGACGTGGCATCTTAGATCCTCCCACAAACGTCCTTCATGCCTTTCATAGGTTGCTGTCTTTCCCTCTCCAAATCGGCTGGCTGGCTTGCTCATCATCCCCAGTATACATCGTAATCGTGATCGTGGCACTTGCCGATGAATTGCCCCATTCCAATCACGGCGCAAGGAACCCTTCTATCGGTATCAGCAAAGGTTTCGTGCCTGGGTACTCAAAGTTCCAGCAGCCGTACTGGTCAGTCAGAGACACGTCATATTCATCCCCGAGGTCCATCGGCCATACGCCTACCTTATGGCCATCTTGCCATTGGGCGCCAATGGCCGTCACGTAGCCAGGACCGTAGGCTACGTCATGAGGAAGGTGACCCACAGAATTAAGATCCTGTCCAAGAATGAAGTCAGGATAAGCCATCCAGCTAGTTTCGGAATACGTACCCAAACTAGGATATAGGCCGCGTACTTGTGCCTCAGAGAGTCCATATTTTCCACCTCCCATGTCCACGGCTGGCATGGGATAGTATGCAACCGGGTAAGACACGCCTGCAGCCCACTTGTTGGTTTCGATATATTGAATAAGGGTATCGATGTGGGCTGGGGCTATTACGTCCGCGATGTTGTTCCAACTGTTGGCGGCCGACACCGCTTCGATAGCTTCCTTCAGCTGACAGATGGCGTCGTAGGTGATCGCAGTATAGTCTGGGTAGTCCCCAAACCTGTTCACGAACGCGTCAAAAAAATCCAGGGACCTGGGGCCCGTTGCCATGTCCTCTGCCCAGCCGTCCAGATACAGTTCACCATTACATTTCCCATCGCTATTTGTCCAGTGCGCTTTCGCCTGGCCGGGCACGTTGATGCCTATTGTCATAGCTGGCATTTCGAGGTTGGCCTTAAGCCTAGAATAAACCTCACCCACTGGCCCGGTAAATGCAACGAAGATAATGTGAGGTTTCGTGGCCGCTATCGCTGACAGCTGGGGGGAAATGTCGATGGCTGCCGGAGAAACTAGCCATGAGCCAACAAGAGCATAGCCCAAAGTCGTTACTTCGTGTAGCAAAGCCATCGAGGTCGCTGCCGACCATGCCGTGGGCTCCGCGATTAAGGCTACTCTCAGCTTGCCGTCTCCGGGCACCTTATAGTCTTCAGCCACGGCATCTCCCTCAGCTAGCAGTGCCTCCTTCAAGGCTGTACCAGCTGCCGATGTCATCTTGGACAAGCTTGTCAGCAAAAACGCATCATCACACGGGGTGACTCTGAAGAAGTATTTGTAGCGGTCATAATCTTGGATCACTGAGTATGTTAGAGACATTGTGGAGGCACCGCAGTCCATGAACATCTTCTTGGCATCCATAGCCACCTCTCGGTAGACCTCAAGATTTTCTGTCCGGAAACCACCGAGAACAAAGTCCACCTTGTTTATCACTGACAGAAGAGCGCTAACACCCTGTTCAGGAGGGCCTAGGACTTCATTGGTATCTACCCGAACTAATGCGATCCTATGGTATACGCCCCCCACGTTCACACCAGCGCCGGCGTTGATTTCGTCACGTGCCATTGTGGCGGCGCCCCACGCATGTTCGCCCGTGATGTCAGTCATTGCCTGGGCTATGGCGAAGGTGATAGGGGGTCTGGTGTCCTCTACTCCATCTCCGCCAGCACAACCCTGTAGTGCCAACCCTACTATCAGAAGACTAGCGATAGCCATGAAGACAATCCTTTTCATCTGAACCTCCTTCCCGTTTTAGAGTCCTGCCCTCCCCCAAATCCACTTGGGCTACTCATCTCCAGCACCCATCGTAATCGTGATCGCGGCACTTGCGGAGGAATCGGTCGCTTCAGCTAGACCATTAGTCTCCCTACTCGCAGATACACTGTGAATCTCTTCGGCGTCGCCTAATTGCCCTCATAGCTAGCGCCGTCGGAATAAGCACCAACAAACCTACCATAGCCATCTTCTCGCCCACAGTAGCGCTAACAACCACAGTACTCATAGCTACGGCGGGCAGCAGCCCAGCCCTCACTATCGGTTTCAGACCGGGATGATCACTTATGAAGTCAGCTATTGGCGGGCTAATGCCGTAGTAGATGTCTACCAGTCCTTGGCCCAGTGTATTGGTCAGCAGGTATTCATCTCTGAATCCACGGAGAATTTGTACTTCCTCGGCCACCGGGGTCCCGTAGGCCGCGCTGGCGATGAAGCACATTCCATACCCACATGAGAAAGTGGCGGTGATTGTGTAGTCGCCATGCATGGCGATGGTGGTGTTGGCATCCTCGACATCGGCGATAGTGCTAACATCGCCAGTCCACTCGACAAAGGAGCTATCCCCAACAGCGTTGGCTACCAGCTCGACTACAGTTCCCTTGTCATAGGCAAAAATCCCCTCTCCAGGCCTGTTTACGTAGCCGCAACGACTGCTAGAGATAGTTAGGGTGTACTGATCGGCCGGAATCGCCTCGGCCTCACAGCCGATGATACCAATGCTGAGCGCTAGCACTATCGCTACAGTTAGAATTGATTTTCCTACCACCAGCTACCTCATCAATTTCCAACCGCACCTGATTGGTTGACTACTCATCACACACAGTATACATCGTAATCGTAATGGTGCCGCTTGCCGAAGCAGTGCCTGCCTTGCTCATAGGGTTAGTTACCTCATCGCTTGAATCGCTGGGACCAGCAATAGCGATGTCCGTATCACTTATACCAAGCAGGATAAAACCTATGAGAAGGATTGCGATAATAACTACACTGACCAGCCTCTTCACTTCAACCCCTTCTTGAATCGATTATACCATCAGTCAGCCTCAAATAGAAGACATAAACAATGGGCCGCTGGTGTTCATTTTGGATGGAACCGGAGACTGATAAAGACAGAAATGACTTGTCGCCTATGTTAGGGAAGCTAGAGAAGACTGTCCGATTCAGTTCTACCTTTCTTGGCCGTCTGTTTTCACCCACACGGTCTGTCCATCGGTAATGAACTCGATGGTACCGTCCTGATCTGTGCGATAGACCTTGTCCTGGCCTAGTCTCTCGATCAATCTCTCGAGCACTTCAGCGCTGGGATGACCAAAGGGATTATCTGCTCCAACGCAAATCAGCGCCACTTCGGGGTCAACAGCCGCCAGAAACTGCTGAGAAGTGGAGGTTTCGCTGCCGTGGTGGGCGATCTTCAGCACAGTGCTTCTCAAGTTGGCTCGCTGCATGATAAGCTCGAATTCAGCCTCTGCTCTGATGTCGGCAGTGAACAGGAAACTGACATTGTCCCACCTCAGTTTTAGCACCACGCCATTGTTGTCCACATCGTCGCTGGTCCCTTCCCACAGGCTCTCCGGCGGATTTAGCACTTCTATCTTGACTCCGTTGCCCAAATCAATCTCATGTCCGGCGTGGACTACGTTATATTCGATTCGTCTATCTTCAATTAGGCCGAGCCATTCCCGATAGATGTGAGTTTCGTACGGTATGCAAGGCTCGAGCACCTGCTTCACTTCATACCTCTCAAGCGCCTCCACTAGTCCTGTGACATGGTCGGCTTGAGGCTGCGTGCAGACCACCAGATCTATCGTCCTATCCCAGAAGGGAAGTCTCTCGCTCAGTTCCAGATTGATTCTCTGGGGGTCAGGACCGCCATCAATGAGGATATTGTGGCCATTGGGCGTCTGAATCAGGGCGGCATCTCCTTGTCCAACATCGAGGAAGCTTACATGAAGCTTGCCGTCCGGCTGTGTCAGGGCCACAGACCACACAAGGATAGCTACTATCAAAAGGGGCAGGACAAGCCATTTTGGAGAAAAGCCGAGGCGAGGCTTATGAACGCCTTGAGCAGCTTTCTGCAATCTCGAAGTCAGCCTGGAGGAGAAATCAGCCACTTGATTTCGGTATTTAGGCAATGCTATGACTCCAGCCAATACAGCGTAGTATCCCAGAACATACCAGGCAGGAATATCGGTCACCTGCAGCGAAGCGTGGGGTAGGGCATCGAAGCCCCGAACCAGAAAAACGAGATAGCTGAGAAAAAGCCAGGCCAGCCAGCCCAGTACTTGAGCAACAACTGAGGCAATGAGTCCGACGAAGGCGACCAACGCTGAAGTGACTAGAATAAAGGGCAAAGCAGGCAGGGCAAAGAAGGTTGCCGGCAAACCTACTAGAGAGAGTATGCCAAAGTTATAGGCTATAAGTGGCGCAACTGCTACCGTAGCTGCCAGACTGGCAGCAAAGACGCCGGTGATCATGTTGCCTGCCGCTGCCAACGTCTGTCTATTTCCAGATATTCTGGCAACGCCTTTCCTCCCCCATGCTTGGAAGTAAGGATAGAGGAGAACAAGCCCGGCCATGGCCAAGAAACTGAGCTGAAAGGAGACGGTCCACAAGAGACCGGGCTCGATTCCCACCATAACCGCAGCGGCAAAAGCCAGGGCAATGATGGCGCTTCCTTGTCGGCCTAGGTATACAGCTATCATAAACAAAGTTCCCATAATTGTCGCCCGAACTACCGGCGGATGCATCCCGGCTAGCAGAGCGTAAAGCCATGTGAATCCGAGAGCCAACCAGATGTACAGGGAACGTTGACGGCCGAAAACTATGGTTCCTAGGCTAAGGAGAATAGCGATAATGATGCTCATATGTAAACCAGAAATAGCCAGCAGGTGTGCTGTCCCGGTCCTGGAAAAGGCTTCACTAAGAGAATCGGGGATGTTGCCTCTCAAACCCAGCAGAATAGCCTGAGCCAATGAGCCCTGCGGCTCGGGCAAGGCCCTGGCCAAGGAAGCGGCAAGACGCTCCCTTAGAGAGTAAATCCACCGCAAAGGTGGAATGCCCTGGCCGCGGTCTAGAAGTTCTACCACGGGATAATAGATGACCGAATAGACTCCCTGGTGTGCCAGGTAGGTTTTGTAGTCGAAATCTTCAGATTGAGAGGGAGTCTCCAGTTCGCCAGTCAACTTCAAGACGTCTCCATAATGATAGGCCGGGTAGCGCGATACTCGAACCAAGGCAGTTCCCGATACGTCTTTGCCGTCGTTATTCACGACTATTCGGGTGGCGGAAAACGTGAGCAGGGAATACCTATCCCGAGTGTCCGGCTCTTCCGCTACCATGCCTTGGATCTCTACGGTTCCCTTGTCGTTGTAGAAGGAAAGCGAATGCTCGTTTATCGGAGGCAAGCTTGATGGGAAGCGAAGCCCGCCGCCGAGGAGCGCCAGGAGGCACAGTCCGACTATTATTAACGTCTTCCTGCTGCTTGGGAAGAACGGTACGAAGGCGAACGGGATAAGCCCGATGAATAAGGCCAGCCAGGGCAGGCCAATCTTTGAACCAAGGAATACCCCGGCGACCCACGCACAGCTAACATAGAGAAGCCACACAAGTGAATTGTATCAGAGCAACGACTAACTCATCTCTATGGTAAAATGAAATCATATTAAAGATGCAGCAAGTGTTATAGTCACAATTGGCCAGGGAAGGCCACCTCTGCCTGATATGGAAAGCGGAGGGCAGAAGTCCTGAATATTGGTGATGATCCCATGAGTGTTTCTGAGTCTAATGGCAGTAAGGAGCTAGTCGTACGACTCAAGCATGATGCGGACCTGGTTCAATCCGTAACGGAGCTTGCCAGGAGCAACGGCATTGATGCGGGAAGCTTCACGGCAATCGGTGCCTTAAAGCGCGCTAGACTCGGCTACTATGACCAGAAAAACCGCAAGTATCGCGAGATAAAGATTGATTCGCCCCATGAAATGGCAAGTTGCGTAGGGAACATATCGTTAAAGGACGGCGAGCCCTTTGCTCACATACACGTGGTGCTTGCCGACGAAGGGGGGAATACTAAAGCTGGCCATCTCTTTGAAGGAGTTGTTTTTGCCGCTGAACTGCACTTGCGTCAATTAGAAGGTCCCAAGCTCGAACGAAAATATGATGAAGTGACCGGCCTTTCGCTTTGGGAAGTGAAATAGCGGGCCGGCTCGGAAAGGGGTTATTAATGGATGTTCTTGAGGTAATTAGGACTAGAAGAAGCATCAGACGATATACCGGAGGCCTTATTTCTGAGGAAGACATCAACAAGATTCTGGAGGCAGGCAGGTGGGCGCCTTCTGCGAATGATAGTCAGCCCTGGACATTTGTAGTCTTTCGCAGTCAGGAAGCGAGAAAGAAGCTGGCAGCCGTGCTGACCTGGGGCGGATTTCTCCAAGAGGCTGCTCTCGGAATTGCTGTGGTTATCGATGAGACAGCCTCAACCCATGCTGCTGAGGACGGGGCGGCGGCAACACAGAACATGCTCCTTGAGGCCCATTCGCTGGGTCTGGGCGCCTGCTGGATTGGGACCTACGGTAGCGCAGATGAGCCCAGCGCCAAAAAGGTACTCAAGGTGCCAGAAGACAGACGACTCCTGTCCGTTATCGCGATAGGTTACCCGGCAGAAACTGCTCATAAGACAAGGAAACCACTGGCGGAGGTCGTGTTCACGGATGAATATGGAAGGAGATAACACCCAACCGGCGCATTTTGAGAGGACGTAACTAGTTTGACTCATAGCACCTGGCGGCAGACCGGAGGCGGTTTGCCAAGCCCCAGTGGCTTATTGTCTGGCCATCGAGTAATTCCGGTACGTATCGAAAGGGACGCACGCCACACGGACGCGGCGTTTACATCCCCCTCGAATTTGCCAGCGGCGATCGCTGATTGATTATTCATATGAAAGGGACAAGGGAACTATGGCTATGATTGAACGGAGGTGGCCATTGGTCTTGCTGCTCTGCGGGCTAGCCATAATTCTAGTAGTCATTGGGTTCCCTCTGACATGTCAGATTAGTGAAATCGAGCCTTACGAAGTCAGGCTGGCCAAACCTTATACAGAAAAGATTGTTCCTGACGACGCTCAATTAAGAGAACTGGCCAGCGCTGTTGTCCAGGGATATCCTGATGAAGAGGGCAAAGTAAACGCCGTGTATCGCTACATTGTGGAGAATCTCACGTACATAGCTGACCCTGAAGACGGGGAGTCTATCCAGTCCCCATTTGAGACTCTGGACGCCAAAGGTGGCGACTGCGAAGACCTGGCAATCTTGGCCTGTTCCTTGCTGGGAAACATAGGAATAAGGACGTATTTGGTCTTGACGGAAAGCCATGCTTACGCCCTGGTGTCCGGTATCGATCCCGACAACTTATGGAGCTATGTTAACAAATCCCTGCAAGAACAGTTTATTGAGGACCATGGTATGGTCTCAGCTATAGATGAGGGATGTGAATTGAGGGCTGGGTACGTCTCTTACTATGGCGGTGACGGTAGAGCTTTTCCCATTGAAGCTGGCACGTTTGGTGACTCGGTGGTCAAGATTGAAAGCCTAGAGATTGATTACTCTATCTCGTCGTCTGAGCCGGCGAATGTCTACATATTACCTTCGAGGGACGAATTTGATAATCTGGTTGACAGAAAAAGCTTCCAACATTATCCGGACTACCAGGAGGAGGGAGTCTACCAAGCCGAAGCAACGTGTGAAATCCCCAGGTATGGAGGCATAGCCATACAGAATCCCACTTCAAGGAACGCAATGCTGGACGTAAGGGTGACCTTCAGCTATAACGTGTATTTCGAAGGGTTGAAAGTGACGTACTATACTCTGGATGGAGAGCAGGCTATAGTCCTGGAGCTTACTGCCGGGAGATATGGTTATCCCGGTTATAGCCCCCTCGTGGAGGCGGAGAGGAAATTTGCCATTGACCCTATTACTGAAGAGTATTTTTCCCTTGAGTAAGACTTCATTTGGTCAGCGGAGAACCTCATCCCTGATCGAAGTGGTAAAATGAAATCATACGCGAGAATCCGCTGGTCTTATCAAGAAGGTTACGGCAATGGGTAAGTCAGAAAGCCGAAAAGAATGCGAACACCCGGAGAAGCTGAAGGGCAAGCCAGGGGAGTGCAGTCCTGAACAAATCAAAGAATGCCATGGCCAGGCCGCAGAGCACCCCTGCCTAAGAAAGAACTAACTTAGCCAGCAGGCGGCTAGATACTAATAGAACAAAGAAAGGAGGTGGGCTATGTTCTTCGTAAGTCTGTTATCACCGAAGGGAAAGGGCAGGGAGGCTATCGCCTATTTGAAGAAACTAAAGGTGCCCAAGGGAATCACGATTCATGGTGCCTATATCACCTTTGGACGATATGACGGCGTGGTTGCTTTTGAAGCTCCCGATCTCAAGAAGGCCATGGACTTTGTGGTGACTGTAGGGATTGAGACAGGCTACCTTGTGGAAACCCTAAGCGCGGTTCCCGTCAAAGAAACATAGGCAATTCAATGCTCGAGTGACTATTGGCGGAGCCCAGCCAGCGGGTTTGAAAGGCTTCCTAGTCCGATACGGTTATGTAGTCCCTTATGTTCTGTAATGTCGCTTCGCCGATGCCGCTGACCTTAACCAGGTCCTCAACTCTCCTGAAGGGACCGTTTACACTGCGGTAATCTACAATCCTTTGGGCCAGCACCTCGCCTATCCCGGGGAGGGCTTCCAGCAGCCAGGGGTCCGCTAGGTTAACGTTTATCTTCTGCGGGGAGGCTGTTTCTCCTGCTTGTGGAACATAGATTTCGATATGGCTGAGGTCGGCATCGGATTCAATGCCAGCATCGAGAAGGAGAGTCTGCAGAGTATCATCTTCTCGCCAGCGATAGATGCCAGGGTTAGCCACGGCGCCGCCGATATAGAGCTCGCCGTTTTGCGGTGGAGGCTCTGTTTCAGATAGAACAATCTCGACAGGCTGGTTTCGGCTGCGGTGCAGACCTAGCGTGATGCCGCCGGCAATTGCGGCGATAACCAGGAAAACTGTTATGAGTAGGTAAACTCTATCGGCACGGCTCATGGCATAGCTCCTTTCTGAATGAATGATTTTATATACATAATATTCTATAGTAAAACTCCCTCCAGTACATTCTAAAGGAGCCTCTTCCTTTAGTGAATCCGCTTTTTGTGAAATGGTTTTAATGGTGCCGCTCTTGACTTTACCATAACCCTCCAAATACAATCTGCTAGTAGAATAGACGTTCAATTAAAGGAGGAGAAATGGATATCTGGATAGTCTTATTTTGGTCCGGGCCTATCGGGCTTGGTATCGGCCTTGCCCTCATAGGCACATTTGTCTGGTTGCTTGCCAAGGCTGACGAGGTAAGCAAGCGCACGAAGGCATTTGCCAAGGAAAAAGGGCTGGAAAAGAAATAGGGATGACCATAGTCATCTAGCAACTCCAATCACCACATCTAGCGCTTGGCCTCTTGTCATTTTGAGCCCCTTCGTTGCTTGTCATTGCGAGTCCCGACCTGTCGGGCGCGGCAATCTCATAGATTCGCGCTGGGCTTATGAGGAAGCATGGCTCAAATTGCCTGCCCCAAACTCCGGTGCTAGAATTTCTACATGGCAAAAGGTTCCAGCGTGATAACCGTTAATCGCAAGGCTTATCACAACTACCATATCCAGGACAGCCTTGAGGCGGGGATCGTCCTAAAGGGTTCGGAGATCAAATCAATCAGGGAGGGTAAGGTGAATCTGAGCGATGCCTATGCCAGGCCGGAAAATGGCGAGCTGTGGCTCTATAATAGCCATATTGCCTCCTACGATGCTGCCAGCTATAACACTCATGAGCCGGTCAGGGCGCGTAAGCTTCTTCTGCATAGAAAGGAAATTAACAGTTTGGCGGGCAAGGTAGTACAGAAGGGTTTGACTCTGGTGCCCCTCAAGCTGTATATTAAACATGGGGTGGCCAAGTTGGAGCTTGGGGTGGCTAAAGGAAAGAAAGTGTACGACAAGAAGGAGGCTATTGCCCGTAGGGATGCGGACAGGGAAATGGAGCGGGCAATGAAGCGGAGAAGGAGGTGATGTAAGAGGAGGCGTGAACACGGGGGCGCGTGGGTTCGACAGGGGGAGGCCTACAGAATTGCAGGCTGAGGTGCCACTAACCTCATAAAACAGGTGGCAAAACATAACTGAGGAACCTGTTTACGCTTAACGGTTCAATCTAACCCGAGCTCTCCTCGAAGGTTGGGATTAGGTTTCAGAAAAATCGAGGCGCTCCAATCCTGATGCCGATAAGGGTTGGCTAAGAAGTATTGGCTGGTCTGGCTGGATTCGGTCAGCAGATGAAAGCTAGACGAGACAAAAGGAGCTGACAAAGCCTGTAGGATATTCTGGCAACCTTCTTTTGGACGGGGAGTTCAACTCTCCCCCGCCTCCACCATTTAGTAGTGACTAGACTAGAATACTGCATCTAGCATTTCTATTGGGGACTGTCTGAGTTGAAGGGCTGAACTAACCTTCGGTCTAAATGCATGCATTACAGATATGTCCAATTGAGTAGCAACTCGTGCTATAGCGGCAAGACAAGAAGACTGTACGGTACGTAGGCAGGACTACAGATGCAGGACGAGCATGTCGAGAGAAGAGTCTCATACGATTTCAAACCAGGGCTTGATAGTTTCCTCGCTGAAGTCTTAATTGGATTACGCAAACCGCAGAAAGAATTACCTTCCAAATATTTCTACGATGAACGTGGTTCACAGTTGTTCGAGCGTATCTGCGAACTGAAAGAATACTATATCACTCGTACAGAGGCGTCCATTATGCAGGCTCATATCAAGGAAATGGTCGAACTTATCGGAGCTCGCGTGCTCGTGATTGAACACGGTTGTGGTAATTGTGAGAAGGTGCGCTTCTTGATGGACCACTTGCAGGATCCGGTAGCCTTCATACCTATTGACATCTCGCAAGAACAGTTGCTGCAAGTAGCCAGGGAACTGGACTCAGTTTATCCCGACCTACAGGTTCTTCCGGTCTGCGCTGATTATACGAGCAGTTTCGAATTGCCGGTTCCAAAACAAGAGAGCAAACGCACAGTTGTTTATTTTCCTGGTTCAACTATTAGCAACTTTGATCCGATTCCCGCGAAGCATTTTTTGGAGCATATTGCCAGTTTATGCGGACCAGGTGGTGCTCTACTTATCGGCGTGGACTTGAAAAAGGACCCCGCTGTGCTTCATAACGCCTATAATGATAGCGAGGGACTGACCGCTGCATTCAATCTCAATCTACTCGAGCGAATCAATCGTGAACTCGATTGTGATTTCCAGCTAGATGGCTTTGAGCACTATGCGTTCTATAATCCCCGGGAAAGTCGGATTGAAATGCATCTTGTTAGTAAGAAGGGTCAGGCGGTTCATATAGACGGGAAAACGATTTCTTTTGCCAAGGGGGAAAGCATCTGGACGGAAAATTCGTACAAGTACAACCTTGATGAGTTCGAGCAGATGGCTGCAGCGGCTGGGTTCAGAGTGGGGCGTGTCTGGGTAGACGAGCGGCAGTGGCTCAGTGTTCAGTACCTTACAACAAGATAGGCCTAACTCAGCATCACTAACCGTTTGTAAGCTATTTACACGGCATGAGCCGCACCAGGTCTTTCTCTTTGAGCACTTGCTCAAGAGCCGACACGGTCTGAGCGATGTCTTCCTCAGTTGTATAGCGGCTCAACGAGAACCTTACCGAACAGTGAGCCTGTTCTTTGGTTCTTCCCATGGCGATAAGTACGTGAGTTGGCTCGGGCGAACCTGACTTGCAAGCTGAACCTGAAGAGAGTGAGACGCCATGCTGACTCATGGCGATGACAATTGATTCGCCGCGCAGGCCGGGGAGAGTCAGATTCAGCGTGTTGGGCAACCTGTTCTCTCGATGACCGTTTAGCACGGCCTCTGGCACGAGATTCGTGATACGCTCCTCCAGTTTGTCACGGAGGCCACGTATACGCTCAGAGTCTAGATGGGCAGATGTGGCCAGTCCCGCCGCTCTGCCCAAGCCTACGATGGCCGGAACATTCTCCGTACCAGCCCGTATTCCTCTCTCCTGTTTGCCTCCGTGAATCAGTGGCTCCAATTCGATTCCCTTTCTGACACATAGAGCACCCACTCCCTTTGGCGCATGAAACTTGTGGCCCGACAGACTGAGCATATCGACGCTGAGGTCTTGTATATCCACTTTGGTCTTACCTATGGCTTGGACGGCATCCGTGTGTAACAGGATTCCCTTTTCGTGGCAAATTGAACTCAACTCCTTTATAGGAAGAATAGTGCCCACTTCATTGTTGGCCATCATTATGGAGGCGAGGATGGTATCTGCAGTGATGGCGTTGCGTAGTTTTTCGGGGTCCAGCCAACCATCTCTATCTACAGTGAGATATGTAACTCTGTAGCCATATCTCTCCAGAAACTCACAGGCGCCAAGTACAGCTGGATGCTCTACAGTGGTTGTTATAATGTGATTGCCCTTATCGCGCATCGCGAATGTGGCCCCCTTGATAGCAAGATTGTCCGCCTCAGAGCCACCTGCGGTGAAGACGATCCGTCGCGGCTGAGCATTTATGAGCCTAGCCACCTGGCGACGTGCGTTCTCCAAGGCTTCTCGGGCAATCTTGCCCGTCTCATGTATGCTGGAAGGGTTGCCGGCATCTGCACTCAGGTATGGCATCATGGCCTTCCGCACTGCATCATCCACCTGTGTTGTGGCATTGTTGTCAAGGTATATGCGACGTTTAGGATTTGTTCGCCGTTCCGGGGGGTTTTCCAGCTTACCTTGACAGTCTAATACTTGTCTATTTACCAGGCAGCGAATCTCATCGTTGCCAGACTCAACCTTCTGCACATCACACAAGAGCGCTTTATAGACGGGAAAACCAGAAATGCTGTCATAATTGTTGATATCCGTGAGTTCATTGACGTTCCATTCCTGCCATGCTTTGGGTCCAACAGGGGTGCCACCACCAAACATACACTCAATACATCCTTTGGCAATGCCATCCGTGACTTTGGCCCTGAACGGCACACTCCCTCTCGGCGTGACTACTCGTACTAGATCACCGGTTCTAATGTCCCTTTTCTCGGCATCCGCGGTGTTGATCTCTGCCAGGGGCTCGGGTGTGTCAGTGGTCAGTCCTTCAATACCGTGATGTTGAGATCTGAAGTCAGTCTGGGGTCTGGCCCCGGAGTTGAATACCAGGGGAAAGCTTTCCAGCAATTTCGGACTCCCCAGCGGTCCTTCAGTCGGCTCGATGTATTTGGGTAATGGCTCATATCCATACTCCTCTAGAGTAGTCGACCATATTTCAAACTTTCCTGTCGGAGTATCGAAACCAGGTTTTCCATCCCTTCTCAGACCGCCCTTCTGCCATTTTTTGTACTCCATCATAGGAGTCGAGATTCTGACCCACCCGCCGGCTGCCCGCACGTCCTCCAAGGTATATCCCGAACCCTTTAGGACGAACCGGAGCATGTCCTCTTCAGTCTGAGGAAACAGGTGTCCATAGCCCAGACAATCGGCCAGCTTAGCCATGATGAGGTAGTCATTGCGTGCCTCTCCCACGGGTTTAATCATTCTCTCACGTAGGCGGAAAATCGGTCCATAGGTCATATATGAATAATTTTCAAACATTGTCGTAGCTGGTAGGAATATATCAGCATATGCGGCATCAGCCGTAAGCTGACGATCAATACACACTACGAAGCCAAGTTTGGATAGAACTTCTCTCCAAATCACAGTTTGTGGCCATGATGTCAGCAAAGAGGCGCCGTGGATGATGAGGGCGCCTGTCTGGTAGGGTTGTCCTTTTAGAACAGAGTCAACCAGTGCGATTGCATGTGCTTCCCCACGGTAGCTGGTGTAAACAGGGAACTCGTTTCGACCGATAGCCAGACTAACGTTCGGGTTATCCAGATTGCATGAACAGTTGATGGGGAATTCACTGTTGAGCATGGTGAGGCCTATGCCTCCGGGTACATCGAGTTGGTTGGCAAGGGCGAATAAGGTTAGCGCTGCTCTGGCCGACTGGACTCCGCTATTGGAGTACTCCAGCCCCGTAAACATCAGTAACGAGACACCGCCCGCATTGCAGATGCGCCGGGTAAGGTCTCGTATCGTATCTGCTGCAACCCATGTAATTCTCTCCGCTACTTCGGGTTTGAAGTGCTGGACGTAAGTCTTCAGCGCATCAAAGCCATTACACCAGTTTTCAGCGAAATCCTCATCATATAGGTCTTCTTCTATCATCACTTGTATCATGCTCAGGGCCAGGGCACCGTCGGTACCGGGCCGAATGGGAATCCATTGAGCATTGGTACGTATGGCTGTTTCTGTGTGGCGGGGGTCAATTACAGCAATCTTTGCGCCACGCTTAGCCGCTGCCTCCAGCCGTTCCATGTCTACCGCTGGTGAATCTGTAGCGGGATTTGTGCCCCATACTACCACTACCTCCGCATTCTCTATATCAGGGAACATATTCATTTGCATCCTTCCCATAGTCACATGGGGAGCAATCATGTGGACGGATACATAACACAATGCACCCACTCCTGTCGTGTTCGGAGATCCAAACGGAAACAAGACATTGGATGCTGAAGATGCAGCTGGACCTTTCGGTTGAAACAGATCACACAGCGACAGTTCTTGAGCCCCGCGCCCGGTATAGATAGATACCGCTTCGGGTCCACATTCGTTCTTGATTTTCACAAGATTCGCGGCAATGAGTTCATATGCCTCATCCCAGCTAATACGATCAAAGTCGTATGAGCCCTTGGGCCCCACGCGCTTCAAGGGATGTTTGACTCGGTGTTTAGAGTAGACTATTTCCGGTGCATGTTTGCCACGCCGACATATCATGCCTAGTGTATGACTACTATCGGCCCGGATATCTACCAGCTTGTCTCTGTCAAACCCCACCTCCACCCAGCAACCGGCTGGACATATGCCACACAGCCCCTTTCGCCACTCTACTTTCGACTCAAATTCTTTCAATTTGCCAACAACCGATGCTATATGGGATATCGGCATGTACCTTCTGCCTGACTGTTCTTCCAGGAAACCTGGGGATGGTTAGTATTTCTGCCAGCCCTTCCCTTGACGCAGCCCTCGAACATAGGCCGCCTGACCGGCGTGAAGAACGCTATCATCCAGTATACTAACCAGGCGTACACCAGCTGTCGGCAGTGGCTGGAACCACGGCTCGTTCAGCTCTCTATCGAGGTCGTCTTCGCGTAAGGAGCTGATATACTGCTTGGAGCGTTCTGCCACAGCACGATTGTAACCTAATAGTGTTTTTGATTCCGGTGATTTGAACGCTGAAACTTGCTCCGGACTATGTCCGAAACCAACATCGTCAGGTTCTGGTTGTCGATTGAACTTGGTATACCACTTGTCTGTAACCCAAAGCTGTTTTTCACCTGCTAAAGAGGCAACCTGGGCGTCTTGCTGGCGTGTTAGGTGCCAGACCAGCCAACCAGTACTGTTACAATCATGCCTCGGCTGCCAATTCAAATCATCCTGAGTCAGGCCCTTGAGCACGTTTTCCAGGAATTCCGGGACACGGCTGTAACCATCAATAAGAAGGTCCTTCCATTCCATGACTGTCCTCCTTTCTTAGTCCATCTCAGATCATAGTCATATGATTGCAGTCAACAGTTTAGAACTATCATCTGAACCCGTCAATGCTGGGAGGCAAGTCAAACCAACAAGAATGAATCAGGATGAATCAGTGGATTCAGGAGTCTTGGAGCCTATTAAGTGCAGTCGGTACTAGTTCTGAAAGAGCAGGGTGAATATGGATAGCCTGTTCTATTTCCTCGATGTGTCTCCCAGAGGTCATCGCGTTAACAACTTCTTGAATTAGCTCTGGTGCGTAGGGCCCAATAATGTGAAAACCTAATATTCTGCCGCTTCCTTTTTCCACTATAGCCTTGGCGTAGCCTTCTTTTTCCAGCATTGCCTCACCCTTGGCGATGTCAGAGTATTTCGTCCTACCCACTATGACTTTGTGGTTCTTCCTCGCTTCCTCCTCTTTCAACCCTACTGATGCAATCTGAGGATGTGAATAGACAGCATGAGGAACAGCGGCGTAATCTACTTTTAGCTCGGTACCATAGAATACGTTCTGCGCCACTATGGCAGCCTCCCTATTGGCCATATGAGTAAACATTTGCTGCCCATTGGCATCTCCTACGGCATAGATGTTTTTCTTGCTTGTCTCCATATACTCGTTCACTTTGATGAAGCCCGTGTTGTCTAGCTCGATACCGGTGTTCTCTACCTTCAACAAGTCTGCATTGGACCTTCTGCCTACCGCCATCATAATCTTCTGTGCCGCAAACTCACGCTCTTTCCCGCTCTTTCTATCCACTGTAATTACAGAAACACCACTCCGGCTTGCCCTCACTTCTCTAGCTTGGGCATTGGTATAAACTCCGATGCGCTTGCTTAGCTCCTTTTTCAGAACTTCCGAGATCTCGGGTTCCTCAGAGAGAACGAGCCTGTCTGCCATTTCAATAATGGTGACCTTGGTGCCCATAGCTGCAAAGAAATGGCCGTATTCAACAGCAACATAACCACCACCGACAATAATCAGGCTATCGGGTCTGTCTTTCAGCTCAAGCGCTGATTCATTTGTGAGGTAATCCACATTCTCTATTCCCTTTATTGGCGGTGTGAAAGGCCTCGATCCTGAGGCAACGAATATGTTTACCCCTTTGAGCCTGGCTCCATTGACCTCGAGCGTATAGTCACTCACGAATTGGCATTCACCTTCATAGAAATCCAAGTTCTTCTGCTCTTTGATTCCCTCCCTAATATGAATCTGGCTTTCCTGCCGGCTCTTCCTCATCCGCTCCATTATGGAGTGAAAATCCACATTCTTTATCTCTGCGGAAATACCCAGTTTCTTTCCTTCTTCTAGTTCTACTATTCTGTCCGCTACATAGATCAGCATTTTGGAAGGTATGCAACCCCAATTGAGACAGGTTCCACCGACGAGAGGGCCTTTATCTATCAGGGCAGTCTTATAACCACTGGATGCAGCCACGTCTGATATGAGCGCACCGCAGCCAGAACCAATGACAATAGCGTCGTAATTTCTCATCACAGAGTACCTCCTTATCTGTCTCTAGAATATGAAGCAATATTGAGTCAATCATACTAACTCGATTACTGTCTTAATGGTGTCTGGAGTGGGTCGAAGGCCTTCTGGAAACCTGTCCAACGTTAGTCGCTGTGTAATCAAACGCGAAAGCCATCCGGGCCATCTATCCTCTATACGAACCAGCGCCTCAATTGCTCTCTCAAAATGACCCCTGTTAGAGCTGACAGTGCCGAAAACCAACTTATTGCCCAGTACCATTTCCATGTTGAGACAATCCGCACAGATGCTTAAGGGTTTTTCACCAGTCGACACGCCCATCAGGCACAGCACGCCATTTATTCCAAGGGCACTGATTGCCTGGAAGGCTACAGTGCTATTGCCCGTTGCTTCCACAATTAGATCAAGGTTGCCGATCTTGTCTGGTAGGCCCTCGACCGGTGATTCATTTCCGTCGAGGTAGTTAGCGCCGATGCTTGTAACAAGCTGTGCCTTCAGACTTGACCTCGGAACAATGTCAAGCGCATATGTATTGCACCCCTGCAGCCGCAATAGTGCAGTCGATAGTAGACCTAGCGGACCCGCGCCAAGCACCACAGCGATATTGACTGGGTTGTCACTTCGATTATGTAACTCTATAGCTTGTTCTATTCCCTTTGTAGCAATGCTCGTTGGCTCGATAAGCACAGCTGTATTCCGTAGTTCTTTCGGAACTTGCACCAGGAAATCCGAAGCCTCAGCAAGGTACTCGCGCAGAAACCCATGGGCACCTCTGATGCCGCACTCAAGATAATTGCCCTCAATGCACATGTCAGGTTTACCGCTGCGGCAGTTGACACATCCATCAGGACGCCTGACTAGCGGTACAACGAATTGACCCTTACTTAGCTTTGTTTCGCCGGGGTCCTCGATCTGTCCCACTGCCTCGTGTCCCAGAACAATGAACTCCTCGTCTGGTGGAGCCTCGCCGTATCCACCCCGGTTGATCTCTATGTCCGTACCATCAATGCCCAATTGTAGCAATCTAACAAGAGCCTGCCCGCTTGAAATGACCGGCAGTTCCAGCTCTATCAATCTGGCACTATGTTGTTGTCCCGGCGTCACTACTCCAGCTTTCACGCTTTACCTCCTGCTCTCTCTCAATACCTCCGTTAACTCCAGTCCCGTGGTGATAACCGCCAGATGGGTCAAAGCCTGTGGGAAATTGCCCAAGGTCTCTCCTGAAACAGGATCGACCATTTCAGAAAGCAGCCCTAGATGATTACCATAACCAAGCAGTCTCTCATAGAGCTGAACGGCGTCCTCTAATCTTCCTAATCTCAGCAAATTACGTACCAGCCAGAATGAACACCACAAGAATGCGCCCTCCGACCCTTTAAGCCCGTCGTCGGTCTCATTGGTCCTGTACCTACGCAGGAGACCGCTCCAGCTGAGTTCTTCAGTAACATGGTCAATAGTGGATTCGATCCGCTTGTCGAAGACTGGCAGGAAGCCGAAAAGGGCCATTAATAGAGCGCTAGCGTCCAGAGCTTCCGTTCCATAGTGCTGGGTAAAGGCTTCCCTTTCCGGGTTCCAGCCCTTGCTCAGAATATCATTCCGTATCTCCGCCGCAGTCTTGCGCCAGTAACTGACCTTCTCCGTTCGCTCTAAACTGTGGGCCAATCTTATGCCTCTGTTTACAGCTACCCAGCACATGACCTTTGAGTGAAGGAAATGAAACTGGCCTCCCCTTACCTCCCATATGCCATTATCCGGCTCTTTCCATAACTCACAGGCAGCATCAACAAATGTCTCCAGTGATTCCCAGTCGTTACTGCCTATGTAGCCACCGATCTTTGTGTAACTATATGCTGCTTCAAGGACTTCGCCAAAGATATCCAACTGGCGTTGGTTGTAAGCAGAATTGCCAATGCGTACCGGTCGTGACTTTCGATAGCCTTCCAAATCGTCGAGCGTTCTCTCATCGAGGGGATCTGAAAAATCAACGTCATACAGAACTTGTGCTTTAGGGCCACACCTATCACATACGTTGAGTAACCATTTCATGAAGCTGACTGCTTCTTCTTTATGACCTAGCGACGAAAAGGCATTGATTGTGAGAGAGGCATCACGGAGCCAGGTGAACCGGTAGTCCCAATTTCTTTCACCACCAATCTCCTCCGGCAGTGAGGTAGTAGGTGCAGCGACAATTGCTCCTGTCGGTGAGTATACCAATAAATGCAAAGCCAGGTAAGAGCGTACTACGTAATCTCTATATTGCCCAGAGAAGACACAACCTTCTGCTTGTTTCTGCCAGTATGCCTTTGTTCGGGCAAGCTTGTTCAGGGAGTTGTCGATGACCCCAATAAGCGGTCTGTCGTGACCGTATCTTAGCACAAAGACAATTCTATCTCCCTGACGTAGTCTAGCAGTAGCTGTAGCCTGGCCTTCGAGAAGTCTGAATGCGATAGATGACGATAGTGATATATAATCTCTGCCTCCTCCAACTACCAGTCCGTGCTTTGTGATATCCAAAGAGGGATTGACTGTGGCATATTCTGGTCTCGGTTGAAATGTGACCTCAATGTCGACTTCCCCCTGGTTGCACTCTGCTATCCGATGGATTTCATCAAATTGTACGGGTTTACCATCAGCCCTTTCGTAGCACGGCATGAAGTCGGTGAGCGTTACTGTGCCGGTTCTAGTTTGAAATACCGTCTGCAATACATTGGTATCACCCAAATAGGATTGACTGGATTGGAAGTACGAGGCAGGCTTTATACCAAACCTACCACCCTTCTCGCTATCTAGCATAGCAGCAAATATGCTGGGTGAATCGAATCTGGGCAGGCAACACCAATCGATAGAACCATCCCTGGCAACTAGGGCTGCCGAAACCATATTTCCAATAATACCGTAGTCGCTTATTGGTTTATAAACCAAACCTAGTTCACTCCTTTATTCTTGTTTCCTGTTCTTTTCAATACCTAGGCCGGGCCATAATAGACTCTCTTCATTATATAACTGAACGTATAGAGTTGCATCCGCGTGGAACTACGGTTCGACGAACCGTCGCCTCCTGGCAGGAAGAAAATCTAGCTAGGGCTCCAATAGCCAAGGCTCTCTTGGTTTTGAATTTAGAAGAGCCAGCTTTTCACTGTCGGCCTTCGCTCTTGGAAAATCGTTTCTGTCGGTTAGAGTTCGGTTCCAAGCGCGCCTCCCCATCCATTTACACTAGCTTCGTAAGATTCACGGAAGAATGAGACAAAACACAAAACTGTTGCCCACACCTGCCATTGTACTATGTTCGGGATGTTTGTCTTTGTATAGTAGCATCAGGCTTGCAGCAAAAGTCAGTAACCGATAATACCAATTGAGATATTTTGCTTGCTCCGGTATTGCTGAGACGAGGATTCATGTCCCGCGCTTTGGTTTGGCGAGACTATCACCATACTTTAGAATGACAATCAAAGCGACTACCCATAGAACGACAGCGTAAACACCGTAAAAAATGACCCAATTGACTGGCTCTATATTTGTGGGTGTTAGCACCAC
>CAYFSE010000093.1:0-29303 GCA_964345725.1 uncultured Dehalococcoidales bacterium
TCCCGAGTAGCCGAGCGGGGGCCTGGTATAGAAGTTGGGCTTGGTGGAAGCTGAAAGGTGCCGGCGGGGATCGGTGCAGGGTAGGCTGAGGACGGGGCCGACGACGGCAGGTGAAGGAAGTGAGGTTACTCGGGGCATTCTTATTCCCCCGCCCGGGTATCCTCGACGCAGTTTGAAATCTCCCAATAAGCAGGCTTGCTGCCCGTGTGAGTGGCGGCCTGTCCAAGTCTACGTCTCAGTCAACACCCTCATCTCCGCCCTTGGTTTCGTCGTATTGCAGCGAAATAGCACCCGATTTGTGGCGGGCTTGGTTCTTCACCCTATGAAGGGCGATATCCCTGGAATTCGCGCTCTATAAACGGATCGTTTCCGAGGCAAAAAGTCTGAACGGTGCCACATCGTGGAAGCCAAGCGCGGCATACAGCTTCTTCGCCATAGGCGTTGAGTGCAATACCCCCAACTGATACCAGGCCTGCCGCGCCGTCTGCAAGGCTTGGAGTGTCAAGATGCTGGCTAGGCCCTGTCCGCGCGCCTCCGGTCTTGTGGCGACAGCGTAGACACCCGCTGCTCCGGCGGCACAGTGTAGAGCCACCTTGGATACAGGAATCCCGTCATGCCACGCCATCCAACAGCGTATTTTTGCCGAGGGCGTACCAATACAGAGCACGTGGTTGTACGCGCTGAGGTGAGGTCGGGCTTCTGCCGGCACGTGCCAGCGCCAGGCAGCAAATTCGATCAGACGATTCGTGGCCATCTCATCGTCCACTTCATGAATCTCAAAGCCCTCGGGCGCTCTCGGCGGCTCACGCAAGTCAGCCAGATTGACTGCCATGCCAGAACAGACTTCAACCTCCTCAAGGCCCCGTTTATGTAACCGCTCGCCAAGGTCGCTCGGCAGCGATGAGGGGTGAACCACCCAAAGGAATGCCACTCGGCGCCGCCGGTAATGCTCTATTATAGAATCGATTCGGCGATCAACGGCACTAGTCACGGCAAACCGCAGAACGCCATTGTAAGGCAGAGTAGGGATTGGTGTGTCAAACCAAAGTGCGTCGGCCTCATCATAGAGCGTACAGCCAGGCCCCCGACCAAACCAGGACCACAGTTCCCATAGATTGTGCTCTAGCGCCCCTAGGACGGTATTCGCCAGGAAACCGGCGATTCTACCCGCCTTGTCCCCACTCCCTGGATCATCCACATGCTGATGTCGATTTGACATAAAGCACATTCTCTGGCGCCTAGCTCACGATTGAACTGCAAGTGGTGATTTCCCGTTTGGTATCGTAACCTCCTCGATTTCCCAGTGCACCAAGCCTCTGTTCTCTTCACCTGACACAACACCCTCCTCACTACAAAGAAGATGTCAAGATTATAGGTATGCGTCTGGAGCGTGTCAATTTAGTCTACTTAAGGTAGCGAATATCGTCCAGCAAGATGGATATATGTGACCCCCTGCGGAAGCCCGATCTCCCCGTGAGACACCTTGTTGTGTTCTGCGGGTACAGTACCTGATTTGTAGTGGGCCTCATCGGTATGGTGTCCCCGGAATTCCCAAGAGGTCGGAAGAGTTTAATCACAATTAGGCGGACAAATGCAAAACTCTACAGACCGTGGCAGTTGAAACTTCGGGCAGATACATGCCTCATATTTATAGGACCATGTAGATCTTGTACTCCATACACGCCGGCATCAAGTTCCCCACTCCGATTGCAACAATACGATTCAGCCAGTCATACCTCTTGGATCCGGTTTCAATTACCGTAGTCACCCGGAAGTAGTATTTCGATGAATCGATAGATTCACCACTGATTGCCTTGATCGCAGCCTCAGCAGTCATCTCGTTAATGCCCTTGAGGCAGCAATATATCAGGTGATTGTCATCAGTGCGTAAGACACAGCGAACATCGAGCTCTACCATCTGGTCGGCCCGGCGAACAAACCAATCGCCTCCTCCAGGAAGCACAACTCCTTTGATCTTTGGGCCTTCGAATGTACCGCCTTTTATGTATACTATCTGCCGTATGCCATGCGGTGTCGTTCCCAAATCTACGACGTTTCGCCAGTCAACATGTGCGGCTATGGTGCATAAGAATTCGGTCTTCAGATCCGACATTTATCTCTCCTCTCGATGACAGAAACACACTGTTCGGCAGCAGTAGGGAGTGTGGTTTCTCGTCCGTGACGTGACAAATTATACCGCTCCCAGACTACGAGGACAAGAGTGGTCTTGCCAGTGACACTTGCCGAATGCATCACATCTGGATGACGCTACCATTGAGTAGTGTACTAGGTGTTCGGGGGACGTGTTTCTTGCAGGCCAGATTGGTGTGGTATCCCTGTAATTCGCTTCCAGCTACTTCGACATTCTATGTTTGCCCGGCACAGAAGGAAGGTGCAGACTGCTTACAGCGGGAATTCAAACTAGCTTTCGCATTCTTTCTTCGGCGCCAGAAATGTATGTGCTTTCTCCAGCCACTCAGGGATGTCTATTTCTTGAGGACAGGCATCGGTACACTCCGCGCAGTTGGTGCACTGGTCGGCACGCTGCTCCTCCTTGAGCTGGTCGTAGTCCCACCGCGACGCCCCGGAGTCTTCGTATATTATTGCATCGTTATACATCTGGAAGATACTTGGGATTTCCACACCGCTGGAACAGGGCATGCAATATCTACAGTCGGTGCAGGGAATAGGGGCCAGTCCCTTATAGGCTTCCCGGGCCCGGTCGAGCAGTGCCAGTTCCTCGGGCCCGAGGATACCCGGTCTGACGCTATGAGCGAGAGCAACGTTTTCCACGACCTGCTCCATAGTACTCATACCGCTGAGAACCACCGAGACCTCCGGCTGGCTCCAGACCCACAATAGTGCCCATGCGGCGGGGCTGCGCTTCTGGGCTGCGCTTTCCCACACTTCGGCCACCGGCCCCCGTGGCTTGGCAAGTTGTCCCCCGCGTATCGGCTCCATGACCACAACCGCCAGTCCCTTGCTGGCGGCATATTCCACGCCCCGGCGGCCGGCCTGATAGTCCACGTCCATATAGTTGTACTGAACCTGGGCTGAAGTCCAGTTGTCGTAATCGTCCACGATCTGCTTAAAGACCTCGAAGTCATCGTGGAATGAGAATGACAGATGGTCGAAGCTCCCAACAGCCATCCCTCCCTCAGCCCAGCGTATAACTCCCAGGTCTCGCACCTTGGGCCAGCTCTTGCTATTAAGCCCGTGAAGAAGGTAGAAATCGATCTTCTCCATCTGCAGACGCTCAAGCTGCTCATTGAGGTAGCGGTCAAAATCCTCTGAGTCTTCCACCAACCACACCGGGAGTTTCGTTGCCACCTTTACTTTCTCACGATATCCATCCTTGAGTGCTTTGCCCACTATCCCTTCACTCTGCCCGTCATGGTAGGGGTACGCAGTGTCGATATAGTTCACACCGTGGTCTATGGCGTAGCGCATCATCCTTATTGACTCGGCTTCATCCACCTTCCCTGCTTCTTTGCCAGCGAGTGGCAATCGCATCGCTCCGAAGCCCAGTACCGACACCTGCCAGTCCAGCTTGCCAAGCCTTCGATATTGCATCTGCGCTTTCCTCTCCTCTCGCTAATTTGCCTACGGAACGGCAATGCGGGCCGCATGTGGTTGTATCAGGCTGCCCAGCCACAGAAAGCCATCTGCTTCGTTGACGCTGGTAACAGTATGGTAGTGGCCCGTATGGTCTTGCAGGTTGTGCACTACATCTCCGTTGTGGTCTAAGGCAATGACCAGAGCCAGCGGGTCGGGTTCACTGACGCGCAGCGGCTCGGGCAGGCGCATGATTATCTTGCGCAGGAAAGGTCTGGGCATAAGGCTATCTATCGTCCTGTCGCGAGGGTATACCAGCGCTATCCAGAAGAGGTCCTCGCCGTTGTAACTCAGATTATCGGGAAACCCCGGCAGGTTGTCAATAAAGGTATCGGTCTGACCCGCTTTCTCGCCCGTCAGCCAATAGCGCCTGATACAGTAGCGCATGGTCTCGTTCACCAGCACATAATCCTCGCCCGGTCCAAGCGTCACACCATTGGCAAAGCCCAGCTCCTCTACGTGGACGGTTGTTTCGCCGGTGTCCGGGTTCCAGGAGAGCAGGCGGCCGCTGGGTCTTGACTCGGTGATATCGATAACATAGTCATGCTGATCGAAGCGGGTGGAGGCATCTGTGAACCAGACCGTGCCATCGGAGGCTATGTCAAGATCATCGACAAATATCATCTTCTCCCCGTTTACTTCATCGGTAGCTAGCTGGACCTGGTGGCCCGATGCTGCCGTGGCATTGTTGATGTAGAGCAAACCTACGAAAGCATCTGCGATGTACAACCGGTTGCCATCGAACTCAAGTCCCAGAGGCCGGCCGCCCATATTGACGATAGTTTCTGGAGTGCCACCGTTTTCGGGTGAGAAGCGCACAACTGAGCCGTCGGCCAGGCCCGTGTAGATCAGACCGTCCGGACCAAGTACTGTATCCTCCGGGCCATAGCCACCGGCAAGAGGGTATAGGTCCGCCTCTGCCAGTGCGTTGTTTACGTCATAGGGTCCAGTGAGGCCTGGATCTTCACGTGGGGTCCAGCCAACGGGATCTATCGGGACCGGCCACAATAACAGATAGAGCAGCAGAAGCACCACTACCCCCAACATCACGTACCGCCATTTACGCATTCAGCCTTCCCCCCATAAATCGGTTCAGTCCTTCTCAGACAGATCGACTATTGCGAGATGATATGACCCCGGCGGCTTCCTGTCAACCCATTTGTACCCGATGTGAGTTCGGTATTCCGGAGAGACAAGGTCTGACTTATAGCAGGCCTGATTGGTATGGTGTCCCTGGGACTACCAATTGCGAAGACCCGGTACTAATGTCTTGGTACGTATGGGGGGTTGACAATTGCTCGGTGTATGGCCTAGCATTATGATTGTCCCGAGTAGCCGAGCAGAAACCGGGCATGAGAGTTGGGTCTGGTGGAAGCTGAAAGGCGCAGGTGGTGACCTGTACAAGGTAAGCTGAGGGCCAGGCCGGACAATGGCAGGTGAAGCAACTAAGGTTACTCGGGGTGTTCTATTTTCTGCTGGCTTATCTGCGCCTCTGATTTCGCCGTATTCCGCGGAAGTAATATCTGATTTGTAACAAGCCTGATTGGCGTGGTGTCCCTAGAACCATGAGGTCAGTAATCACGGTCAAGAGGCTGCACTTCTTCTTCAAAATAACGGTGAAAGGAGTGGGGGAGGACATGGTAATCAAGGCTGGATATATCATCTGAGAAATCCCTTGAGTTCAGAGTGTTCCAGAACAGGACTGCTTTGCCTCGCAGGCTCCCATTCTTTGCGTCGTGTTCAAGGGCTGCCAGGGTCTTGCCCGTATAGGTGCCATCCAGTTTGATTCCTTCGCACCCTTTCATCAGGGATACTGCCTCCATCCCCTCATCTGTAAAGAGCGCGTATCGGTTGCCGGCATAATCTTGTCTAATATCGACATCAGTTTCAGAGAACTTCGATTTAGGGAAAGAAGCATCCAAAGAGCAAAGTAAAGAGTTCGTCTTGTTGATGAGCCTGATCATTGCTCTGGTATTGACGAATTTCTCACCGCATATCCGTACCGAGACCACCCGGCTGCCGAGCCTGGCTGCCCTGAGTCCGAGAATCAATCCGGCCGCTGTACCCATCGTACCGCAGGCGACGTAAATGTACTCTGGCTCCGGCATTTCTCCACCCCCGATTTGTTCTCTTAGCTCGAGCGCAGCGTTGACAAATCCGACAACGCCAAGGAGGGAAGAACCGCCGGGATGGATAAAGTAGGGAAGGTGGCCTTTTTTCAGTCTGTGCCGCAGAAGCTGATATGTGGCCGCAGTGTAAACCAGCGGCATGTTTCTTACAGATTCTAAGCCGGTCCCGCACAAGTGTAATTCCGCACCACAGTACTGGCTCATGAGTAGATTGCGACGAACATACCGGGCATTCGGCTGGGGCATTAACATCGAGATGCTCTTCAGACCGATCTGTCGTGCATATATGGCAGTGGCCAGAGCGTGGTTCGATCCGGCACCACCAAAGGTCATAACCTCCTTTGCCTTAGAGCGCAGGGCACTGCCCAGGATGAACTCTAACTTTCGAGGTTTGTTACCACCGTAGAGTTTCCCGCTCAGGTCATCCCGTTTTATGTAGAGTCGGCTGACACCTAGCTGAGCTCCTAGTTTTTCTAGCTTTTGCACAGGCGTGGGAAATTCACCGAGCGCTACATGCGCAAGCTTCTCCCGCAACAGCGGGTACCGTTCAAATAACGGAATCAATTCCATTCTTTTCTTATGTTAATAGTTGCGCGGTTCAACCCTCAAGGGCCCTGATTCCCTAACGACCCCGATGGCATATTATCATCGGCGGTTTCTGTTATCAATTTGGCGGCAATGAGGAAGCCCCTGGCAGTTGGCCTGTATTCTGGTGCTATGACACCTGATTTGTGGGTAACCCTGATTGACGTGGCGTCCCAGGATTTCAAGACGTTTAGGCAGGGGCGATGTCCTCGCACTCTAGGCGGATGCTCTGTTGAGAATACTGGCAAAGCCCGCTGTAATAGCCGAAATACCAGACGAGGTGTTTTGCTTGTGGAGGCTCGTATACGCCGGGGTACTTACTCGCCTTGCTCCTCCTGAGCTCGTCGGGCATACGTCGCAAACCACTCATTGACAACTACTTGTGAGACACGCATATAATTGGTCTTTTGTAGATGAAGCAGCGGCTATTCGTGATCCTGAACCTGTCACTGGTTTCCGGCTTCGTTATACTGGGTGTCACTGTTATTTCGCCTGTTCTCCCCCAGTATGCGCTTTCATTTAACATCCCGGTAGCCCTGGTCGGCTGGGCGGTATCGGCGTTTGCCCTAGCACGCCTGGTAACGGATATACCGGCCGGTCTTCTGGCAGACCGGCTCGGTAGGAAGAGAATTATGGTATCCGGGCTGGTGCTGATAATCGTATCGTCAATCGCGGCCGGCACAGCCAGTAATTATGCCGGGCTGATCCTCGCACGTATTGTGGGAGGGGTAGGTTCCGCTCTCTACATGACCGCCGCAACAACCTGGGTTGCGCTGGTAAGTGCGGGCACCTCGAGGGGTCGCTATATGTCTCTGTATACAGGACTTGTTTTCGCGGGCACCGCTTTCGGCCCCACCGTCGGCGGTTATGCCGCTGCCCGTTTTGGCCTTAGCGCCCCCTTCTTTGCATACGCAGTTTTCGGCCTGGCCGGCCTGATTGCCACGTTACCTTTGAAGGAGCCGGCAGACTCTTCGCAGGCTGCAGGCTCAAAAATGCGCATGAAGGACATCCTAGGTATCCTGTCGAATCGCTCGTTCATGCTTGTGAACTGCGCGGTCCTGGCACTGTTCTTTCTCAGGACGGGCGTCCGCGGGACGCTTGTTCCGTTATACGCCTCTCTTAACCTAGGCTTGACGGAGGATAGAATTGGAGTATTGCTGACGGCGGCGGCTGTCGGTACGGCTATATCCACTTTCCCTTCAGGCTGGCTCTCAGATAGGGTAGGGAGAAAAATACCTATGATGGCGTGCCTCTTCCTGAGCGGCGTTGCCGCGCTATTGATTCCATGGCAGGGAAACTGGGCCGGCCTTATGGGCATTATGGCTTTCTACGGTCTGGCTACGGGTCTGCAGGGTTCCATCGCTGCCTGGCCTGCTGACGTGGCGCCCAAAGATAGACTGGGCACATCTATGGGAGTCTACCGTGTCATGGCGGATATCGGAATGGTACTCGGTCCCATAACTGCCAGTTACGTAGCCGACTATACGGGGAATTCAATGGTAACACTCACGCCCTTTTTGGTACCCGCGCTTCTCGCTTTTGTAATGGGACTATTGGTGGTAAGGGCCAGGGACCCGGCGGCCAGAAGACATGCCGAAGAGTCCATGACTCAGTAGGACTGACATAGCTCAGGCCCGCGCACGGGGCCAAGAAGTCCGGGCGCGCGCGGTGTCCCCGAATATGATTCGAGCTAATCCACCCAATTCCGGAGATTACCGCGCTTCGCTCGCAATGACGACGGGACGGAGAAGCGGCTGGCAATGACGCGGGAGGTTGCTACTCCTGTTAGAAATACCGGCAGGGCAGGCTATGATGGCCGAAGCACTAGGTGATCGGCGTTCTTTCTATGAAGTCCAGTATATGCTGAGCTATTTCCTCGCCCTTCTCTTCCTGGAGAAAGTGTCCGGCGTCCTTGATGGTAATCTCCGGCTGATCTTTGGCCGTAGGTATAAGAGAGCGGAAGAATTTGTCACTGCCGCCTGTAATAGGGTCTTTATCAGAAAACATGACTAGGGCAGGCTTAGCCCACGTAGACAGGACCTCCCGGGCGTGCCGCATCTCAGCGGAGGCAGGGTCGTCAGGGGTGATGGGAACGAGCAAGGGCCACACGGCGGCCCCGGTTTTATATCTAACGTCGGGAAACGGCGCTTCATAGCCGGCCGTGACTCCTTCAGTAATCTTCTCGGGGTGGGCCATGCCGCCAAGCATGGATTGTCCGATCTCCAGGTCGGGATGGGTCTCAGCATACTTACGCCAGGCGAGAAAAGCTTCGCTGGGCTGACCCTTGCCTGTGGGCAGGCCCGTATTCATGATAACCAGCCGGGCAAAGCGTTCCGGCATATGAGCGACCGCAGCCAGACCAATCAATCCACCCCAGTCCTGCACTACCACAGTTATCTGCTCGAGGTCCATGGCCTTGATGAAGCCCTTCAGCGTGCCCAAGTGCATCCTGAAGGAGTATGCCTCCCGCTCCGTGAACTTATCAGACCGGCCGAAGCCAATGAAGTCCATAGCTATAACACGGTGCTTACCGGACATAGCGGCAATCATTTTGCGGTATAGAAAAGACCACGAGGGCTCGCCATGCAAACAGAGTATGGTCTCTCCCTCGCCTTCATCCACATAATGTATGCGCAGTCCATTAACTTCGACATAGTGGGGCGCAAAAGGGAAATCAGATAATCTGGAAAAACGTTCGTCTGGCGTACGGATAACCGGCATGCTTAGACCTCCTGTTTGGTTATTGTGCTGTGCAGATGATATATACCTGGCTTCCGACCTGTCAACCTATCATTCTGCGAGTGAGCGAGATACTCCGGTCACAAAATATCCTACCTGCAGCAGGTCTGACTTTGTTTGCCGGGCTACACTGAGCGGATCATGACCCGTGCCCGGAAACGCACTAGCTTCTTCTTAGGGAGGAGAAGATTTTATATCCCACGAAGATGAGCACAGCCAGGATGAAAGCAATGCCGATGAATTTCGGTATGTTGCCCAGGTCATAAGGTGTGACTGCGAATATCATCGTCCCCAGGCCGCCTAGAATTAAGCCCGCCCCGAAGATGCTCGTCCTTCTTTGGATGAAGGTGCCCACGACGCCAAATACCACCCCTAAAGGTAATACAATCAAGAAGATGTTCCTGTCATGTACCTCTGCTTTCTCGTCGTAGGCTGCGACAGCGTTCGTCCACTCTTGCTCCCACTCCTGGTATTCAGTGCTATCATATTCCGCCTTGGGCGGATCATATTCCGGGTATGAGGGGGCAGGATAGAAAGTCTCGACGCCTACGACGACAAGCGCGATGAGTGCAGCCGCTATTGCCAGGACGTAGATGACCTTAAGAACACGCACGCACTCCCCCTTTCAGGATCGATCGACCGCGCTCTGTTTCATATCCCACATCACGCTATGTCAGCGTCCCTTTGTTCTTAACCTCTTGATTCAATTATATCACTAATTACCGGCAATGAGACGCGAGGCTATTCTCTCCGTTAAAAATGCTGGCCAAACCAAGTATAATAGCCGAAGCCAAAACCCTTGAAAGCAGCGAAGGTGTGACGTTTTGATCAAGAAGCAGCCCGTATTCTACGGATGGTGGGTAGTTGTGGGGCTGTTTGTGATAGACGCTGTCGCGTCTCTCGGCAGATACAACCTGGCTGCCTTCCTGCCATTCATCATGGATGACCTGGGCTGGTCGCTGGAGACAATAAGCCTGGCCCAGAGCATCGCCATATGGTTGTACGCCCTGTCTGTCGTTCTTTCCGGCATACTGGTTGATAGGATCGGAAGCCGGAAGACCTTCTTAGTTGGCGGCGCCATCACCATCTTGGGCTGGGTCATGTTCTCCACGGCCCAATCACCCTGGCAACTGTATTTGTACTACGGAGTGCTCTTGGCGTTGGCGGTGGGCATGACCCATTATGTCCCGGTCATGGCGACGATCCGCAAGTGGTTTGTCAAGCGGGCGGGAGTGGTGGCTGGCGTCACCGGCAGCGCATGGGCGCTGGGCATCGCCATATTCATGCCGCTAATGACCCGTATGGCAGATTCCTATGGCTGGCGCCACACTTCACTGGTCCTGGGTATTTCTGTCGGCGCCCTCATCATGTTCTGCGCACTGCTCGTCATCCGTGATACCCCTGAGTCCGTGGGACTGCGTCCCGACGGCGAGGCATCTCAGCCCACCGCCGACCCCGCGGCATCCGTAGAGACATCGTGGGATGTAAAGCGCGCTCTGAAAACATCCCAGTTTCTGCTGTTGTTCACTTCCTACTCTGTGTATAACATCGGCCTTAATGGACTGGCGGCCCACGGAGTAACCTGGGGCACAGAGCTGGGCTGGCCGGAGGCAACTGCGGGGATCTTTTCCACAGTATTCGCGGTGGCGTGGATGGTTGGCTCTGTAGCAGGCGGCTGGCTGGGTGATAAATATGGAAAGGAGTGGGTGATGCCCATAGGTCTGGTAATTGCCACGGCAGCGATGCTTTACGGGGGGTTAGGAGTACATAGTCAGCCTGGCCTGATGGCGCTGTCCATTGGTGTGGGACTGGGCACGGGGTTACAAGTCCCCCTGTATGCTCCGCTGCTGGGCGACCTTTTTGGCAGGGCGCACGTGGGCTCCCTTTTCGGCATTCTCACGTTTGGCTACGGCTTGATTGGGGGTTGGGGACCTTTGATCTGGGCCAGGCTCCGTGAAGCAACCGGTTCGTATAATGACGCGGCATTGGTGTCTACGATATGTTATGCTATAGCTGCAGTGGCCCTTCTACTGGTTCGCCCCATGAAGACGGGAAGGAGCGATTAGGTCCTTGAAAAAATCCTCTCATAACCTCAGCAGAGTTGATAAGCAAGCACCGGACTACGCGGCATCTATTCCCTTTGACCGGCGGCTATACCGTCAGGATATCGAGGGGAGCATCGCGCATGCCAGAGTACTGGCCAAGCTGGGAATAATAGCGGGGAGCGAGGCGGCAGCGATAATAAAGGGGCTCAACTCCATCCGGAAGGAAATCGAACGGGGGAAGTTTCAGTTCAAGATCGAGCTTGAGGACATACATATGAACATCGAGGCGAGGTTGTTTGAGAAGATAGGCGAGGTGGCAGGCAAGCTCCATACCGCCCGTTCCCGGAACGACCAGATGGCACTGGACTTGCGGCTGTTCGTCAAGGAGGAAACGCGAAAGACCATTGACAGGATGAAGGCTCTACAGACTTCGCTGGTGGAGCTAGCTCAGGCGAACAAAGACGTCATCATGCCGGGCTATACCCATCTGCAGCAGGCCCAGCCGATTCTCCTGGCTCACCACCTGCTGGCTTATTTCGAGATGTTCCAGCGAGATAAGGAAAGGTTTCAGGACTGCCTGCGGCGCACCGACATCCTGCCCTTGGGCAGCGGCGCCTTGGCTGGCGTCCCATATCCCATAGACCGGGAATTCCTGGGGCGGCAACTCGGCTTCAGCAAGGTGAGCAGCAATAGCCTGGACGCCGTTTCCGACAGGGACTTCGTCATAGAATACGAAGCGGCGGCGGCCATAGCCATGATGCATCTTTCCCGACTAGCTGAGGAGCTTGTCCTGTGGTCATCGGCCGAGTTCGGCTTCATAGAGATTGGCGAAGCCTTTACCACAGGCAGCAGCATAATGCCTCAGAAGAAGAACCCCGATGTGGCCGAGCTGGCAAGGGGGAAGACCGGGCGGGTGTACGGCCACCTCATGGCCATGTTGGCCACCATGAAGTCTCTGCCTCTAGCCTATAACCGCGACATGCAGGAGGACAAGGAAGGACTATTTGACAGTGTGGATACGTTGCAGACCAGCCTGGAAGCATTTGCTGGGATGCTGCAGACTATGGAAGTGAACGCCGAGCGCATTGCTCAGGCGATGAAGACAGACTACCTTCTGGCTACGGACCTGGCCGATTATCTGGTGAAGAAAGGCATGCCGTTTCGGAAAGCCCACGGGGTGATTGCCAAACTCAGCGAATATGCCGTGAGCAAAGGCAAGAATTTCCGCGAGCTGGGGCGGAAGGAATACCGCGAGGCCTCCGTGCTCTTCACAGGCGACGTCTATGATATAACCTCAGAATCATCGGTAGCTGCGCGGAATGTGGTTGGCGGCACCTCCCCACAACAGGTGGCGAAGGCGCTCAGAAGAGCCAGGAGGCTGATCAAGAAATGATCAAGCTGGCGCCCTCGATCCTCTCGGCTGATTTTGCGCGCCTGGGTGAGCAGATTGACGAGGTGGCCAGGGCTGGGGCTGATTATATCCACGTAGATGTCATGGATGGGCATTTTGTGCCCAATATCACCATCGGGGCTTCCGTGGTGGCTTCAATCCGCCGAGTGACCACTCTGCCTCTGGATGTGCACCTGATGATAGAGCACCCCGGGCGATATGTCTCCGACTTCGTCAAGGCCGGTGCCGGTATTATCACCGTGCACGTGGAAGCCTCTCCCCACCTCCACGCCACAATCCGCTTGATAAAAGAGCTGGGGGCCAAGGCCGGAGTATCCCTAAGTCCGCCTACTCCGTTGGCCGTAGTGGAGGAGTTTCTCGCTCATGTGGATCTGGTTCTCGTTATGAGTGTTAATCCGGGGTTCGGCGGACAACCTTTTATCGTGGAAACACTGCCCAGGATAGCGAGTATACGCAAAATACTCGATGATAGGGGGTTGCGTGTGGAGCTAGAAGTTGATGGTGGAATTAATGCGGACAATGCCCCCGACATAGTCAAGGCAGGTGCGGATGTCTTGGTGGTGGGAAACAGTATATTCGAGGCTCAGGAAGGGATAAGCGTGGCGATACGAAGACTGAGGGGGGCAACCGCACAGAAATTGAACAATATCAGAGATTAGGTATGGGAAATCCAAATGACACAAAAGAACGATATTGTCATTGAGAAAGCCAAGAAATCTGATTTGACGGCGATTAAGAAATTACTGGCGGAACTGATAAACGCTATGGATTATACTGAAGGCATTGATGTCGGAGTTGCCCTCGAAACGTGCGAACAGCTCCTGAACGATGTCGGGTCACATTTCCTGATGGCAACGGCACAGGAGGCTCCGGTCGGATTCATCCACTTCACGATTAGGCAGACGGTTCTGCACCGAGGTCCGTCGGCAACAATTGATGAGATTGTTGTGACAAAGGAATATCGTGAGAAAGGCGTTGGCAAGCAACTGGTGCTGGCTACTATCGAGAGGTGTAAGCGACTCGGGTGTTGTGAAATTGAAGTGAGCACCGAGAAGACAAATGACAAAGCCAGAAAGTTCTACAAGAAGTGCGGCTTTGAGGAGAGGGGGATACTATTTGAAGCAGAGTTGTAGTTGACACCGAGGGTAGGAGCCTTGCCCCGTATAGAATCCTGATATTCTTCGTATCGACAGGCTTGATTTCGCAATAGTGTGATGTGTCTTTGCCAGGAGCAGAGCCACGAAGCAATCTCAGGGTGAGGCTGATGCTAGTGGGCAGCCTTATACTGGGTGCGGAGGCATCTGGTGCAGATGTTGACTTTTCTTTTTCTTCCCTCTACCATAATCGTAGTTCGTTGGATATTAGGCAGCCACTGTCGCGGGGTATGTTGCTTGGAATGGCTTACACTGTGCCCAAACTTGACTTGTTTACCACAAATTTCGCACTTCACAGGAACTTCTCTTTCTACCTGAATTCGCATAATGATAGCACAACCAACAGCCCGGGCGAAAGGGCGGAATGAAAACTGATTTAGCCGATGGTCAAACCCTGAAGGAGATGTTCGCTTCAGGAACTGCCTGGCTGGAGAAAAGCGCCCCCGATATCAATGCTATAAATGTTTTCCCTGTCCCCGATGGTGATACCGGGACAAACATGGTGCTCACCATGAAGTTTGCCCTGGAACAGGTTAAGTCCAATTCACACAGAGAGGCTTCTTCCGTAGCCAAATCGCTGGCTCACGGTGCCTTGATGGGAGCGCGGGGTAATTCGGGAGTCATCCTGTCCCAATGCTTTGGAGGTCTGGCTAAAGGGCTGGAGGGCAAGACCAATTTCGACGGCGGGGACTTTGCCAGAGCACTGGCCGGAGCCTCGCGAGCTGCCTACAAAGGGATTGCCAATCCTGTTGAGGGTACCATCCTGACAGTGCTGAAAGACGCATCCAAAGCTGCTCAAGAGGCAGTCAAAAATGATACTGCTCTGGTCTCGGTACTGGGGGCCGCGGTAAAGGGGGCTGAGGACTCAGTAGCCCGGACGCCCAGCCTGCTACCAGTATTAAGAGATGCTGGAGTGGTGGATGCTGGTGGGCAAGGCTTATATATTTTGCTGGACGGCGCCCTGCAACTCCTCAAGGGAGAGTCACAAAAGATGCAGTATCGGAGGCCCCGTCTGGTTGTGGCCGATAAGGAGTTGGTGCGCAGGGTAGCCCAGATGCCAGCCCGGCTGGAGACACCTCACGGGTATTGCACGAATTTTGTTCTGGATGGGCAGGACCTTGATATGGGCAAAATCGAGAAAGGCCTCAAAAAGAAGGGGCAATCCCTGATAGTCACCGGTGACGATACTCTGATCAGAGTCCATATCCATAGCTTCAAGCCCGGTGAAATCCTGCAATATGCCACAAAGTTGGGAAAGCTGCATGACATAACTATCAATAACATTGATGACCAATACTCGTAATTCATCAAGATGCAGCGGGAGAGAATGCCTCGGGCGGATATCGCTGTCGTTACAGTGGCCACCGGAGACGGGTTCTTCGAACTACTCAATAGTTTAGGTAACATAATCATCGTACCTGGCGGTCAAACGATGAATCCCAGCGTTCATGAACTCTTACAGGCTGTGGAGTCGGCACCTTCAGACAACATCATCCTACTGCCCAATAACAAGAACATCTTGTCGGCTGCCTCCCAGGTCCAGTCCTTAACCTCCAAAAACCTGAAGGTGATCCCTACCAGAAGTATTCCCCAAGGCATAGCGGCATTCCTGGCTTTTGGCTATGACCTGAATCTGGAGCAGAATGCCAGAGCTATGGAGAAAGCAATCAGCAGAGTAAAAGCTATAGAGGTTACTAGAGCAGTGCGTACTACCCGTCTGAACGGCCTGGAAATAAAGAAGGGGCAATTCATAGCCATTCTGAACGACCAAGATTTGATAGCCGGCGCTGATAAAGCAGCGGATGTTGTGTTCGGAGCTCTGGGCAAGGGTGGGGCTGACAAGGCCGGGATAATCACCGTCTATTACGGTGCGGAAATCAAGGGCGCTCAAGCTCAAGAGATTGCTCAGGGAATTCGTGACCGGTACAAGGGTGAGGTCGAGGTAGTTCACGGCGGCCAGCCTCACTACGACTACATAATTTCCTTGGAATAGAGTTTGCGGCGGAGCTATGGGTAAGTGGTCAAGGCTGTAACTGATAGCTGCTCTGACATTACCCCGCAGTTAGCCCGGGAGCTGGGGATCACTGTGGTGCCCCTGTACGTCCAGTTCGGCAGCGAGACCTACCGGGATAACGTCGACCTGAGCACAGAGGAGTTCTACCAGAAGTTGAAGACAAGCAAAATTCACCCCACGACAGCCGCCGCATCCCCGGCTCACTTTGGTCAGATTTTCACCACATGAGGGGAGGAGACTAAGGAAATCTTGGCTGTAACCCTATCGGAGAAGTTCAGCGCCATTTATGGAACGGCAGTGCAAGGCAAGGCCACGGTCAAAAAGGATTGCCGCATTGAAGTTATTGACTCTCAGGCAGGAGCGGGCGCACAGATGCTTCTAGTCATTTCGGCGGCTAAGATGGCTCAGGCAGGGGCTAATCTGGGGCAGATTGTCAACCAGGTTAAGAAGGCGATTCCTAAGGTTCATATACGAATGACCTTTGATACGTTGGAATACTTGAGAAGAGGCGGGCGTGTGGGCAAGGCACAGGCTTTCTTGGGCGGCGTGCTAGAAGTAAATCCAGTGCTGGGCATAAAAGACGGTGCAGCGTTTCCTATCGCTGGCTGCCGCAATCGAGCTCAGGCCATGGATTTCCTGGTAGATTTTGTGAAGGGATTCGACCGGATAGAAGCGATGGGTATTGACGATGCAACTACCACTGAGGAGCGAGAGCTGTCGGTCCAGCGATTTAAGGACGTAGTGCCCAAGGAGTGTACCTATCGTTCCAAGGTAAGCCCTGTGGTGGGAACTCCTGTTGGCCCTCACGTTCGGGCTGTTTCCGTACTTGAAGCAGAATACAAGTGACAGGAGTTGATTCACTACGGAACGTTCTCGAGCTCGAGCGCCGGAAGGGTTACACCGACAGGGCAGTAATCGGCGGCCTGGACAAGTATCTTCACAAACAGGCCGGGCAAATCAGGCAGGGTATCAATGACCCGCGGATCTTGAGGGCTTTCGACGAACTCAATTTGGCCAGGTCTGATTATGGCTCTTACAGCATGCATGAGCGCAAGAGATGGGTAGCAAGTGTTTTTGGCTGGCTGAACAAGCTGGAAAAGCCGAGTGAAACGAATAGTAGTCAGCAGTCAGTGGTCAGCCGTCGAACAGCAGCGGCTGAGCCCCGCCAGAAGGGAAAGGCACCGCTGGACTCGCCCATAACTGTTATCAAGGGCATCTCGGCCAGCGTAGAAAAGAAATTCGCCAAGCTCAACGTCCGGACGGTGCGCGATTTGCTCTACTTCTTCCCCAGGCGCTATGTTGATTACAGCCAAAAGAAACCCATCTCGGAACTTGTAGAGGGGGAAGAGCAGACTATCATAGGCACAATCTGGCAAGCTAGAGTGGCTACTCTGGGCAACCGGCAGGGCACAGAGGCAATTATCGGCGACGAGACGGGAAACATTAGAGCGGTCTGGTTCAATCAGCCTTATCTGGCGAAAAGTTTTCGTACTAATTCCTGGATAGTAGTCAGCGGCACGGTTAGCTTGTTCAAGGGGCACAAGGTGTTCGAATCCCCAGAATGGGAATTGCTGGGGGATAAAGAACTTATTCACACGGGGCGGCTGGTCCCCGTCTATCCCCTTACCCAAGGCCTATATCCCCGACAGGTAAGAAAATGGACCAAGGAGACTGTCGATGGCTATGTCTGGCAGTTGAGCGATTTTCTGCCCTCGGAGATTGAGGCCCGCTGTCAACTGTTGGATCTCACCACCGCCATTGCTCAAGTTCATTACCCTGATGATCAGACGATGGCGGCAAGGGCAAGGGGGAGGCTTTCATTCGATGAGCTGCTTCTTCTCCAATTGGGCGTGCTGGCCAAAAAGCGAAATTGGCAGGAAAGTCAACCTGGTAATGCCTTTCGTATATATCAGGAAGTTATCAGCAGATTCCTGCAGTGCCTGCCTTTCACCTTGACCCAAGCGCAAGAGCGGGTCTTGCGGGAAATCCTGGACGACCTCAAGAAACCAAAAGCTATGTCACGTCTTCTTCAAGGAGAGGTAGGCAGCGGCAAGACGGTAATTGCGACTCTGGCTCTCCTGGTAGCGGCGGCCAACGGTCACCAGGGGGCATTAATGGCGCCCACCGAGGTCCTGGCTGAGCAGCATTATGCCAATATATGTAACTATCTGTCCCAGGTTGACGGCCAGGAATTGTCTTCAGAGCCGAGCGAAGGGACTCTGAGGCGCTGTACGACATTTCTGTCGAGACCGCTGACCGTTGCTTTGCTGATCGGGAGCCTCAGCGGCGCTGACAAAGAAAGGCTGCGCAGCGAGGTCAGGCAGGGCAAAGTGGATATCATTATTGGTACTCATGCCCTTATTCAAAAGGAGGTAGAATTCAAGAAACTAGGCCTGGCGGTGATAGACGAGCAGCACCGCTTTGGCGTACTGCAGCGCTCCGCTCTGAGACAAAAGGGCTTCAACCCTCATGTGTTGGTCATGACGGCCACGCCTATTCCTCGAACTATGGCGCTGACGCTCTATGGAGACCTGGACATTTCGGTTATTGATGAACTGCCCCCGGGACGGCAGGTGGTGAAGACAAAGTGCCTGGAGCCACAGGATAGGGAAAAGGCTTATACCTTCCTCCATCGGCAGGTCAGCAATGGCAGGCAAGCTTTCATCATCTGCCCGTTGGTCGAGGAATCCGAAATACTGGAGGCAAAGGCCGCCACGACTGAATATGAGCGACTGTCCCGGCAAGTCTTCCCTGATTTGAGATTGGGACTGCTCCATGGTCAAATGCCTGGTTCCGAGAAGGAAGAGGTAATGCGCCATTTCCGAAGCGGGGAGCTGGATGTTCTGGTGTCAACCTCGGTCGTAGAGGTGGGCATTGACGTACCCAGAGCCTCAGTCATGATAGTAGAGGGTGCTGAGCGCTTTGGTCTATCGCAGCTCCACCAATTCAGGGGGCGGGTGGGGCGAGATAAAGAGCAAGGCTATTGCCTGCTTATCCCGGAAAAGCTCTCGCCGGAAGCCAGGGAGCGCCTCCGTCTGATGGAGAAGGTCCACAACGGCTTTGCCCTGGCTGAGAAAGACCTGGAACTACGGGGTCCCGGGGAATTCTTCGGCACCCATCAAAGCGGCTTGCCCGACCTCAAACTTGCCAAACTGACCGATCTACGCAGTCTGGAATTGGCGCGGCGAGAGGCAATGACTCTCTTTCAAAAAGACCCCGATTTGAAGAAGGCTGACCATCAACCTTTACGTCAACAATTGAGCGAAGCATGGTCTAAAGACGCTGAGTGGAGCTAGATCCAGACGAATCTTGCGGTTTTGGTAAGAACCCGTTAAATTTAGCATCACATTCGTTGCAGTTGATTCAGTCATGCTCAGGCAAGAACTGGCTAGATGCTTGCAGCAAGCCGTATTGAAGGCACAGCAAGAAGGTGCCCTGGTTGCGGCTGCCCTGCCCGAGGTGCTCATAGAACATCCCCAGAATCCTGAACACGGCGATTTTGCCTCAGGCTTGCCCTTGAGGATGGCTCGGGCTATGAGGATGTCTCCTTTGGCTATAGCCGAAGAGGTCTCCAAGCATATAGCGCCGCCGCCCCAAGTTGACAAGATCTGGATTGCCCCTCCAGGCTTCATCAACTTCACACTACGGGAAGACTGGCTGAGTACCGAAGTGGAGTCAGTTCTGACTGCCGGTGAGATGTACGGGGATGTTGAGCTGGGCAAGGGAACGTCCGTCCAGCTGGAGTTTGTTAGTGTCAATCCCACTGGACCTCTTCACGTAGGTCATGGTCGCGGTGCAGTCTTGGGCAGCACTTTGGCCAATGTTCTCACTGCCGCAGGCTATGCTGCGGAAAGAGAATACTACATAAATGATATGGGAACCCAGATAACTAACTTCGGGCGTTCCCTCTATGCTCGTTACCAGCAATGCTTGGGCAGGGAAGCGGCCATGCCTTCGGATGGCTACCACGGCAATTACGTGATCGACCTGGCTAAAGAAATAATTCAGGAGCAGGGTGATAGGTTCTTGTCGTTATCCGACACCGAGGCAGTCTCCCAGCTAGGAGAGGTGGGGATGGCCAGGATGCTGCAGACAATTAAGCACGACCTCGAGCTATTAGACGTTGTTTTTGACAATTGGTTCTCAGAAAAAAGTCTCTACCAGGGCGGGCAATATGACCGGGTTATGGGACTGCTCCAGAGCGGCGGCTATATTGTTGAAAAGGCGAATGCTACATGGTTTGAGTCGAGCTCTTTGGGTGAGGATAAGGACAATGTCCTGGTACGCGGCGATGGTTCTCCCACTTATTTTGCCTCGGATATTGCCTATCATTACAACAAGTTTCTGGAGCGCAAATTCGACAGGGTGATTGATGTCTGGGGGGCTGACCATCAAGGACATGTCCCTCGCATGAAAGCGGTGCTCAAAGCCTTAGGATGTGACCCTGAGCAGCTCAAGGTGATAATCTGCCAGCTAGTAACCCTGCGGCGTGGGGAGGAGATAGTCAAGGTCTCCAAGCGTAGCGGCGATATCGTTACCTTACAGGAGGTGATAGAAGAGGTCGGCCCGGATCCGTGCCGCTTCATATTCCTATCTCGCTCCGCCGATAGCCAGATGGATTTCGACATGGAACTGGCTAAGAAGCAATCAGCAGACAATCCTGTGTATTATGTCCAATATGCTCACGCTCGGATTGCCAGCATTTTGCGTCTGGCCAAACAGCGTGAAATAGACTTCAGTGAGGGCGATGTTTCCTTGCTGACCACCGAACCGGAGCTAACCTTGATTCGCCGCTTAATACTCCTCCCCGAGATTGTGGAACGGGTGGCAGTTAATCTTGAGCCTCACCACCTCCCCTACTATGCCCAGGATCTGGCCACCGTGTTTCACAGCTTCTACAAGCAATGTCGGGTTGTCTCTCAGGACCGGGCGCTGACTAGTGCCCGCCTCAAGCTGGTCAAGGCAAGTCAGACGGTGCTAGCCAAAGTCCTTCGCCTCATGGGCATGTCCGCTCCGGAAAAGATGTAGCCTATCCCTTTCGAGGACTTGCGACAGGCAGAGGATATATCCATCTTGTCAGGGCAGGATAGAATTCAACGCAGTATTGCTGGGATCATCGGAAGGGATTGCGTTAATCTGCACAGCAGTTTTTTTGAAGCTGGAGACGAGACGGCACAGTATGACATCTATCTTTTATGGAAGGGGCTGAGTATGATGTGGCTGGCTCCTGACTAATCGGGCGGGTAGAGGATGACAGCTATACAGATACTAGGATTTCTGGGAATTCTTTTCATTATTGGATTCATAGGGGATTACCTTTTCAAGAAGATAAGTTTTCCCGACATAATAGTGCTACTCGGTTTAGGGTACCTAGCGGGGCACGTCTTACATATTGTAGATCCAGCCTGGGTAGGCCTGGCCACGCCAGTAATAGCCAATCTATCCCTGGTCGTCATTCTCTTTAACGGCGGTTTGGGCCTGGAGTTTTCGCAGGCTCGATCCAGCGCGCCCAGGGCAATAGCCCTGGCCCTAGTGGGCATCGGGGCCAGCATGATCGCGGCGGCGGCCTTTGTTCACTACATTCTTCATTGGGAATTGATGGATAGCTTGTTGCTTGGAGCAATTATCTCTGGCACCAGTCCTGCCATTGTAATGCCTCTTATCGGGCGGGCCAAAGTCGCTCCAGAGGTCTCGTCTCTATTAAGTATAGAATCCGCCATAAACGGTGCCTTGGTGATTGTGATTGCGCTGGTTATCCTGGAAGTAATGACTGTTGGAGCGGCTGGGGATATGGGTCCTGCTATTGCCAGAGCTATTGGCATGCGCTTCCTGATAGGATTAGGAATTGGCGGCGCTGCCGGATTTGTCTGGCTATGGGTGCTCACGTTCATAGAAGGCGAGCTATACGACGATATCTTGACCTTGGCTGTCCTTTTCTTACTTTATCTGGCCGTAGAGAGTCTGCAGGGTAGCGGAGCTATTTTCGCTATCGTATTTGGCTTGATCCTTGGAAACGGCATGGATTTTGCCAGATTTATGCGCACTAAGAGGACTATCGAGATCCACAATACCATGATGAAGTTCCACTCTCAAATATACTTTGTAGTGAAGACATTCTTCTTTGCCTACTTGGGACTGATGATAGCCTTTGACGATCCTAACGTAATTGTGCCCAGCATCATCTTGTCGCTAGTGCTATTGGGGGCAAGATGCATTGTCGTCCCTGCTATTTCTATAGGAAAGAGGAATTTGCTTGCCAAAACGGGAATACTAGCTACCATGCTGCCACGAGGGCTATCCACCGCCGTGGTAGCTGAAATAGTTGCTTCCGCGGCCATTCCCAATGCCCGGCTCTATCCCGAAATAGCGATAGTGGTTATCGTGACTACTGTCATAATTTCGGCTGTAGGTATTCCCCTCTTTACTAGGCAACCGCCGGGGAAGAACAGCCAGACAATGGCAGAACGTGGGACATCAAACTCACCTTGAGCTAGCGCCAGGCATTACTCCACCGGCTCTCCTCTTTGTCATTGCCCGGCTGACTCCCCTTCTGTGGTGGCCAGGAGCGTAGCGACAAAGCGATCTGGCAGGGGGACTTTTCCCTTACGCTTAAGATAGACTCTCAATTCCAGAGACAGCCACGCCCCGATAGGCCGTTGCCTGCAACGACAAAGTGTGAGGGTATGGGCTTAGGTAAAACAGCCACATGAAATTGCCGGTTACTAAACCGAGCCAGGTTATTGAAGTCTTTTTGAAGGCTCGCTAATATATAGACCATTAAACATATAGCCATGTTATCGTGTGCTGCGAGGATAATCCACCGGTCGCGCTCTTTGTTCGTAGCCACTAGCGCCACGTGCCCAGAAGCTTGCTTTCTGGGCTCATCAGAGATGCCGACCTTACCTATAATGAGTCCGGGCAATTGTTGCAGGTGAAGGGAAATGGGGGGGCGGGGACAGGCCCCGCGCTGAAGCTTTGACGAGAACAAAGACTAGGAAACCGGCTAAGGAGCAGCCTACAAGGAGTGGCCTGCCCTGGTTTGCTTGGTTACTCATAGCGCTGGGCATTGCGGGCGTTGTTGTCTTGGTCCGTATCGGCCAGTCCTCCCCTGATCACGTGGGTAATGCCACAGCAGCAATCATTGACCAGCTTTCCAGCCTGCAGGAAAACCAGGACTTTATCGGAAACGTCACGAAGGAGCTTGAGGACTACGGCTTTGAAGTTGACGTCTTCGAGGGCAATAACATCACGGTTGAGTTCTACCGTCAGCTACCAACCTATGGCTATAAGCTCATCATCTTTCGCGCCCATTCCGGTATATTGGAGCAAGACGGAGAGGTAATGTTGAGGACGGTACTCTTCACTAATGAGGAATACACCGAGTCAACATATGCTCTCGAGCAGGTATATGAGCAACTGGTTATGGGCGGCGCCTGCCAAGGTTGTCCTATGATGTTCGGGATAACTCCGGAATTCGTCAGGGCCCAAAGCGTGGTGAGCCAGGCCACTGACATGGAAGGGAGATTTGATGACACCGTTATCATAATGATGGGGTGCTCGGGCATCGCTTTGCCAGACCTGGCTGGAGCATTTATTGATAAAGGTGCCTCGGTCTATCTGGCCTGGGACCGGAGCGTGGAGTTATATTACGTGGATAGTGCTACCCCGTACCTGGTGAACCAGTTATGCTCTGAGGAGTTGACTATTAGAGAGGCAGTGAATAACACCATGGATGTCATTGGGCCAGACCCTAAGTACGGGGCGGAGCTCACATACTACTACGACCCAGGATCACACAACGGTGGAAAAACATTGGAGGAGCTAGTAGAATGATCGATGGTAATTGGTTCGGGTCAGCCACCGTTCAGCCTTGGTCTTACCGCAAAAATGTGTGGCGGTAGCACAAGGCACAGGTCTTTCTGTCGCCGCCGCCGATAGAGGATGGTCAGGCAAGTTTGTTGACCCGGGCGAGTCGGCGCTCAGAACAAGCTCATGGTGAGGGAAAGACGTTCAGGCAGAACCTTGAGCAAAGCGAAGGCTAAGAAACAGAGCAAAGGGAAAGCCCGAAAGAGGAGCTTGCCCTGGTTTGCCTGGCTGCTTATATCGCTGGGCATTGTCGGCATTGTCGTCTTTGTCCGTCTCTACCCCATGGGGCAGCCGTCCCCAAGTAACGGGGGAGAACTCAAAGCAGTAATCGTTGATCAGCTTTCGAGCTTAAGGGAAAACGAGATATTTGTCACAAACGTCACCGAGGAGCTAGAGGACTACGGGTTCGAAGTTGACCTCTACCAGGGTGATGAGATTACGGTCAATCTTTACCGCCAGCTACCAACTCAGGGCTACAAGCTCATCATCTTTCGGGCTCATTCCGGCCTGCTTGAGGAAGATGAAGAAGTGATTGTGAAGACCTTGCTGTTTACGAATGAAAACTATAGCCAGTCGAAATATCTTCCCGAACAACTAAATGACCGATTGCTTATGGCCAGGGTTGGTGAAGGTTATCCTATGGTGTTTGGCATACCCCCGAAATTCATCACGGAGAGCATGGAAGGGGAATTTGATCATGCAGTTGTCATAATGATGGGCTGTTCCGGGCTTTTTTTGAGAGACCTGGCTGCAGCATTTGTTGACAAAGGAGCCTCGGTCTACGTTGCCTGGAATGGCAGCGTCGAGTTGTATTACGTAGACGAAGCTACTGCCTATCTGGTGACACAGCTATGTTCCGGGAATATGACAGTCAAAGAGGCGGTTGATAGCACAATGGATACCGTAGGGGCAGACCCGGAACATCGGGCGGGGCTCGAATACTACCCATCGGGCGGTCGTGATAGGAAGCTGGACGAACTAATAGAGTAGTCCAGGGTAAGGACTGGGCATGAGATCGGTTTCACCCCTTGTTCCGACACAAAGATGTGCCAGATTGGCACATTATACAGGCCTCCCCTGCCGCCAGGCAGGTTCAATCTCACTTCGATCGTGTAGTTGCGCGTCCCGATTTGTCGGGACGAAGCAATGTCTTGGTGGAGCATGGGATTATTACGGGGGGATAGATCGCGATTGGCAATGACGCCTCTGGATCACCTAGTTGAGATAGATCAGTGAGACATATGTAATAGAATGACTCTGTAATACCTGTACTATGTCTGAAGAGAAACACGAAGTTGTTCGTGCCTCCACCGGACTCACCTGAATCGAATGGCTATGTAGAGAGAGCAGACCTTGCGCATACCGAAGAATTCTACGAACTGAAGGATAGCTGCTTCACCATCCCCGAACTGACAGACGAGCCGCTAAACTGGGAGAACCTTCGCAATGCATTTCGTCCTTACCAGTCCTCAAGCTACCTCACTCTCCAATAATACCTTCGGTGCTACCGGGAAAACTGGAAGAAAGGAGCTGATGTATGACCAAGGCAGCGACCGAGGACAAGCTATTGACACCATTTGGTAGCTATGTTACGCTAGAACAAGTTGAGGCTTGCTTGACGTGTGAGCGTTCGATTGTGGGTCCGGGTCCAATTCGAACTGAGATTCTTCGCCCCGACAGGTCGGGTCTCAAAGTGACACAGGGGATCACTAAACCAACTTGATGGCAAGAGGAACTGAAAATGGACACAGGTGGGATACTCGGCCTTAGTCTAGCCACATTGGTGCTGGTCTTGGGGATTTTCTTCGTAATCGTGGGCATAATAATAGCTGGTGTAGTCTATCGAGAGTCACGTGAGTGGAGAAAAATGGTACTGCCGATGTTTGATAGAGAGCCTCCCGAAATAGAACCGGAATCATCTAAGGAAGCAGGTGGCTTGACGCCGCGAATGGCGGCCTTTGGCAAGGAGATATTTGGCCGATTCTTTTCTCATATGGACGTCGCTGGCTTGCTGGGGGGCGCCGGTATCGTCATTCTAGGCATACTTATAGTCTTGATAGGACTTGCTCTGGGCAATTAACCCTTTCCTTAGTGTCTCTCTAGTGCCTTTGATCGGCCACCATGACCAAATGCCGTAGATGACGGCACTGATTAGGCGGGCCACCAACCTGAGGATGAAAACTACCGCCCCTACAAGCCAGCGTACAGGCAAGCTGTACAGAAGCCAGGCCGCAACTCGAGCGATTAGCCGTGTAACGAAGAGGACGGCCATTGCTATGCCCTTCAATGGGTGGTTGTACACAAACCAGGCTGCTGCGGCCGAAACCCCCCTGAGGTAAAACAGGAGAGCTGCTAACAGCCAGCGTAGAGGGGGGTGGTAGAAAAACCAGACTATACCCAAAGGAATCCCCACCAGTATTTTCCAGAGCAACGCAGCAATACGAAAACAACTGTCCCAGAAGACATCTCTGGCGGGAGGCCAAGTGTAGCGCCACCCTCGCACTAGCCATACCACCAAGCCCAATAGGAGCAGGAAGAGGGCGAAAGATAGGACCCCTAAACCTATGACGGTTACTTCTATTCCTAGTATCGAGACAGTCGGAACGGAGATACCTGCACGATCAAGAACATACTTGAGGACAAACTCTCCCACCACCACCACCACGAAAAGAAAGATGATGTTTCTGAGTTGGGCTGCCCACCTTCCCATCCGCACCAGCCAGGGATAGACCCAGCGCCACACGACAATAATGCCTGCTATTGTCAGCACGACGGCCAGCAGGAAGATGGCCAGAGCTGTCGGTATCAGGGCAAGAATCAGTAAGGAACCTACGAGAAGAATAACCGTGGCTACTGCCAGTAGCCCCACACAGGTCATCATTTGGTCTTGTTCTCCTTAGGGCATCGACACAAATCCATTTTGCTCTCCTGCATGGCGTGTCCAAGACTCTGCCTGAGACCTATATCAAAACCATCAGGAGAGCTATGAAACCAATCACGGCCGTAACTATGCCCGTGCCTATACCCATCACTAGACCCGTCAAAGTCACGAGAGTTATCCCCAGACCCATTATGAGCCCCATATCATTCCATCCTCGTTGGAGCATCGAGAGGAATCTGTTTTGCTCCTTTTCATTGTGTCGAACACACCTTACTTCGGATTCACAATAGCAGCAACAGACCTAGCAAACCACCCAGTGATGTAATCACGGCTGTGAAAGAAGTCAGAAAAAAGCCTAGGAAACTGCCAAGATTCAGCGCCAGAACCGCCATGGCCGTTGCTATCGGGAAGATCGTTAAACAGCCCATATTGTCTCACCTCCATCAGAGTACCAGAGAGAATTGATATTGCCCTTTTTCATGGCACTCCATATATATTTCACGGCACCCGACTTTTAAACTCCTTACGATGCGCCACGTACCCTCAAATCCTGAACAAATCCAAACATCAAAATCCAGATTACAATTGGAACGCAAATGCTTAGCTTCTAGAGCTCCTCCTAATTGTCATTTGGGCTTTGGCATTTGTTGCCTTTTGACTGTGGTAGGTGGTTGCGTACCCGCTCGTTCCCATTATTCTGTTACCCTGAATTTTGTTTCTCGATAGGCCACGACCATAAGCACGAGGAATATCACTACTCCTATTACTACCCATACCCAGGTGGGAATCGGGGCTACGCGGAACGAGCTAGAATTCGACCATGGGCTCTGGTTACCATAGCTATCCACCGCCTTGACCCACCAGTAGTAGGTACCCTCCGGCAAAGCTTCCTCCTCGGGCAGTGTGTAGCTCGATGTGCCAATGTTTGACTTGCTCCAAACATAGGTGGTGGGACTGTCAGTGTCGCTTACCTGCAATACGTAGGTGACGTTGTTGCTGCCTGTTATGCTCCCCCATCGAAAGGTCGTCTCCCCCGACCTTAATGTGCTGCCTTTCTGGGGCGAGATAGGCTGCGGCGTCGCCAGAACCTTTTGTGTCACCGTGAAGTCGGCCGAAGCTGTAGCTCCACCCCCATCACTCACCACCAGCGCTTGTCTGCCCGCAATGCTCCCTTTGGGCACCTGGAAGTTGATAGCAACATCACCGTTGGACAAGGTCCGCATATTCCCTGACGCGCTAATCCCGCCAATGGTCACGGTTACTGCCTGGTTGCTGGAGAAACCGCTGCCGATGAGGCTAACTGAGTCCCCGGGAGCCCCCTGAGTCGGGCTGAAGTTTTCTATTCTGGCCCGGGTGCTGAGCGTAGCCGATACAGCATTCCTCGTTACGTCACCGGAAGCCGAAACAGTATGGCTGCCGTAGGTGCTGGCCGGCAAGGTAAAGGAGGATTCCCAGGTACCATCTGAGTGAGCCGTGATCCCGGCGGCCGCAGTCTGCCCGTCAAGGGTAACCCTGATGCCCGTTTCCCCCGTTACAAAACCGCCGCCGGTGACGGCAATCGTATCGCCTACATAGGCCGAGGTTGGCTCAACCAGAATCCCGGCACCCAATGTGAAGCTGACATCAGGGACATCGCCGGCCCTGGTCAACGGTCCTGATGCGTCAATGGCGTAGCTACCGCCCTGGACGGCGGGAACAACGACGGTGGCCTCCCACGAGCCATTCTGATTGGCGGAGATGTTGTCTTTCGCCACAACATCAACGGTCGTCCCTTGCCTTCTCAAGATGACCTTGATGTTCTCCTCGTCATCGCCAAAGCCCGTACCCGTCACCTGAATTGTCCGCCCCACCGCTCCCGAACCTGGCGCAGTGATCTCGGGAGTCACCTCGAAATACTTGCCTACCAAATCGTACCACACCGTACCTTCCTCGAATTCGATGTCGAAGGTGTAGCCGCTAGCCGGCGTGGCCGGGACAGTATAAGATAGCGTCCAGGCGCCCGCAGTATTACTCTGAGCCGTACTTGCCGTCCCCAAGAAGCTAACCCGGATGTCCTGCGAGGCCGCAAAACCACAGCCGCTGAAGGTTACTACCGTGCCCACCGGTCCCTCATCGGGGTCACTCTCGACGGAGGGGATGACCACAAAATCTATACTCGCCAGTTCGGAATAGTCTTCCCTGGTTAGAAAGACGCTGTAGGTGCCTTTCACAGTTTCGGGGATGAGGAACTGGACGGTGTAATTCCCGGCTCCAGGCGCTTCGAACGTCTCTCTGAGATTAGCGGGTGTGCGAGAATTCCAGCAAATACGATAAATGCCGTCAGAGTCAACGGTCGCCGTTGCTTCGATCGAATCGCCGCAGTACCCGGAATCTTGGGAAAGGCTAATGGCCGCTGGATCAGCCAGGGCCATCTGGGGCAATATCAATATTGGTAACAGCAACCCAGCTGCAATGCCAGCCCACACTCGCTTTGTACGCACTGTTAACTCTCGTAGCAGGCAAGTTTTCCCCAAAAAGACTGTGTCTGGACCAATCTGTGGAATATGCCACCCTATACGCGCGTTTCAGGAAAAACCAGACTGTCATCACCTCTCTTCCATTTATATTCGGCAAGAAACATAATATCCTCACTTCGACAAGTTTGTCAAGACACGGGGCTTCGCGTCTGACTATGCGAAGATAGCTTCGGGGCGGCATCAACCCCGGGACCATTCTCCACGCCAAGAATCGGTACGCTCCGTGCTATAAGATACGTGCGTTAGCGTTTTGATTTCGGCGTGACAGAAAGGATGATTCGTCCCGGCCCGCCCAACAATAAATGCAGGGCCAGGCCTTGGACTAGCGCGCCGCAGCGCGGCCCGAAC
>CAYFSE010000094.1:0-2125 GCA_964345725.1 uncultured Dehalococcoidales bacterium
TTATATTGACCCATAAGGTCTGAATGGAGACCGGATTGAATGTCAGCCCGGCTCTATTCAACTTAGCTGTGAAATCACCGTCCGCCATTTTTCAACCTGCCTTCATTCTCCTGTCAGGGTCTTGCGTTCGCCTTTTCCGCCCCTGACCTGGCCTCCCATCGGCGGAGGTCATCTTCGGTATCGATATCATCAAGGCTCCTCAAGGTATAAATCTTGAGTTCCAGTTCGTTTGCCACGGCTAGGGTTTGCTCATATACTATCTGCGTGCTCCATGAAATATGGTCGAAGAGAGCCGGCTGGGATTCGGTCATGCCGATGAGATAGTAGCCGCCATCTGTGCTTGGGCCGATGACCAGGTCGGCTCCATTTAAAGCGAAAACAGCCTCTTCAATGTCCGATGATGACAGGTCCGGCACATCGGTGGCGACGATAATTACTCTCTTTGCCCCCCTCTGGAACTGGTCGCGGAAGGCCGCCTTGAGCCTCTCGCCGAGGTCCCCACCGACCTGCGGCCGGAGACGGAAGCGCATGCCAGCCCAACACTGCACATTCTCCCGGTCCTTCTCTGGTGTATAGTATATGTGCTTAGCAATGCTAGACGGCAGCTTTTCGGCTTCCCTAAGCAGGTGCTCAGCACACTGGCGATAGAACTGCGTCGCCGCCTCATTTCCCATCGTTTCCGCCAGGCGTGTTTTGACTTCTCCCGATTCAGGTAAACGTAGAAAGATCACCAGACTTACCTCATATAAGTTGAGTCTATGCCTATAGTACTTCTCAGCGAGCTTCCAGGATGGTACCCCAAGCATGTACTGGATGGTGTAGTAAACGTTGATCAGTTGTTGTCGGATGATTCCGTTCCTCAAGAATCGACGGGCCGACGTTGTGACCGACAGAGGGAAACGGTGGATCCGGGTCTTCTTTCGAGCTTTGCGAACAAGCGCCATATCTTCAAACAGCGCCCAACTGGGGAAACCTCCTAGGTCATCAAACAGCGATTTTCGTATGACTATGCCCTGGTCACCGAATCGGAAAAGACCAGGGTCACAACGGGCGAGGAAACTTAGTAGACGGAGAAACCAGTGTTTGACATGGAAGGTAATCCTGAAGTTGCCTATTTCCACCTCATTCTTACTAAAGATTTTGGAGAGCTCATCAAAAGTCCCATTTGGCAATATCGTATCAGCGTGCAGGAAGACAAGGACCTTTCCCGAAGCAATTGCGGCGCCGCAGTTGCACTGTAGCCCTCTGCAGGGCTCAGCGTGCAAAACTTTAGCCCCTAACCTTTCAGCCACGGCAGTGGTGGCATCGCAGCTGCCCCCGTCGACTACAATTATTTCCACGTTTGGCCCTATAGACCTTATATTAGAAAGGCAAGCGCCGATAGTCTCTGCCTCGTTGAGCGTAGGTATTATCACCGAGAATAAGGCCTCTGTTTCCCTTGATGTACCATGAATACTCTTTGTGTACACTTCAATCCCCCCAAGGGGAGCAGGCTAAAAGAGGTATGGATATAACCTTAGTCTAATGTTAGCGTGATTTTGGCTAGATAACAAATTGGCTTTTCGTTCATCGTTTAATAAAAGGGGACCCTTGGCAAATGTCGCTTGGGTCTAAACTCATCCGCTAATGGACTGCTATATGATTCTAGGCCTGTATGATAAAATTAAAAATAATGATTTTTAAAATGTATGACACCAATGAACAGTCCACTCGATTTTGCCGAGAGAAAAAGAGACTAACGTGGGTTCATTTAAGGAGAGGGTAACATGTCTAAAGCATTCTGGAAAGGGGTAATCAGTTTCGGCATGGTGGCCATACCGGTGAAAATGTCAGTAGCTACAGAGACTAAAACGCCGAGCTTTCACTACCTGCACAAGAAATGCCTTAATCGTCCCAAGCAAGTACTCTACTGCGCTGAAGATGATGAGCACTTCAGCATCAAAGAGACGGTGCGGGGCTACGAGTACAGTAAAGACCAGTATGTTGTCTTTGAGGAAGATGAGCTTAATAAGGTGCCTATAAGAACCACACACAGTGTTGATATCATCGGTTTTGTTAATGCGCAAGAAATTGATACCATATACTACAGCGGCAGCCACTATCTGGAACCTGAGGAACTGGGAGT
>CAYFSE010000095.1:0-15371 GCA_964345725.1 uncultured Dehalococcoidales bacterium
CGAAAATGAGGTCTTGAACTGCAGTTTACCGGTCATGGTCTGTCCAGCCCGTCCTAGAGCAGCATGGATGTGCAGAGTCGGTTTGCCAGATTCGTCCGGAGCGAGCACACCCACCCCCACTACCTCATGTGCGCCGTCAACGGGCAGTAGCATCGGCTCAGGCGGCCTTTCTTCCGAACGTCTCGGGCCGACAACGACGTCGCCATTTGCAGTGCCACCCACCAGAATAGCCTGCCCCACAGACACCCGTTTCTTCTTGGCAAACCGCTCGATACATTCGGGCACAACATCTCCATCCTCCAGCCGTATCACAAAAACCCGGCCAATTCGTCCTTCACATGCTTTCATTGCAGACCTCCTGTTTTATGCCAGGGCACACGCTGCCCAATTCAACAGAAAACAGCTATTGTATCCCCAAGGCGCCAGAGTGATTCCCGTAGCGGTTTTCAACCAACGGACAGATTCAGATTTCGATTCAATTGCTCCATTTGAAGGGTCTATTGCTTCTGTAATACTGATTCTGCTTTCGAGCGAAGCACAGATTCAGGTACCGCACCAGTGCTTTCATCGACGATCTCGCCATTCTTGAAGAATAGTATCTGAGGTATACTCACAACCTGGTACTTTGAAGCTGTCTGCGGATTTTCATCGACGTTCAGCTTGCACAATTTGAGCCTGTCTTCGTAATCCTCCGCTAGTTTTTCAGTTATGGGAGCAATCATGCGGCACGGTCCACACCAGGGTGCCCAGAAGTCCACCATGACCGGTAAACTGCAGTTCAAGACCTCATTTTCGAAGTTACAATCGTTAATCTCAATGACTCCTGCAGCTATTCTCTGTTCTTTCACCCTGACCTGAATGAGAATATCTCCCGGATGGCCATCTGTTACCTGTTGAGCATTGACTAGCTTCACTACGCTGCCAGTTTTCACTCCCGCTGGGATACTCACCTCCAGTTTTTTGCCCTGCCGCGGCAATATCTTGTGAGTTCCAAGCCTTGCCTCTTCCACCGTGACATCTATTTCATAGCGAACAGGGATGAATGCCTCGCCTTGGTCAGAGGACTTGTTCATGCTAATACCACCTCCAAACTGAATTTCAAATCTCGCTTCCCTGCCACAACCCCTTTTCCTATTTCAGTATGCCCAGGACTTTTACTCACGGATTCAGACAGGCAAGTTCAGTTATCAGGAGCTCTAGAGCCAATTTATCGCTGTACTTGCCAGTCTTGATGGCTAGGTCGGTTTCCAAAAGCTTGTCGTATGCCCGCCGTACGCCCCTATAGTCATACAGTCTGGCCTGGCTCAGCGTTTTATCTACTACATAGCTTTGTTTCAGCCCCAGCCTATCTTGAATCTGCAAGCGGGATAGACTCTTTCCCAAATCCCTGGCTAATGCTATCAGCCGGAACTGCCTGGTAATCATAGCCAGAATATGGGTCGGTGGGACACCCTCATCAAATAGCCGATGAAGTGTCCGTTGGGCTAACTCGGTCCGACCTTCAGCCACGGCGTCTACCAAACCAAAGATGTTAGCTTCCTGGACACAACTTGCTAGCTGTCTGACATCGTCTTCGCTGATAGGGCGCTCCTGGCCATAAAGGAGCAGTTTCTGAATTTCTCCCTCCATCGCCCATAAGTCTCCACCGATGAGTTCAGCGAGCAGATTCACGGCCTGTGGGGTGATGTGGCCGCCCTCTCCTTTCACCCGTTGTCGTATCCAGGCTTTTAAGTCCTTGCCTCTCAATAAGGGGAAAGATCTTATTTCAGCTAATGGCGAAAGCTTATCTAATAGAGGATTACTGCCCTTCACCTCTCGGTCAATCAGCACCAGCGCAGTAGTCTCGGGCATTTGCCTGATGTAGGAGTCCAGTTCTTGCCATTCCCCCAGCCCGTTACCCGATCTTCCTTTTCGTGACCTTGACTTGCTTGGCTTCGCCTCAAAACGCCCCAATAATCCCTCAAGCACAACCAGGCGATGCGACGACAGAAAGGGGGCAGTATCACATTTGTTCTTAAGTTCGCTTAAAGCTAGATGCCGACCCTCTAACCTGGTGGTGTTAGTCGCTACCGTTTCCCGATCCCCCAAGTCAGCTTTGATTCTCTCCAAAGCTCGGCCAAGGGAGAAATCGTCCTGGCCATAAAGAATATAGAGCATCTCTCTCGTATTCTATCACAGCAAGCGGTTACGGGTGGCACCTGTGCCTCTCAGAGCTTCACCTCACAAGGATGCCGCGCTCCGCCGTTGCCAGCCTGACGAAGCCAGCCGAAGCAGTCCCGGGGGATGGGCAAGAGATTGCCACGCCTCGCTCGCGATGACATTGGGTGGAACGCCTGGAATAACAACATGTATTAATCAATCGCCCAAAGCCAGAAATATGCTACGATATAATTATGAAGGTTGCCATTATCGGGACACCGAAGAGCGGCAAAACGACTATCTTCAATGCCTTGACCGGGGGTAAGGCCGAAGTTGCCGCTTATTCCCCGACCTTAGCTCCCAATATTGGCGTGGCCAAAGTGTCTGATTCTCGACTATTAGCGCTGGCAGGCATATTCCAGCCCAAGAAGACCGTTCCCACGGAGGTGAGTTATATAGACATTGCCGGTTCCATCAGGGGCTTCGGCAAAGAAGGAGCAGGGGGAGAATTCCTGAGCTACCTGACTACTGCTGACGCCCTCCTCCAGGTGGTCCGGGCTTTTCAAGATGACAATGTCCCCCATCCTGAAGGAAGCATAGACCCAAGACGAGACATGGCTTCTTTGGATTTAGAATTGGCAATGTTCGATCTAGCTATTATGGAGCGAAGGCTGGAAAAACTGCAGACAAGCTTGAAAGGAGCTAAGCCGGCAGAACGGGAGTCCTATCTAAAGGAACAATCACTGCTGCAAAAGATCAACGCGGAGTTGGAGAAAGATAGACCAATAAGACTTCAGGGCCTAGCTAAGGAAGAACTCAAGATGTTGACTAACTATCAATTTCTTACAGCCAAACCCATGCTGGTAGTCCTTAATATCGGAGAGCAACAAATACCGCAAGCTTCACAACTGGAAGATGAGATAAGTTCCCTTTACCCCCAGTTTGCCGTGGTCGGTCTCTGCGGCAAGCTGGAGATGGAGCTAGCTCAGCTCAGCGAAGCCGAAGCCAGGGAATTCCGGCAAGCCATGGGGTTGAGCAAATCGGCGCTGGACCGGGTCATCGACCTTTCCTATAGTCTTCTGGGACTGATTTCTTTCTTTACCACAGTGTCCTCCGAGCTGAAGGCTTGGGCTATCCCCGGCGGAACTCCAGCAGCAAAGGCGGCAGGCAAGATTCATTCCGACATGGAAAGGGGGTTTATCCGGGCTGAGGTTATCAGCTATAGTGATTTGGGGAGCTGCGGCAATCTCGCTGAGGCGCGAAAAAGAGGCCTGCTCAGGACAGAGGGCAAGAACTACATGATCCAGGACGGAGATGTAGTCACCTTCTTGTTCAATGTCTAGGTACACCAGGTTTTTGCAGATACTCCGATGAAGTCAGAGCATAACCGCCCAACAAATCGGGCGACTGGCTCTTCCGAACGCGACTAGAAAGCGAGAGGAGATGAGCACAACGAAATGAACCAACTAGTCTTTACTGATTTGGACGGCACTCTTCTGGACTCCAGAACTTACTCCTACGAAAAATCGCTGGCGGCAATAAACGGGCTTATGAAGAACGGCATACCTATCGTGTTTTGCTCAGCCAAGACCAGGGCAGAGCAGCAAGTGTATCGAGGGAAACTGGGGCTGTTTCACCCTTTTATAGTGGAAAACGGAAGCGCCATTCTCATCCCCCGCGCCTACTTCCCCTTTCCCTTAGATTATCACAAGACTGTGGACGACCTTCTGGCCGTCGAGCTGGCAATCCCCCGCAGCACGGTCAGGAAGTTGCTGGCCAAAATCGGCAAGGAGAATGACTTCCACTTCAAAGGCTTTGGGGATATGAGTGCCGCTGAAGTGGCCGAAATAACGGGGTTGGATGTGGAGTCCGCTAAACTTGCCCAGCAAAGAGAATACGATGAACCAGTTCAGTTCGATATGTCAGGGAAGGGCGTGAGTGAGTTTCTGGTAAAGCTCGGAGAAGCAGGTCTCAGCTGGTCCTATGGAGGACGGCTTTGTCACGTCATGGGAGGTGGTGGTAAAGGGAGAGCAGTGCAGATTCTAAGTGATCTGTATCGCAAAATGTGGGGGGAGACAAGAACGATCGGCCTGGGCAATGGTTTGAATGATTTACCGATGCTTTCGCAGGTTGATATGCCCATCCTGGTGCAGAAGAGAGATCACAGCTGGGAAAACATGAATGTGCCCCACTTGCGTAGGGTCCGGGGGGTTGGTCCTGAGGGCTGGAGCAAAGCGATCGTAGAAGTATTCGGAGGTTGAGGTGCGGCTCGGGAACGCCCTGACCAAATATGGAGCCCCTGTAAACGTTGTTTTTCACGAGGTGACAAATTGGCCTACAAGTTTTGCCACTAACCACAAGTCTGGTATTATGCGCTGAAGGATCAGGCCATGTTTATTGAGAGCCCGAGGTACACAGAACGTTTTGGTTCAGTGAGAATGAGTCATGTGCAAAGGGTGATATCCTTGGACTCAGGGATGAAAAGAAGACCACGTTTCCGTAGCACAATAGGAGTAAGACAGATAGAGGAGGAGACGATTCGGCATTTTGAGGACAGGATGGCAATCGTCATCCCAACAAAAGACGAGAAACTGAGGCTTCTGGAGGGAGTAATCAGCGGTGTGCCCCATGATTGCCTGGTAATAGTAGTCTCCAACAGCCAGCGGGAACGGGTCGACAGATTTAGAATGGAAGGCGATATTATAGACGAGCTTTGTCGTTTTACCCTTCGCCAGGCCTTGATCATTCATCAGAAAGACCCTGCTATCGCCCAAGCAGCCATGGAGGCTGACTATGACGACCTCCTGGATGAAGATGGGTTAGTGCGTAATGGCAAAGGTGAAGCCATGATAATAGGACTGCTGGTAGCTAAGGCAGCGGGCAAGGAATATGTCGGCTTCATTGATGCTGACAACTACTTCCCGGGCTCGGTGCTGGAGTATGTGAGGAACTATGCCGCCGGCTTCAGCCTGGCACAGTCTCCTTACAGCATGGTGAGAATATTGTGGAGGTATAAGCCCAAGATCTCTGCCGGGCTATACTTTAGAAAGTGGGGAAGGATTTCGGAGATCACCAACAAGTATTTGAATAGCCTGATATCTACCAAGACCGGGTTTGAAACCGAGGTCGTGACAACGGCCAATGCCGGTGAACACGCCCTGAGTATGCGGCTGGCGGAAATCCTGCCATTTGCATCAGGATATGCTGTCGAATCTCAGGAGCTAATATCTTTATTCGAAAACTTTGGCGGCATCCTGCCAACGAAAGCGACAAAGGTGATAGAGCAAGGAATAGATATACTGCAAATTGAGACCAGAAACCCCCACCTGCATGAAGAGAGAGGAAATCAGCACCTCAATGAGATATTGCTGTCCTCTATGAGCACCATCTACCATTCACCTTTGTGTGATAAGGAAGTGAAGCAGGCGATTATGGCGGAGTTGACTAACCAGGGGATTCTCAAGGACGGGGAATCGCCCTCTCCTGTTCACATTAATCCTCCGCTAAACAAGGTGAAGGCCAATAAGTTCGTGAACGTCATAAGAAGAGACATCGACAAATACCATGTGTTGCACTAAGTGCACCCGCGAAAACCCTGTGGTGTTCATGGCGATGCGCTGAACCAGAATGGAGTCTATCGGCGCCTTCGAGAGGCCCAGTGACTTCCGGGCGCTAGATTAAATCCCAGTCTCAGGGCGAAATTGTACCTTGCTCGATAGTATTGCCTGGCCAGATCTTCATTCCGCTGGAGAGCTCACTTCCTCTGCCAACCAGCACATCATCACCCAGAATGCAGTCATCCGGAATTTTGCTCTCCTCACCGACATGACAACGGCAGGCAACCAGGCAATTTCTCAGCTTGGCTCTCCTGTCAATTTGACAGCCCTGCCATAGCACCGCCCCTTCCACCACTGCGCCTTCTTCTATATGACATCTTGCCCCTAGAACGACAGGCCCCTTCACTACGCAATTACCATCAATAGAACAGCCTTCGCCGATTATTGCTGGCGCCTCAATTCGGGCCGAAGAGTGAACAAAGCTCTCCCCTTCAAATCTAATACCCTCATTGCCTACATAGCGCCGGAGTGAATCGTGGTGCAACTTCAAATACTTATCTGGCGTGCCTATGTCAATCCAGTAATCCCGAAACGGATAACCATATACAACCTGTCCCTTTTCCAGAAGCGGTGGGAAAACATCACGCTCAAACATGGAGTGTGTATTGGGGGCGATGTGACTCAAAATATCCGGTTCCAGGATATAAATGCCAGCGTTAATCATGTTCGTAGTTACCTTGTCTCGGGGCGGCTTTTCTATGAAACACTTGACCCTGCCCTCGCTATCAGTCTCCACCACTCCATAACCAGTAGGGTCCTCTACCGGTGTCAAAGCCAGACTGGCCACAGCTTTATTCTCGCGGTGTAGCCGCACCATTGCGCCCAGGTCAATATGGGTGAAGATGTCACCGTTAAGGACAACGAAGGAATCGTCAAGGAATCTTTCAGCATTCTTCACTGCTCCGGCTGTTCCTAGGGGCGGACTCTCTATCGAGTAAGTCAGCCTGACACCGAGCCTGCTGCCATCGCCAAAATAGTCCTGGATCTGCTCGGGTGACTTCCCAACAGCGAGAACTATGTCAATAATACTGTGCTTTTTCAGATAGCCAACTAGGTGCTCAAAGAAAGGGCGGTTGAATACGGGGATCATTATCTTGGGAGTGCTACAGGTAAGGGGACGCAACCTGGTGGCTTCACCACCAACCAGGATAACAGCCTTCATCACGTCCTAATCTACCTCACCATAGACAAATGCGTCAACCTGCCCGCCCGGCCTACAGTTCAATCTCCACAATCTGATAACGCGCTCTCATTTGCTTCGACTTCTTCCCCTGTGTTACTTTTGTCTTCTTAACATGCCTGTGTGTGTTATGGATCGGGCAGTTGCACAACCTGTGGGTTAGGTTATTCTCGAGCAAGGAGGGAAAATGGAGGCGAAAGTAAACAAGACAAAAGTGTCTGTGATTCAAGGGGACATCACAAAGCAGGCTACAGAGGCCATGGTTAACGCCGCCAACCCCAGCTTGATGGGCGGCGGAGGGGTGGATGGGGCAATTCATCGCGTCGGGGGACCGGCAATACTGGAGCAATGCAAGAAGATCGTGGCCCGGCAGGGAAGACTGCCCACCGGCAGAGCGGCAATAACCACCGGGGGAAATCTCAAAGCACAGTACGTGATACATACCGTGGGACCCATCTGGCACGGCGGCAGCGGAAACGAAGCTGAGCTTCTGAGAAGTGCCTACTACGAGTGCCTGAAATTGGCTAGCGATAATAAACTGGGCAGCATTTCCTTCCCTTCCATAAGCACGGGAGCCTACGGCTACCCGGTTGATCAAGCCGCAGAAATAGCAGTGAGCATCGTCGTTTCGTTCCTCAGGGAACAAGCGACATCTCTCAAAGAGGTTGTGTTCGTTCTCTTCGATTCCCGGACTTACCAGAGCTATTGCTCCGCCCTGCAGACCTATCTCAGCCGGGCACAAGGATAAGAAACCAAGCCTCAAGCGACAAGCACCTGACAACGCCGGGAGCTATTCCCGCCGACGAAGAAGAGCGGCCTGTGAGAAAAGCAGGGGGTTGTCGCCTTCTATGTGTAGAATCCTCTAGGGTCGAATAGCCTCAACAAGGTCACTTCCTCTTTGGCTACTGGCTGGGCCTCCTTCAGATTGGGGCTGACCTTCAGTTCCCAGCCGACTTCGTCTCTTATCTCTCCTATAGCTTCTTCCGCTGCCTGTTTTGGCCTTGCCGGAACATATGTTGTCAGCGTAAAGGTCTCTTCTCCGCCAATCTTTTCGAAGATGTCCACGTCCGTTACCAGCGTTGTCATATTCTTCCCGCTGAAGGTAATATAGGACACTTGGTCCACCAGTCTTTCCTTGCCCGCGCTGACTACCGCCACAGTCTCTCTGTTGCCGTTAGCTATATCGTTGGCTCCTCCCGAGCCGACCAGATATCCTATGCCGGGAACTCTCGTGGAGTTGCCATTGCCATATTTGTCTATCTGCCCTCCTCCCAAAATGCCCAGGCATTGACTTGACGAGCCACCCACAAAGACTCCCAGCATAGTCTCGTTATTGTTCAGTATCTTGCAGGTGTGCATGTTGTGATAGCTGAATATGAATGGGTCTGAGGCTCTGGGAAGGTGACCAAACATGCCTATTTCAGCCATCAAATCCACGTCATAGCCTTTTTCTTTTAGCCTGTGGGTCGCCAGCCAGCCTGCCAGATGTGGCAGCCCGACGCCGGCGAGTATGGTCTTGTATCCTCCGGCAACCAATTTGTCACTTACGACCTGTGCAGCGATGACCACCGTCTTCTCCAGCGAGTTCGGTGCTTTGTCGAAATCCAAATTTGGCATCTCGGCCACTATTTCGTCTTTCCACGAATCCGAATGAGCCTTCCCCTTAAGACAAAGAAGCCTGTCTCTGCCGAGTTTGGCAAGATACTCGTTGTAGTCCCTACAATCCAAGATCCAGTACTTTATCCACTCCGAAAATCTTCGGTCGTCTCTTGATGCTTCCCTGCATTCAGTGAGGAAGTCGTAGTCTTCAAAGTAGTGCTCGAATTCAGGCAGGCCGCAGTTCGGCATCCCCGCCGGATGTGCCCCGTAAGGAACTTCACAGACCGCCTTGACCATGTAAGATGGAATTCGGACAAGATGTGAGTGGCTACGTATATATTCCGTGGTAACGATTTTCTCCGCGCTGACGATGACCCCGTATTTTGCCCCCCAGGCCCCAAAGACATCAGCCGCCAGGGGATAGGTAATGATCGTGTTTCCGCAGCGGTCGGCAGCAGCGCCGTGGACCAGTGCAATATCTGGTCTCAATGCGCTCATGAGCCCTATCTTTTCGCCCGAGACGAACGGATCCTCGATGACCGCGAATGATTCCTTATTCTCCTCCTCCATCGAGCTTCCCACAATTGATCTGGTGGGGATTACGCTCCAGCCCATTGCTCCCGCCAGGAGTCTCTGAGGAATGGTAAGCATCGTCCAGTTCTCGAACTCCACAGCGCCGGAGAGATAGGCCTTCTGAGCCACGGGATTCGGTCCCGGCGTTGGGTATACGTCACCAATGTAACTGGCTATGATTTTCCTGGCCAGTCTTCCGTGAATCAGAGACAGCACGGTTGCCGTAATGCCATTGTTTATGGTGATGAACTCGGGGTTCTTGTCCCAGAACTCCCTTACAAGCTGGTTGAATAGAGCTCCGCCTCTGCCGGCAAAACTGATGGACATTCCCTTTCTGACGTGCCTTCTTATGCCTTCTTCAAGGGAGCAGACCTTGTCCTCACCTTCAACCACGGGAAGGCGGAATTTCGTGTCTAAGGAAGCTCTCAATTCTTCCGTTTCCATCGTTGCGCCTTACGTTTCTCTGAGTGGGCTTCTGGTTTGTCCAGGTTGATAGTTTGGTCTTCCCAAAATATTGGTTATGCTATATCACGTCCCTCACGGTGTCAACCGCGCTTCCTCGCCTGCACACCTGATATCGAGAGCCGAGCACGTGGACGGCTGAGTCACGTGTGTGTGCCAGTTCTGGCGAAGGGTACTACTAGTTACAGAACAGGGCTTTTTTGTCTGCCAGTGGAGCTTTTTTTGTTTGTAGAACGGCCGCTGGTGATGACCCGTTGTTTGAGTCTAGCACCAGTTCCTGAACCTTGCGGATATGTAAGCAAGATCCCTCTACTTCTATGCTTGCAGAACAGTTTCCTTTAGAATATGCACAGGGGAAGCAAAAGGGCTGATTCTCCCGATTGCCCCATCGTGCTGGTAACCTTGATGGCTAGGTTACCTGGATCGGCGGTGTCTAACACCAGTGCTTGACTTATTAATCGTAACATTACTGATACTGAGGTAACTGCCGCCGAAACTGAGGCAAGCGATTCCTCGACAAGTGGGGCAATAGCAGCTATAATTTGTGCTATCGCTGGCTAGTAACTCAACTGAAGTTCCCTTACAGCAATTACAGAAGTCTGGAGGTCAAGTATGAAGACAATGCTTAGTCTGAGGAGACACCATTATGCGGCCAGAATCAGCATCTTCTTTATTATGGCAGCCTTGATTGCTGCGATGGTAGGTTGTGTTCAGTCTGCTGTTCTTTCTTATGACCTCACCATCGCTAGTACTAATGGTGGGTCGGTAACTGTTCCTGGAGAGGGGACTTCTGCCTATGAGGAGGGGACCGTGGTTAACCTAGTGGCCACTCCAGACCCTGGCTATGAGTTTGTTGACTGGCGTGGCGATGTGGGCACCATTGGCGATGTCGGTGATGCCACAACTAGTGTTGTGATAAACGATGCCTATTTCATAATAGCCAGTTTTGTGAAGCAGCAGTATGACCTGACCACTACCAGCACGGCGGGCGGTTCGGTCACCATGCCTGGGGAAGGCACGTTAGTATACGACGCAGGAACAGTGGTCAACCTGGTGGCAGAAGCCGAGGAAGGCTACAAGTTTGTGAACTGGACTGGTGACGCGAGCACCATCGAGAATCTGAATGTGGCGCAAACCACCATCACCATGGACGCCAGCTACTCAGTCACTGCGAACTTTGAGAGCAAATACACTCCAATGGTCGCCGGAGGTGCCTTTCACACAGTGGGGCTCAAGGTCGATGGCACCGTTGTCGCCGTGGGATACAACGAGTACGGGGAACTCGTTGTGGCCGGTTGGAGGGAGATCATCCAGGTGCTTGCCGGCGAATATCACACGGTGGGGCTTAAGGCTGACGGTACCGTGATCACCACGGGATGGTGCGTGTACGGGCAATGCAGTGTTGGCGACTGGACAGACATCATTCAGGTCGCTGGAAGGTTCCTTCACACGGTGGGACTCAGGTCCAACGGCACCGTTGTCGCCGTGGGAGACAACACCTGGGGGCAGTGCAATGTCGGGGGCTGGACGGACATCGTCCAAGTCGCCGCAGGAGCCTCTCATACAGTTGGGCTTAGGTCCGACGGCACCGTCGTCGCCGTCGGAGACAACGCCTGGGGGCAGTGCAATGTCGGCGGCTGGACGGATATCGTCCAGCTCGCGGCAGGCAGCCGTCACACAGTAGGGCTCAGGTCCGACGGCACCGTGATCGCGGTCGGAGCAAACTTCGTTGGGCAATGTGCAGTCGGCGATTGGACAGGCATCATCCAGCTCGCGGCAGGCTACAATCACAACGTAGGGCTTAAGTCCGATGGCAGCGTGATCGCTGTGGGATCCGACGCCAGCGGGCAGCTCAATGTCGGCAGCTGGACGGGCATCACGCAGGTCGCGGCAGGCTACAACCACAACATAGGGCTTAGGTCGAACGGCACTGTGGTCGCCGTGGGATGCGACGACTGGGAGCAGTCCCGTGTGGACGACTGGATACTGTTCTGAGCTTGCCCCCTGTACGTTCACATTCACGAGAATATAGGGCAGGGAAGAAATCGCTATCCTTGCGTTTGGCACGAGCACGTGAGCCACATGATGCTTGTCTTTGCCAGTGTCGAAGGCAAGTCAATTGACCGCGGCGTATTGAGCCACGGCTTCGCCAGGATAGCAAAGGAGCCGGTCTGCACGATGTCCGGTTCCACGGTTTGAGGCACGCCCCTGCCAGTCTAATATTGTCATGCGGGCTAGCCAGAAGTCATCCCGGAGGCACCGGACGCAGCTTGGTAGCCTTTTCAGTGGGCCGTTCATAGCCACCTAATTGAGGACATGCACAGCAACGTCATGGCATTACTGGCCGGGGTTTCGCCAGAGGCCAAAAACGGGATATCGGGGAAAATCAACATCAATCTAGCACGAAGAACAGACATGAAGTTGCACAAGAGCCACAATTCAGCTTTGCGGACCGCCAGCTCAATTCGGTAGAGCAGCTGACTCTTTAGCTTGCGGCCTTAGATAATAACCCGCCGTGCCATTGTGAGCCCTGACCTATCGGGACGTGGCAACCCCATGCCTGACCACGAGATTGCTTCGGCTGACTGAAGTCAGCCTGGCAAAGACAGGAGGGAAGGATTGTTTCACAGGTAGCGGTCGCCACAATGATAAAGTCAAGAATTGTTAATAAGGCACTAACGAAGACAATTGATTGGCGCTCAAGCGCGCCGTGTTCAACTTGTCTGATTCTCCGGTGTATTGTATTATACTGCGAAGATTAGCTGGCCGTGCCCGTTTAGTGCCGCTATTCAACCTCGGAGTGAACAGAAACAGCCGAGTCGGAGATGGAGATAATTCCAGCCGTTGACATCAGGGGCGGCAAGTGCGTCAGGCTGTATCAGGGTGATTATAGCCAGGAAACCGTTTTTGATGAGGACCCGGTGACAGCAGCCCTGACCTGGTACTCCCAGGGGGCACGATGGCTCCATATTGTGGATTTGGACGGGGCGGCTGCCGGTGAGCCCAAAAACATGGAGCTGGTTGAGGAGATAATGAAAGACAGCGGTCTGTTGATAGAGTTAGGCGGCGGTATCAGACAAGAAGAGGTGGCAGAAAAACTGCTGCGTCAGGGCGTAAGCCGGTTGATCTTGGGGACTGCGGCGATAGAGAACCGGGATTTGGTTAACAAGCTATGCCGGCGATTCGGCGAGGCTATTGCAGTTAGCCTGGACGCCCGGGACGGCAAGATAGCCGTCCGCGGCTGGCAGAAGAACACCGTTTTTGAGGTTCTCCAGTTGAGCCGCGAGATGGTTGATGCAGGGGTGAAGCGCTTTATTTATACAGATATAGAAAGGGATGGCACCCTTACCGGGCCTAACTTTCATATGATAAAGAGATTGGTTGCTGAAACAAATGTCGCTGTAATCGTGGCCGGAGGGATTTCCAGGCTCGAGCATTTGCGGAGAATCAAGGGTCTCGGGGCAGAGGGAGCCATCATAGGCAAAGCTGTCTATACCGGGGACATCAATTTGGGGGAAGCGATAATCAATTACGGAACCTAGGCCGAACCATGGGAATCTTGCGATTTCCTTGGCTGCCCAGCTAATATTTGAGGCAAACTGAGCGCAGTCTCTGAAAAGCGGTAAGGTTTTTTCGGGCTAGCGCAGGAGGTAAATGTTAAATTTCGACCATAATGACTTGATTCCAGCTATTGTCCAGGATGCCAGGAGTGGTGAAGTCTTGATGCTGGGCCATATGAACAAGGAGTCGGTCAGGCGCACACTGGCCAGCGGAGACGTCTGGTTTTATAGCCGTAGTCGCCAGGAACTGTGGCACAAGGGAGAAACCTCGGGCAATTTCCTCAGACTGAAGTCCATCAGTAAGGACTGCGATAGCGATACCCTTCTCATAAAGGCTGAACCTACAGGGCCAGTATGTCACACGGGTAACCGCACTTGCTTCTTCCAGCAATTGGAGAGTGAAGACACGGCGTAGTAGCCAGTGGAACTATCCACATTTGAATGTCGTACAGAGCAGCGTTTTGTTCAATCCTGAGACAAGGCCTCAAGCTATCCTGAAACTTCACTAGGCTGCTGAATGGTATAATTGGACCAAGAGGTGGTGAAGGTGAAGACCCTCTTCTTTGTGGTTGTCCCAGCAATTATATTGGTGGGATTACCCCTATTGGGTCTGAGTGATACTGTCATTTCCAGTGATGATACAGCCACACTGAGCACAGTCATAACCGATCTAGTTGACAATCCTCTGGCAGCACTCTGTACTTGGAGCTTCACCGCTGAACCAGTTTCAAGTCAGGCATCCGAAGGGCTACTGGATGTTAGATTCTTCAGTCAAAAAGACCCTGCCTGGTCTGGTGATTACCTAGATAATAGCCGTTTTAAGATCGGCACTAGTGGGTGTGCGCTCACGTCTCTGGCAATGGTTGCAGAGTATTTTGGGTACGATACCGACCCTGGCAGACTTAATACGAGTCTCGCAACGGTTGGAGGAATAGACGCAGAGGGAATCATATGTGACTGGTCAAAAGTGGAAGAAGCATCTAACGAGAAGGTTAAGTGGATAGGTTCAGTACCAGCAAGTTGGAACAGGATTGAGCAGGAACTGAATGAAGGATATCCCGTCATATGCTCTGTGACGAGACCAGGGTGGCTGCTGTACCTACACTTCATCGTTTTCATAGGGAAGGTCGGAAACAAGTATTACTTCCTAGACCCTCTTGATGAAGCGAAGAGTATACGCGAGTGGCCTGAAGGAAAGTACGAATATACTATTGATGCAAACCAGAGGCTTGAAATTTGCCGACCCAATCGACCTCCAATTTGCGCTATTGAACTTCAAAAGCAGGGGGTGCCCATAGCCAACGTCGATATCGGAGAAGTCTTTGACATTCATACTGGAGACTTTGCTGATGATTTTGGGCTTAGCGAGGTTCGCTTCTCAGACGATGCTTCCCAAGATGCTACCCCGACTGGCGAATGGACGGAATGGTATGACTGGGATATATCTTCAGGAGATTGGGATGCAGTGTCCAAAACCAAAGCTTGGTCCTTTGCGACGGGCGGAAAGAAAGAGGTTTGGGCTGAGATTAAGGATGATGGCAGCAATGTGGCACAGGACCATGCCAACATTTCTGTGCATCCGGGCTATGCAGTCATTGTAGCAGGTGAAGGAGGGCGGAGGGAAAGATGGTCGTTTAATCATGCTGCTAATAATGCTTATAGGTCTCTTCGTAATTTAGGGTTTGGCGATAGTCATATCTATTATCTCAATTCCGATCGTCCCCAAGATATTGACGGAGACGAGCATCATGACGATGAAGTAGATATGACTGCTTCCTATGCAAACTTTAGGAGCGTTGTAAATGAAATCAGCGACAAAATGGGAGACAGTTCTGCCCTACTTGTCCTATACTTGGTAGGTCAAGGAGTTGAGGAAGCATTCTCATTTGGCGGGGATTCCCTTCGTGTTTCCGCATTGCATAACGCTTTAGGTGATGGTTTGCTTGATGGATTTTCAGAAAAGGTCAAAATGCTAATTGTGATAGAGTCATCCTATTCGGGGAGTTTTGTTAATGCGTCTGCTACTTCCGGCGAAGATAGTATCTCAGCTGAAAACAGAATCATAATCACTGCGGCTCACGATGACCAGGAAAGACTCCATGAAGATATCCTTCGTTCCAGTGACCGCTTCTGGGGGAATTTGAATCAGGGACTAGATATCGAGGAAGCATTTGTCAAAGACTCATCGCTTGGAGGGAGTTTTGTATGTCGGGGACATGAGATGTGGTTTGGAGATGAAGA
>CAYFSE010000096.1:0-4410 GCA_964345725.1 uncultured Dehalococcoidales bacterium
ATAATCTATGTCGGAGCAGGTCTTTACTAATTGCACCGTCGGTGGGCCGATCTCTGTTTACGTCAGAGATGGCAAAGTTGTCAGAGTCCGTCCCATCGTAATAGACGAAAAGGATTTCAAACCCTGGACAATCGAAGCGAAGGGCCAGAGATTCTCACCACCGAGGCAGGTGAAACTGGCGTCCTACGTTAATACTGCAAGAACCAGGCTGTATTCAGATGAACGGATCAAGTACCCGATGAAAAGAGTTGACTTTGATCCAAAGGGTGATAGACATCTAGGTAATGAAGGAGGACATAAATGGCTCAAAAGTTCTATGATCTGACTCAACCCTTCTATTCTGGCGTCCCGCTCTGGCCCTGGCCCGTAATGTATGATACTGAGGTCACCAGAGTGACCTTTCCCGAGTACGCCACCTTCCCCGGCGATCCAAAAAGGGGACGCATCAACAAGATGACCACTGTTATCAAGACCAAGATGCATGCTTCCACCCACATGGATGCCCCATTGCACGTTCTCGAGGGCGGTCTGAGCGTTGACCAAATACCTCTGTCAGGCTGCTACGGAGAGGGCGTCGTCGTTGACATGAGGTACCTCAAGAAGTGGGATGTCATCGGCAAGAAAGACCTGGATAATGCCAAACCCGAAATCAAGAAAGGCGATTTCGTCGTCATCAACACCGGCTGGCACAAGTATTTCCCCACGTATGGTTATGTCTTCTTCAATCATTTCCCGGGCTGCTATACCGAGGCAGCCGATTGGTTTGTGGAGCATGAAATCAAGGCTCTGGCCGTCGATGGTGGCGCCACTGATCATCCTTGCGCCCATACTCCGCTTCACAAGTGGAACCCCAACTTAAGAGATGAGTATATGGCGGAAAGAGGAGAAGACCCGGACAAACTGTTCCCCATCTATGAACCCACTCATCTGGCACTTGCTAAGGCTGGCATACCCGGTATTGAGATCGCCGGCGGTCAAATTGATGAAGTGACTGGCAAGCGCTGCACACTGGCTTGCTTTCCGCTCCGTTTTCAGGGTGGAGAGGCTTCTTTGGTTCGATTAGTCGCCATCGTAGATGAGTAGTAGTCAACGAGCAGTAGCGATCACATTCGTTGAAGGAGGTTTGATACTATGACCGATATGTTCAGACTCGATGGAAAGGTGGCTGTGGTGATTGGGGGAGCGGGTGGTATTGGCGAACTCATTGCTGCTGGCCTAGCGGCGCGGGGTGCCAGGGTGGCCATCGCCAGTCGCAACGTGCAGAAGCTTGAAGAGGTAGCCCGCCGGATTCAATCGGAAACCAAATCAGAAGTTGCCCCCTTCCAGGTTGACGTCACCGACGAGCAGAGTGTGTCTCAGTTGGCAAGCAAGGTCGTATCCCAGTTCGGGACGGTTGATATACTGGTAAATTCCCAAGGGGTAAATCTCAAGAAGCCTGCTGCAGAATTTCCTGTGACTGATTGGGACTTGATGTTCGACGTTAACGTTAGAGGCACAATGTTGGCCTGTCGGGAGTTTGGCGGGGTGATGATCGGCAAAGACAAGGGGAAGATCATCAATCTGTCGTCAGTCAGGGGCATACGAGCTACTCTCTGGGGCGGCAATGAGGCCTATTGCGCGACCAAAGGTGCCGTGGATATGATCACGAGGACGTTGGCTGCTGAATGGGCACCCCACAATATCAATGTAAATGCGATTGCGCCTTCTTTGATCTATACAGAACTGGCAGCACGGACGTTGCAGGATCCCGAGCGTCTTCAAAGATACCTGGCCAACGTCCCATTGAAGCGAGTAGGCCAGCCCAAGGATGTGGTAGGCGTGTGCGTATTCCTGGCTTCAGAAGCTTCCGATTTCATCACCGGTCAAATTCTGTACGTTGACGGCGGGCTTACCGCTGTCGGTTGAACGCGAGCTCTTCGTGGAACGACAAGACCTTCGTGAAGATTTGGGCCTATCCATTTGATCGGGACAATAGGCCGGTACGCAATACTCACTAGGCAAGGCCTCGGCCATAACCGTCGTACCGAAGCCAATCATTTTGTGTCAATAACCATGGATGATGGCCTTATGGTTATTCAGGTTGACGGCTTCGTGAATAGTCTAATTTCGAATTATGCCAGCATACGTTCCTGGGGCTTATCCCTTACTCGGGAACCATCTTAGTGCGAAGTTGGCCGGGAGAAACGGAATACGAAAGAAGAAGCACGAGAATAAGACTGGGAGATGACTAACGGTAACTCATTGTCTACAACTCGTCATCGGGCTTATCATGATACTTTGCGTAGAGCTCAGGGAACCATTTGCTCCCCTGCTGAGCTTCAACAGTGGCATGAATCAGAAGTTTCTTCAGGAATCCTTCGCAGAGCATACTGGAAGTGGTGCTTTCATCCCTAACGACCTTACCGTCTTTCACAGTATACCCGATCCACATGCGGGAGATCTTTTCCATTATGCCCAGCGGGCTCATACGCGATAGCGTCAAGTTTAGATAAGTGCCGGGTAACTGTGGATGCGACATGCCCGGCGTATGGTACGCAACCGGAGGATGGAACGTGACATAGGCGGGATCGACCCAGCATCCAGCTTCCTTCAGCTCCTTCTGCTTCTTCTCGGTGAGACCGTAATCCCCGAGGTTGAAGGGATGCCGGATGGTGCCAACCTTATCTTCTCCAGCACCAAAATCCAGGGATTCCACAGTCCAGATACCATCCTTATTATCTTTGCCATTGATAAAATCATGGTCGTAATGATCAGGAGGAACCCAGATCTTGTACTTGAGATTCCCCTTGCCTTTAGGCAGGTGCTTCGGATAGACGTTCAACCAACGGAACCACCATTTCAACACCTCCGGCGTACAGTTGGGATAAGTCGTATAAACTGCTATGTACCCCGTACCATCCTCCATCATGCAATAGCCCCATTCTTGCTTCTCATAGCCGGTGGTCTTCAGCAAATCCAGCATATTCTCGGCTTTGATCGCCAGCTTCGGATCGAGCGGGCAGCCAAAATCAAGAATCTGTTGATAAAGAGGCCCAAGGGGAGTCAGCGGAATATCATAATACTCCGCTAGAGGCAGCCTCTTTTCTTCCGGGCTTAATTCAGGTCCTTTGTTGAAAATCATGAATATACCCCTTTGATATCATTACTTAACGGCCGTTTAGACTGGGACTCCCGATTTCGGTTCGCAATGAAGCGTCCTGACCTTCATTGCTTCGTCACCAATAATAAGCCCCTCGTACCTTGTTGTCAATCTCCACTGCGGGGTCCGTCAATAGTCTCATCAACGAGTAAGCTATATACCGCGTAGCCTACATTGATGTCTTTGCTGCCACCGCTCAAACCAGCAGTCACAGAATTCATCTCGGTGACTAGATGACACTAGATGCTCAAGATCGTGGTGCCGCTGTTGCCCATCAGACCATAGGTCTGGGCCATAGCCGCTTTTGGATTCTTCACCTGGCGCTCCCCGCACCTTCCTCTGAGTTGATTGGCACACTCGATGACCTGCCAGATTGCCTGAGCCGAAAGCGCCTCGCCATGTGACGAGAAGCCGCCGCTTGGGTTTACGGGCAGCTTCCCACTGATTTTCGTTTCACCGTCGCGCAGCATCTTATCTGCTTCACCCTCTTTGCAGAATCCGCACACTTCCAGATACGCCAGGTAATGCCAGGAGCTGTTGTCGGGTAGTTCCGGCACGTCCACGTCCTCCGGGCCGATGCCGGATTTTTCATAGGCCTGGCGTGAAGCAGAGTAGCTTTCGCTTAGCATAGGAGCTTCAGGAACAGCCGGGCAGGACACAGCGGAAATACGGATGGTCGGGTCGCCATACATCGAGCTTCCCATAGTGGTTGCGTCGATCTTCACCGGTTTATCGGCTTTGCCGATTAGTTCCTTGCTGGCTGTGAGAATGACAGCTGCAGCACCGGTACTCACCGGACAAATCTCAAACAGTCTTAGAGGCTCACAAACATAGACAGAGTTCAATACTTCGTCCAAGGTGTAAGCCTTCTTGAACCGAGCGTCCGGGTTCTTGGAACCATACTCAGTCATCAGGACCTTCACCTGCGCCAGGTCCTGTTCGGTGGTATCGTATTTGGCCATTCGTTTCCTGCATTCCAGCGCCCAGTAAACAGGATTAGGCATAGCGGTCATTTTCCATCTGATCACGTCCCTATCCTGGACCGCGTTGTCCGATTTGGCCGTCAAGAAACCCTTGGGTGATACATCTGCGCCAAAAGCCAGGGCAGTATCGGTTTCGCCGGCAGCTACGCTGTTGTACGCCATCCTGATGGCTGCAGAGCCGGTAGCACATGCGTTGTAGACATTGACCACGGGCACGCCCGTCTCGCCGAAAATGCTCTCGAGATATTGACCGGAAAGGTGACCGGCGTTACCGCCGTAAATGAAAAT
>CAYFSE010000097.1:0-5319 GCA_964345725.1 uncultured Dehalococcoidales bacterium
GCAAACGGGCTAGTGACCGAGTGTAGAGCGACTCAAGATAGCTGGCTATCCGAATTCGAAGAGCTGGGAACGTCAAGTGCGAAACCAATTCACCCGCTACGTTTGATCAAAGAGGCACGAGATTTCTTCCCCAGAGATTCCATAGTCTGCGTGGACGGAGGTAACATTGCTGTATGGGCCACCTATCTGATGCATGTCTATGAGCCACGCACATTTCTCTGGTCCGGCGATATGGGACATTTAGGTGCCGGGTTACCATACGCTCTCGCTGCCAAGCTGGCATGTCCCGAAAAGAAAGTCTGCATAATCCATGGTGACGGCTCCTTCATGTTCATGAACCAAGAATTGGAGACTGCCAGAAGGCATGGTCTTCAAGTCATAGATATTATCGCCAATGACCGGGCATATGGCATGATTAAACAAGGACAACTCGCTGCTTGCGGAGGCCGGGTTATCGGTGTCGATTTTTATGATACCCGACTGGACAGGATGGCTGAATCTATGGGCTGCTATGGAGAGCGCGTGGAACAACCGGAACAGATTCGGCCGGCGCTTGAAAGGGCTGTGGGTTCATGTCTCCCGGCAGTGCTTGACGTTATTGTGGATAAAGAGCCGGCCCTCAATCCTCCCGACTTCGTTACTCTCGTTGACCTCTGGCTTCAGGGATGTGAGATATAGCAGAGTCCGGCGCTTCTGAGCAGTGCAAGTTGCGCTTGGTTTTGTCAGGGAGCTGCTGATTAAAACGAGTAAGGAGGTGTTTTATGGCTCGTTTAAGGTTCTTAAGCGCAGAGTACATGGAGGAGGCCCTAAAGAGAACCAGAGAGAATTCGGAATACCAGAAAGCTAGCGAAGGCTTTGATGATACAGTGGCCTTCGTGGTAGAGCCTGAGCCGGGTAAGGGCGTAAATCAACGCAAAACAGTAGGCACCGCACTGCCCCAGGCCACTGAATACTGGATGGATGACCGCCCGGTTACCTTTACTTTCTTGGCGCCGTACTCGGCCTATGTTGACATTATGACCGGCAAACTTGACGCCGTGAGGGCTATAACCAAAGGTACGCTGAAGCTGAAGGGGCCGATGCCCAAAATACTCCGCTATGTCAAAGGCACGAACCTGTGGATAGACACTTTGCGGACGATCCCAACAGAGTTTGAAGGGGATTTCGCTGACTGCAGCTTTGGATAACCATGGGCACCAACACCACCCAGGATTTTAATCCAGGAGCCGGGAGGCTTTGGTTCGAACTTTTGTGTCAGAGAGGGCATAAATGCGAGCGGTCATCTTTCTCGGCCAAGAAGAGATAGAAATACAAGAACGCCCGGATCCGATTCCAGAGGAGGGCGAAGTCCTCATAAAGGTAGAAGCTTGTGGAATTTGCGGTTCCGACCTTCATGCCTATAAGACGGGCATGTATGCACCGGGGCTCATTATCGGGCATGAGTTTGCAGGCGTTGTGAGAGCGATGGGGGTGGGCGTGACCGACCTCAGGGTCGGTGACCGGGTTACTGCAAATTCGTGCGCTGGTTGTGGCCAGTGTGTTCTTTGCCTTTCCGGCAAGGAGAACCTATGTGAGCAGTCCGTCAGGCTGGGTGTAACAGACGATGGAGGCATGGCCGAACTGGTAAGGGCGCCCAGATCAACTGTTTACCACCTTCCGGGCAATCTGCCCCTGAAAGAGGGCTGTCTCGCCGAGCCATTTAGCATCGCGCTGCACAGTCTTAATTTGTCCCGATTCAAGCCAGGCAACCGGGTTTTGGTTATCGGGGCAGGTCCTATTGGCCTTTGCCTGATTCAGGCGGTGAAAACTGCCGGAGCAGGAGCAGTCTGGGTCACGGAGCCCAATCCTTTTCGGCGCGACCTTGCCGCCCATCTAGGTGTTGATCTTGTCATTAATCCCAAAGACGTCAGTCCTTTGAGCATCTTGTCAAGTTTGACAGATGGCATGATGGCTGACATCGTCTTTGAATGCGCTGGCTTGCCCCAGACGATAGCTGAGGCCCCGATCTTGGTTCGCCCCGGAGGGCAGGTGGTGATTCTGGGTATCTGCGACCAACCTGTTGAGATGGATTTCTTGAGCATCGTAACGAGCGAGATTGATATCCAGACGGCATACTACAGCAGAGCCAGCGAGTTTGCCAGAACAATAGACTTGATGGCTCAAGGAAGCTTGAAGGCAAATCCTCTGCTCACTTCTGAAGTGCCCTTTGAACGAGTAAAGGAAAGCTTTGAAACCCTATTGTCTGCGGACAGCAATCAGGTGAAAATTCTAGTGTGTCCTGCCCTCTGAGCCCCGACTAGTTTGTCGTCGCGCTTGTTACCTCTATGCGTTTCACAATGAGTGCACGGGCTGTTGCTTTCCCTCAGGTGGTATCTAACTCACGCGCTTCTGGGTAACGGCTGCACTCGCGCCAGCCAGCTTGAGCTGTTGAGTATCGGTCCACTGCCACCGCAAGCCATTTCCTCTTGACTCCAGTTGTAAGACTTGCTTACCTATCAATTCGCCGATGCGCCGCTGGCCTAGCGCGATATCGATGCCTAGCTTTCCAGAAACACGGCAGGCTAATTCAGCTTCGGCGTCGCCGGGACTTAGGATACCGGCTGATGCCATGCCTCCGAGTTTCTCGATGATATCTCCCTGGAGCAGCGCCCATACGAACTCGTTTCTTTCCTTCTCATCCATTATCTCACCACACTGGGCGTCTCCGTCTCTGGCTCGCCGCTTTATGTCATCCCAAGCGGCTTCGATCCCCCTGTTATAGAAAGACATGGCTTCTTCGACCATCTCTCTACTCATGGCCGCCGTCTCCGTGATGGGCTCATTGGCATTATAACGGGCCCAGTCTCGGCTGAGGATGCGGATCCCATACTCTTCAGCTCTCTCATATATCTCGGTTCCCGGAAGCGGGGATAGCATGTGGAAGCCATACTTTGCGCCGTATTTCTGATAAAGCTCGTCGCCAAAGGCCAGAGACTTGCGGGCCGTCTCGCGGCTTTCTCCCGGAAGCCCGAGAATAAAAGAGTTGAAGACGTTAATGCCTGCTTCGGCGGCTATCTTCACCCCCCGCCTCACCTGGTCGGGGGTGACTCCTTTCTCTATCGTCTTCAGGATTTGCTCATCCGCCGACTCGACGCCAAAGAGTACCCACTCACAGCCGGCCCGGTTCATCAACTGCACAAGGTCCTCACTAATCCTATCCACCCGCGCAAAAACGCTCCATTTCAACTTCAAGTTGCGCCTGAGCATTTCCTCACAAACGGCTCGGGTGTGGTTATGGTTGAGGGTGAAGGTATCATCAACGATGTTGATTTTGTCCAGCCCGAAATCACACTGGAGTTTCTCAATCTCATCCACCACAAGCCCCGGGCTGCGAAAACGGACCCTAGGTCCGAACATCTGGTGTCCTGAGCAGAAGATGCAGCTATACGGGCAGCCGCGGCTGGTAATCATCGTGCATGGGGTACCCAGGGCGCGATACCTTGCCATGGGCAACGATTCGCGAGCCGGCAAGGGCAACTGGTCCAGGTCCGCGATGAGAGGTCGAGGGGAACTCTTAACCACCCTGCCACTATCGGCAAAGGCAATGCCTGGCACCTGTTGGATGTCTTTGTCTCCTGCCACTGCCCTGACCAGTTCGACCATGGTCCTCTCGCCCTCACCGATGACTATGGCATCAATCCACGGTGACTGGAGCAGAGTCTCCTCCGAAGCGAAGGTGACATGAGGTCCGCCGATAGCGGTGAATATGTGTGGGTCGAAAGCTTTGCATACCTTGAGCATCCTCCGGGCAATGGGATAGTTCAGTGTAACGCAGGTGGCGCCGACAAGCCGGGGTCGATAGTCCTCGAGTTCTTGCCTCAGCTTCCTGGGATGGTAGTGGGTCACCAGGAAGTCTAGAATCTTGACCTCAATACCTTCTTGGGCGAGCACACCGGCTAGATAACTCAAGGAGAGTGGAGGGAGCGGGCTCTCCTCCAGTGGGTGTGGTGTGCTCAGTAGCAGTACTCGCATAGGTATCGCCCAACAACTCGCTACCCCACATCCCTGACTTCTCAAAATCGGCCGCATGAGTATACCTCTTGTCATACCTAAAATCAACCATATCGGGAAGGTTCTATGCCTTTGTGGTTTTATGCTATAAAATTGGCCAGAGGAGGTGAGCATGGCCAAAGGGACAAGGATAACTGTAGATCTGGGAAGCACAGAACTTCTCAAGGCGGTGAAATTTGCCTCTGTCGAGCAGGGTAAACCAATCCGAGAAATCATCATTGAGGCACTGGAGCAGTGGTTGGGGGGCAAGAAAAGCTCGGGACAGCAGGATTACCTGGCTATGATGAGAGCTCTGGATGCATACCGAAAGACGGGCGAGAAGGGGAGTTAACCGACCCGCGGAGTGATCCACCTCTCCAATCAAGGTTGCTGGCACAGTGATGGTGTGATCGAGAAACCATAAGGTGTCTTTAGGAGGGCGATATGATTATTGATTTTCATACTCACCTTTGTGATCGTGATGGTGTGGCCAAACCGTTTTGGGATGGATGGGCAGAAGTTGCGGCGTTGCGGGTCAACACGCCAACGGAAAGGGTGCAAAAACGATTGCCGGAGTTCTGGGATATCTCCGGCGACATGATAGTCAAGGATATGGATGCTGCCGGGATTGATAAAAGTGTGCTGCTGGCCATTGATTGGGGTCTGGCTCGCTACCTGGGCGACCCCAACCCGAGCGTCGAGGAGATAAACAAGACTTACGCCGATGCAGTGAAGAAGTATGCCGGGCGATTAATTGCCTTTGCAGGCATAGACCCTAGAAGGAATAACTCCGTTGAACTGGTCGAAAGATTCCTCAAGGAGTGGGGTATGAAGGGGATCAAATTCCATACGGCCGCCGGTTTCTATCCCAATGATAAGGCATGCTATTCCATCTATGAAAAGGCGTTGGAATACGGGGTCCCCGTCTTGCTCCATACAGGGGAAGTGCTGAAGCCACTTTATTTCAAGTATTGCCAGCCCATCTATGTGCAGGAGGTAGCTATGGACTTCCCCGATTTGCCCATCATCCTGGCGCATACCGGCGGATGCTGGTATTCTGAAGCAGTGGCAATCTGCAGCAACACAACGAATGTTTACCTCGATTTATCTGTTTGGCAGCCGCGACTCCTCCGCCCTCTGGAATTCTACAGAGCCTTGAGGACGTTGTTGGACTCCGTCTCATGGCAGAGGATACTGTTCGGCAGTGATTACCCATTCCTGAAGCTGCTCATCAATCAGGAAAGGTGGGTCAAGGCCTTTACCGAAATTCCCGACTCCGTCAGAGAGCGA
>CAYFSE010000098.1:0-50436 GCA_964345725.1 uncultured Dehalococcoidales bacterium
ACTTGTCTTCTAGGCTATTCCAGGGAAGAAATAATCGGGACAAATTTCAGAGCGTTCACACCTGAAGAGAGCGTGAACACTGTTCTTGAAGCCTACCATCGCGTGTATAAGACCGGTGAGCCATTGAGGAATTTCGTTGACGAGGTTATTAATAAAGACGGGAGCCACGGATTTGCCGAAACGTCGGCCTTCCCGATTAGAAACGACAGAGGTGAAATCGTCGGCTTCCGGGGAGTGCGACGCGACATCACCGGACGCAAACGGATGGAGGAAGCGCTGCGGCACTCGGAGGAGAAGTATCGCACCATACTGGAGGATATGGAAGATGCCTATTTCGAGGTGGACCTTGGGGGACACCTCACCTTTGTCAGTAATTCGGTGTGCCGCGACCTCGGCTAGGCAAGGGAAGAGTTGATGGGAAAGAGTTATAAGGCCTTTACAGCAGAGGAAGATATGGAATCATTGTTTCGGGTTTTCAACGAAGTGTATCGGACTGGTGTGCCGAACAAGGGCTTCCCTTGGAAGACCGTCCGCAAAGACGGCACCGGTGGGTTTGCTGAAACATCGATCTCTCTTCTAAGAAATGACAAGGGTGAGACCATCGGGTTCCGCGGTGTGGGGCGTGATATCACCGAGCGTAAGAAGGTGGACGAAGCGCTCAGAATGGCAGCGGAGGAATGGAGCAGAACATTTGATTCCATCAGCGACCCTGTCTCTATTCACGATAAAGACTTTCGGATTCAGCGTGCTAATAAGGCATTTGCAGATCTTTTTGGAGGGAGCCTCCATGAAGTCATCGGTAGTCACTGCTATGAGTTGCACAAAGGAAATGAACCCAGATTTGGTTGCCCTCACCAGCATACACTGACTAGTGGCAAGCCAGCGGCGGCAGAGTTCTACGAATCCCACTTGGGAAAACACCTCCTCGAGTCAACATCGCCGATTTTTAATGACCGAGGTGAAACCGTCGGCGCTGTGCATATTACGAGAGATATTACTGAGCAGAAGCGACAGAATGAGCGACTCATGATGACTGAGCGGCTAGCTTCTATCGGTGAACTGGCAGCCGGGGCTGCCCACGAACTCAACAACCCACTCACGAGCATTATTGGCATCTCCCGGTTGCTTATGGAGAGCGAGGTGCCCGACGACATCCGCAAGGACCTGGAGCTTATCAATAGCGAGGCTCAGCGCGCTGCCGATGTAACGAGCAACCTCCTTACATTTGCCCGGAAGCACAGACCGGTGAAGGAACCCACTCAGGTCAACGACATCATTGAGGACGTGGTCAAATTGCGAGCCTATGCCCACAAATCAAATTGTATCGTGGTTGAGAGACATCTTGCCCTTGATCTTCCTGAAGTTCCGGTTGACAGTTTCCAGATGCAGCAAGTCTTTCTCAACATCGTTATCAACGCCGAATATTTCATGACGCAGGCACATAGCAGAGGAACGCTAACCATTACCACTAAAAGACAGAAGGGTAGCGTAAGGGTTTCATTCGCTGATGATGGCCCCGGTATCCATCGGGAGAATCTGGGGCGGATATTCGACCCTTTCTTCACTACGAAAGAAGCAGGCAAGGGAACCGGCCTTGGGTTGAGCATTTGCCATGGGATAGTTGCCGCCCACGGCGGGCAGATGTACGCTAGGAGTCAGCCAGGCAAGGGAGCCACCATTTTTGTCGAACTGCCTACTAACGGTAGCAACGATGTTGAGGCTATACTATGAAACAGACTGACCCCACCGGGAATGGTATTCCGATGCGCGAAACACTACTTATCGTCGATGACGAAGGAGCAGTCAGGAGAGTGCTTTGCCTGAAACTATCGAGAGAAGGGTACAGATGCGAAGAGGCAAATGACGCCGAGCAGACCCTCTCTGTGCTGGAAACCGTTCCAATCGCTCTGGTTGTTCTGGATATCAAAATGCCGGGTAGATCAGGGATTGACCTGCTCCCGGAAATAAAGGCAGGCTACCCTGACACAGGTGTTATTATGGCTACGGCTGTCAATGACGTTGACGTGGCCGTCCAATGTATGAAACAGGGAGCTGACGACTACGTCTGCAAGCCTTTCAATCTCGAGGAAGTTTCCCTGGCAGTCCAGAGAGCTCTTGAGAAAAGGCGCCTGCAACTCGAGTTGAGGGAATACCAGCAGTTTCTGGAGGAAAAAGTTGAAGAGCAAATGATAGGCACGAGAAGACTCTTCCTTGGCGCCATGGAGGCACTGGTATCGGCCCTCGAGGCTAAAGACAAATACACCGGTGGACATTCCCGTCGGGTGACCGACATAGCATTGGCCATCGGCAAACAACTCGGACTATCTACGCAGGAGATGGAAGATCTGCGCTGGGGAAGCCTGCTTCACGACATCGGGAAGATTGCCATTCATGAGGTCATCCAGAATAAGCCTGGCAGCCTGACGCCCCAAGAATACGAGCACATTATGACCCATTCCCAGATTGGCGCCCGCATCGTGCGGCCGGTGGTCAACGGGAAAACAACTGAGATTATCGAGCACCATCACGACCATTATGATGGCAGTGGACTTCACCAGGTTGTGGCCGGCCGCGACATACCCCTGGGGGCGAGAGTCATCGCTGTGGCCGATGCCTTCGATGCTATGACCTCGGACCGGCCATATCGCGCGGCAATGTCAATCGCGCAAGGCCTAGAGGAAATCAAGCGTTGTGCTGGTGTCCAGTTTGATCCGATTATAGTCGCGGTGTTCCTTAAGACGGTCGGGACGGCAACGTCACAGGTTGCAGAATCTCAAAGTGGTGCCCCCGACGGTCAGGTCTAAGAGCAGAGAGGCGCTGCCACGTATGATGACATCTAGCGCGTCATTGGCAAAAGGCCCGATGCATGCCCACTTATCCTCTCGAAGTGACTTCCTACACAAGAATAGATTAGCCACACGTCGCCAGCGTGGAGCCACAGCTTCGCCGTCTTGACACATAGCCGACTCATGAGGATAATTGGGGTGCATGGCAAGTAGCTTATGCGAAGACATAGAGAAACTAAGACGGAGTCTTAACGACTTACCTGAACCCCAAGTGGGGTCTCGACTGATAGTGGTAAGTGGGTTGCCAGGCACTGGTAAGTCTTTTTTCTGTCGCAAGGTCGCTGAGAAGTTGCCTTTCCTGATCCTAACAAGCGATACTTTGCGCAAAGTCTTGTTTCCAACCCCTCGGCATAACGAACAGGAGAACAAGCGGCTTTTCTCTGCTTGCCATGTTCTCGTCGAAGAGCTTCTAACGAAGGGAATACCTGTTATTTTTGATGCCACAAACTTATTGGAGCACCATCGAGAATATCTCTACCGCGCCGCCGAAAGAGCCGGAGCTAGGCTCATCCTGGTCTGGGTTGAGGCTTCCCCGGAAGTGGTGCGACAACGTCTTCTCGCTCGAGAAAGAACAGCCGTGCCTGAGTGTGACTCAGAAGCCGGTTGGGACGTATATAATAAGATGAAGCCTCGAAGGGAAAGGATTTCCCGCAATCACCTTGTGGTCGACACCTCTCAGGATATTACTGCCGCAGTCGATAAGATTGTCCGAGCAACAAGTAGATAAAGAGCAGAAATTTCCTCGCCAACCTCTTCAATTCTCCATCCAAATAAAGTAAAATGAGTGTTCCAGAATCTACATATTTGAATGACCCTGCGAAAGGTCCTTTGAATTTGGGGCGACCCGGGGTGAATTAGGACTGGACTGACCTGGTGCCCACGAAAACAGACTCATTTTCGCGAGGTGCCTTGGCGGGAGGAAATTTGGAGATTAGAGTCATAGCTGGAGACATAGCTCAAATTGAAGCTGATGCTGTTGTGGTCAACCTTTTTGAAGGTGTGGAACAGCCGGCCGGCGCTACTGCCGCTGTGGATGAGACCTTGGACGGAGCTATTGGCTCTCTTATCAGCGGAGGCGAGGTTAAGGGCAAGTTTGAGGAGGTTGGCATTGTACATACCTTTGGGAAGCTGCCTGCAAGGATCGTCGCTGTCGTCGGGCTAGGCAAGCGCGAGGATTTTAATGTCGATAAGATTCGCAGGGTGACTGGACAGTTCTGTCGGGCATTGCGCAAGTTGAATTGCCGCAAGATAGCCACAATACTCCATGGCGGTGGTGCAGGCAGTATTCAACCCGCAACTTCAGCTCAAGCAATAGCTGAAGGCGCTATTCTCGGACTTTATGGATTCAGCAGATACAAGAAGCCTGAATATGAAGATGTCGAGGAAATGCTCATAGTAGTAAAAGACGAGGAAGAGGTCCCAATAGTAGAGTCGGCCATTGCCAAGGGGAAGACAATAGCTTTGGCCACCAATATGGCGCGAGATATGGTCAACGAACCCGCTAACTACATGACACCTAGCCAGATGGCCGAAATAGCTAAAGAAACAGCTAGTAAGTATGATTTGGAGTTCAAAGTCTTAGATCGCGATGACATGGAAGCGATGGGCATGGGAGCACTCTTAGCGGTGGCTAGAGGAAGCAATCAATCCCCCAAGCTAATAACTCTCAGCTATAGAGGGGATGAACGTTCTCAAAAAGCCACGGGCTTTCTGGGCAAGGGCATAACGTTTGATTCCGGCGGAATCTCGATTAAACCATCCGAGGGAATGGAGGATATGAAAGGTGACATGGCTGGTGCTGCGGCGGTTATGACAGCGGTTGGGGCTATTGCCCAGTTGAAACCGAAGATCAATGTCACCGCCGTTATTCCGGCTACTGAGAACCTGCCCAGTAGCGCTGCCTTGAAACCAGGGGATGTGTTGAAGGCAATGAACGGCAAAACCATAGAAGTGATAAGCACCGATGCCGAAGGAAGGCTTATCCTAGCTGATGCCCTGAGTTATGCCGTAAAACAAGGTCTAGCTCCTTTGATAGATTTAGCTACCTTGACTGGAGCCTGCCGTGTTGCTTTGGGCCTCCTTTACGGCGGCGTCTTTGGCAGTGACCAAGACCTTGTAGATAAAGTCCTCAAAGCTGCGGAAACAACCGGCGAGAGAATGTGGCAAATGCCCGTGGCCGAGGAGTACAAGGAGCAGATCAGAAGCGAAATTGCCGATGTTAAGAATACCGGCAACAATAGGTACGGTGGAGCCATCACCGCTGCCCTCTTCCTGGCTGAATTTGTTGATAACTCCCCTTGGGTTCACATTGACATAGCCGGACCGCGACTCTCCAAGAAGGAGAGCGGATACACCGTGAAAGGGGCTACCGGGTTCGGCGTCAGGACTTTGGTCGAATTAGCTTTGACTGAGGCTAAGAATCGGGAGGCCGCATGAAAGTAAAGTGGTTAGGTCATGCTTGTTTTTTGATTATCTCCAAAAGTGGTCTCAATGTAATTACTGACCCTTACGCTGTGGGTGGGGGAATCGATTATTCTCCCATAAGGGAAATCGCCGACATTGTTATCGTGAGCCATGACCACGGCGACCACAACAACGTTTCCGCAGTCCAGGGCAAACCAGAAGTGGTCAAAGGTAGCGGCACAAGAACTGCCAAAGGGATTAAGTTTACAGGCATTGCCACTTCTCACGATGCCGCTCAGGGCATGCAGAGAGGACCTAACACCGTCTTTTGTTTCACCATCGATGGCCTGAACCTTTGCCACCTCGGTGACTTGGGACATGTGCTTAGCCAAAGACAGGCCACTGAAATCGGCGCCGTAGACATACTGTTTGTTCCTGTAGGGGGCTTCTTCACTATTGATGCCACCGTCGCTAGCCAAGTATGTGACCAATTAAGGCCAAGAATAGCCATTCCCATGCATTTTAAGACGCCTAAGTGTGCCTATCCAATAGCCGGTGTCGACGACTTCCTCAAGGGCAAGAAAGGTGTGAGAAAGGTGGTTGGTAGTGAAGTGGAGTTCGAGCGCGAAGACGTCCTGACCGGCGCCCAAATTGTGCTATTGCAGCCAGCTTTATAGGTATTGAGATTTGGCCGCTGATATGAAGCCCACAATTGTCAAAGATTCAGACTTCGTGTTTGCCCCGCCTCCACAGCTGGCTTGGGCAAGGCGAGTTTTGATCAAACCCTGTGCCGGGTATCCCTTGCCGTATCCCATAACTACGAGTCCGAGATTGTTGAATGCTGTTATCAAGGGCATTAGAAGAATCAGTAATGCAGACATCCTCATTGCGGATGGCACCTCTAGCGGCGAATCGATCTATCCAATATATCAAGCTTTGGGATACAACTTCCATCACGTGCTTATGCTTGATATCAGGGATTCAATTTTCATAGAGGTTCAAAATCCTCTGACTGAGTTCTACGCTGTTGAGAGTTTCTGGGTGCCCAATGTGGTGCTGCGCAGCGACTTCCTAATCAGCGTTACGCCCTTCAAAGTATCTGGCAGCGCTGGGCACTTCAGTGTGGCAAATCTTCTCAGTCTCTTGCCGGTGAGCAAGTACAGAAAGGGCAAATCGCGGGGCTGGGGAACTCTGTACCAGTTAGGGATTGAAAAGGTCCTTGCTGACCTCTATTTCACGTTGCCCTTTGATTTGGGCATTATCGAAGCCCGTCAGAAGTTCTCCTATACCGATGATCCCCGAAAAGGGGAAGTGGAGGATTATGGTAAAATCCTGATCGGCGAACCTCACGAGATTGACCTTAAGGCTTCTCAAGTAGCGGGAGTTGACTGTGAGCACTTAGGACTGATTAGCCAAGGCAGAGTGCAGCTTGAGGACTGAGAAGATTTGGATTTCCAGCTGCCATTCTGATTCCCGACCCTTGACCTCTGATTCTCTGCTAATATCTTACGCTAAAATTGTCGAAATCCCCTGTATTATCCGACCAATCTATCTCGACTCTCTTGACCCGGGCTCCCGGCGGGCCTTTCTTAAGTTGCTCCAGCAGCCTATCCAACTGCGCCTTCTGTCCTTCAGCCTTGATTTCCACGGCATCGCCGCTGGCAAGGTTGCGAACATAGCCTTTCAGACCCAGATCCCTGGCCGCATTCCGAACAAAGTAGCGAAAATAGACACCTTGAACCCGTCCGAACACTGCAACCGATAGACGTGCTACATCAGCCATCTCTTACCCTCAGTTACTCCTTTTTGTTGTCTGCTATCTTCTCATTCCTGGGCGGTCTTTTCGTTCTCACAGAATGGACAGAGGCTCCGTAGGGTAGATTCTATCCAGTCGACTCAGCCCCGCCTCCTGGGCAAAAGACAATGCTTCTTGGAATTCTGCAGATGATATTCGTCGCCTCAGATCGGCAATTTGAAGAGCTTTGTAGCAGGGACGGTATTGAGCCATAACATTCACATACGTGTCGCGGGAAATTTCTTCGCTGAGAAAACGCACTATCCTTTTTGTTCCTGCCAAACCGCGAGGCAGGACCAGGTGCCGAACTAGGAGTCCTCTCTGAGCCACTCCCTATTCGTTTATCTCCAGGTCACCTGTTTGGCGGTGCATTTCTTTGACTGCTGCTTTATTTACCTCAGGATAGTTTCTAATACCCGACAACTCTCTGGCTGTCTCCTCATCATCATATTTCATGTCCGGCATATAAATGTCAACGATGCCGTCTAGTATCTTCAAGGTGTCGACAGAGTCATAGCCGCCGCTGTTATACACTAAGGGTAGTTGCAGGCCTGATTCCGCCGCCATTTCGAGTGCTTCCAGAATCTGGGGAACTACGTGGGTTGGAGACACCAGGTTTATATTGTGGCATCCTTCTTTTTGAAGTGAAAGCATTATGTAAGATAGCTCTGCCTTGTCAACTTTCTGACCTTCGCCTAGCTGGCTAATGGGATAGTTCTGGCAGAACACACACGCAAGGTTACAGTTAGCGAAGAATATTGTGCCCGAACCGTGCCTGCCCACCAACGGACTTTCCTCGCCGAAGTGAGCCCCGTAGCTGGACACTACTGCTTGCCGAGATGTTCGGCACCTTCCTATATCGCCAGCTACCCGATTCACCCCACAGCCGCAGGGACACAGGGAGCAGCTCTCCAGTAAAGACAAGGCCATCCCTACCCGTTCCCGCAGCTTGCCACGACGGTACAGTTCCCAGTAAGCTACCAACTGGCTATTCCTCGTACTCTTCAGGGGTCTTCCTCTTCTTCTTGATTACCTCCACCTCCACCTGTGGCACGAGTGCCGATATCGGTTTACTTTTCTGCGTCCCTTTTTTGGGTTTCTTTGGCTCTCGTCGTCTATAGTCTCGTCTACCCATGGCTGCACCTCAATTTCTCCCAAGCTGCTCTTGCGGCTTGGCTCTCAACAGCTTTCTTGCTCCCTCCCATCCCTCTAGCCAATGCCTCCCCGTCGACCAGAATCTCGGCGGTGAACTGCTTGCTGTGGTCAGGACCAATGGTTTCCACTAAACGGTAAACTGGGGTCGGCCTTTTTTGTCCCTGGATGAACTCTTGCACTAGTGCCTTGTAGTTCGACAGTGTTTTTCCCGTCCTTATCTTTTCCAACTCCGGCTTGAGCTGTCTCAGAATGAATCTCCTAGCCTTGACAATCCCTTGGTCTAAATACAAAGCCCCCATCAGCGCTTCCGCAGCGTTTGCCAAGTTGCTTGGCTTCGCCCTACCCCCACTTAATTCTTCGCCTCGTCCTAACAAGAGCCAGTCGCCAAGTTCGAGCGAAGAAGCCAGTTCAGCCAAGGTCTCGCGGCAGACCAAAGAAGCACGAATCTCGGTTAACTCTCCCTCAGACAGTTCTGCAAACTCTTTATACAGCTCCTCTGTCACGACGAAATTCAGGACAGCATCACCTAGAAACTCCAGGCGCTCGTTACCAGGACGGGCAAAATTGAGATTCTCGTTACGATAAGATGAATGCACGAAAGCCTGCTCCAGCAAAGACCGGTGGCGGAACGATATTCCTAGTTTACTCTGGCAATCATTCCAATCAGGCATTTTCAGAATAGAGTATAGCAGCAACCCTTAGCTAGCTCAACTTGTGGCCTTCCCCCGGTGCCCGTGCCATCAGGCAAAGAATTGCCCCGGCTGCTCGTCGCAAATCACCTTGGGGCTTTCGGCCGTAGTCAGAAGCGCATTTTGCACACGCGACGCTTTATAGTTCTGTTAGTTGGTCTTGGTGTAGATCGGAGGAATCCGGTCAGACCATGGTTTCGCCTTTTCCAGTTGACTCGCCAAACGGAATAGAGTTGCTTCGTCACCATACCGGCCGACGAATTGCATGCCGATCGGCAGCCCCGCATCATTCCAGTACAGTGGGACTGACATAGCTGGCTGACCCGTAACATTAAACAGTGACGTATAAGGCATGAACTCATAGGTGTGTTGAGAAAGGATCTCCAGCTCATCGCGCCTATCGATCAACTCACCAGTACTAAGTTTATCAAATAATTCCTCCATGCCTGCACGTTGAGTTTCTTTGGGGCTGAAAGTACCTGTAACCAGTGGCGGCTGGGACAGGGTAGGTGTCAGTAGGACATCATACTCCTGGAAGAACCAGCCAATTTGTCGTGCCGTTCGGTGCAATAAGTTCAGAGATCTCGAAAAGTCAGGTGCCGAGAACTGTTTGCCAAGCAAGCCGAGACGCCACGTGCCAGATTCAAACTCCTCGCGCGAAGCTGTGCGTTTCAGTATCACTTCACTCTCTTCAATTGCAGCTCTAGTTTCAACACAGAGCATCACTGTGAATGCTCTAATGAATGCCGTTCTATCCAACTGAGGCGCAGCTTCCACTACCACATGGCCCAGGTCCTGGCATAGCCCAGCGGTCGCCTCCAGCCCTTTCACACAATCTTTGTCAACGATGGCACCAAGAAAAGGCTTTGATGTAAAGGCAATTCGCAACTGTTCTGGGTCGATGCCAACTTCGTTCAGGAAGGGACGCACTGGTGGTGGGGCATAGTAGAGGGCGCCGACATCTGGTCCGGCGGTGGCATCGAGCATGGCGGCACAATCGCCAACTGAACGAGTCAGGACATGTTGACAAACTAAGCCACGCCAAGCCTCTCCAATGTCAGGTCCTACTGGGTTGCGACCCCGGGTTGGCTTAAGACCGAACACACCACAGCAAGAAGCTGGTATTCGAATTGAACCGCCACCGTCACTGGCATGGGCTAAGGGTACTATGCGTGCGGCTACGGCGGCAGCCGAGCCACCACTGGAACCACCTGGAGTACGGGCCAAATCCCAGGGATTGTTCGTAGGGCCAAACAATTCTGGTTCAGTCACTGGCACCAGACCAAATTCCGGAGTGTTGGTCTTACCAACAATAACAACGCCAGCCATTTTGAACCGCTTGACCATCTCACTATCATGGTCTGGTACGAAGTCTCTGAGAAACCGACTACCACTCGTCAGGGGAACCCCGGCAAAAGCCATGCCTATATCTTTCATCAGGAAGGGAATACCTTTGAAAGGACTGTCTGGTAGCTCGCTATCGGCGGCTTTTCGAGCCAACTCGTACATCTTGCAGATTACTGCGTTCAATTGTGGATTGAGCTTTTCAATGCGACTTATTGCCTCTTCAATTAACTCGCTTGGCTTGACTTCTCTCCTTCGCACGAGCTCAGCCAAGCCAAGACCATCATACTTGTCATAGTCACTGAAGCCACTCACAATAATCCTCCTTGCCTACTGCTATGGATGCTGTTCAAGGATTGTGTCTTATGAATCAAGCACCTACAGAAATCTGGAAACATCATATCACTACGAATTTCGTCATGACAATTACTGGCTATCAAGGCGTTGGTTGCCTAGCAAGGACCTGGTGCTTGGCTTTGCCTGACTTTGGGAATGCCTTCACGCCGTATTTCACGGCTTATCGATGCACTTAGTCAGCTAAAGACTCATCACTGCGTCAGCAGCGTGAAAATAGAGGATTCACCCCCATCCTTTAAGCCTATAATAGTCAGATAGCATCTTCCCAAAGTCAGCCCTTGGAAGCAATTTGCCACTGTCCTGAAGCCTCTCTTCAAAGAATCTCTTTGGCAACACGTCATCCGTCCTCTTCACCCCCTCGCGCAGGTTAAATTCTCTAGCCTTACCCGTAATATTCGAAGCTGTCATCTGTAATCGCTTCTTGTCTAGCTTCATTCCTGTGGTTGCATGTATGAGCACCGAGATCGCCTCCCAGGGGTACAAATCTCTGAAGAAGCGACAGATGATCAGCGAGTCAAACAGTGTATGCCTGTCTTCAAAGTCAATCACCATCTCTGCCTTGCCCTCAATTTGGTCTGGAGACATCATCCCTGAGAGCTCTGCTTTGTAGAAAGTTGCCCTTAAGTGACATGCCCCTCTATCTGAGGTGGCATATGCCAACCCCATCCCTTTTAGAACCCTCGGTTCATACCCAGCAGGCTCCATTCCTTTAACGTGAATAGCCAAATCTTCCAAGCCCCATTTCTTGCTCGCATACCTTATGCCTTCAGCCAGAATAGCTCCTATTCCCTTTTTTTGGCAGATTCTGTCTAACAGTCTAGCTATCCGCTCGGCATCGCCATATTCAATCTTCTCATCTATTGCTCCTCGCCGGGAAGCCTCCATAGCGAAGGCGACAAGATTACCGGCAGTTATGGTATCCATGCCTAGCCTATCGCATATATCGTTAAGGTAGGCAATCTCTCTGATATCATCAATAAGGCAAAGTCCGCCAAAGGCGTAAATGGTTTCATATTCAGGCCCTTCAATTATCAAGCCTCTATGTCTTCCATCAATGATTTCTGTCAGGTTACCGCAAGCCAGAAAACACTTGGGGCACGCCCTTGGTCTAACCCTGCATTTCTGTAGCAAGGCATCGGCACATATGCCTTGCCACTTATCAAATGTCCCGGCGGTCCAATACTTGGTCGGAAAGGCGCCAGCAATGTTCACTGCCGCTACCAGCATAGGTGTACCCAATTTTCTATAGGCTATAGCTCCCGCATCTGTTTTGGCCTTGCTGGCGCTGTCTCTCCATAACTGGTCGAGCAGCTCTGGTTTGGCTACCTTTCGCGTTATGTTCCCATGAAAAGCGACTGCCTTGATCTTCTTTGAGCCCAGCACGGCCCCGGTTCCAGTCCTGCCCAATGATCTCCAGTAGTTGTTTTCAATTACAGCAAACCTTACGAGGTTCTCACCGGCTGGCCCGATAACCGCGATCCCGGCATCTCTTATCCCAATCTCTTCTCGAACGGCATCTTCAGTTGCATAGGTATCCTTGCCCCAGATATGTGAGGCGTCATGAAACCTCACATTTCTATTGGAAATCTCGAGATAGACAGGTTCTCTGGAAGCTCCCTTGATTACGATGGCGTCATAGCCGCTTCGGCTTATTTGTTCAGCCACGCTACCACCAGCGTAAGACTCACTGAATATGTAGGTTAGAGGGGATTTGGTAAATGCTCCGTATCTGGATGAGCCAAACACTCTGGTGTCTGTAACTGGTCCTACGGCAAAAACAATCACATTGTCCTCACAGAAAGGGTCAAGCCCTGCTTTGGTATTGTTGAGTAAAAGGTAAGCACCCAGCCCCTTTCCCGCCAGGAGTTCCTCATAGACTTTGTCACTAATGGGTTCTTCTTCAAACGACTTCTGGTTGAGATTGATGTGTAACACCGAATTATGGAAAGATTTCATTTTCGTTGCCCGTTGGCGATTAACTGCTGCTCTATCCTACCAAGCATTCCTCCAAATGCTCCGGACGTCATCCAGTGTGAGTTTCTTGGGGTTATTAGCCAGCAAACGAGTAACATCCATTGTGGCAACAGCCATCCCTTCCAGTGCTTCTTCAGGTACGCCTAGGTCCCGAAGACGTAGGGGGATACCAATATCCGCGACAAGCACCTTGACAGCTTTCACTCCTCGCTCTGCTCCTTCCCGAAGAGACAGTCCCTCTGTCTTCTCTGATAACATCTGGGCAACCACAGCATACTTGTGGAGATTCGCAGGCAGGTTCCATTCCATAACATAGGGGAGAAGGAGTCCGTTGGCTACGCCGTGCCTCGTGTGAAACCGTGCACCGAGTGAGTAGGCCAGCGCGTGAACAGCTGCCACACCAGCGTTGCCGAAGGCAATACCAGCTAAGAGTGCTCCTTCAGACATGTGGTTACGGGCCTCTTCATCGGAACCATCATTGACAGCGGTTCTAAGGCTGCCCACAATGAGCCTCATGGCGTCAAGAGCTAGGGCATCGGTGAGAGTGTTGGACCTGATGCTAGTGTAGGATTCAATAGCATGGACAAGGGCATCTATCCCAGCGGCTGCCGTGACTCCTGCTGGACATCCATAAGTAAGAGTAGGGTCAACAAAGGCCGCCTGTGCCAATATATACGGGCTTACTATTCCAAGCTTAAGTCCCTTATCTGGATCACCAAAGATGGCGATATTGGTTACTTCGCTTCCTGTCCCGGCTGTGGTCGGAATCGCAAAAAGGGGAATGCCGGGTCCGGGAACCCTACCAACACCGACGTAATCTTGAGCCTTTCCAGCATGTGCTAACAGAATTGAAAGTCCCTTCGCCGTGTCCATACTTGAGCCTCCGCCAACACCCACCAATAAGTCGAACCCACCCTTTGTAAGCGCCTTGGCTGCAACATTTAACCTGGGTAGTGTTGGTTCAGGTTCTGATTCGGAGAAAAGTTCTACCGATAGCCCGGCACTGGCTAGCTGGTCTTTAACCGGCTGTGTTAAACCGGACCGGCAGACTGCACGATCAGTGACGATGAGAGCTCTTTTGACGCCAAGCCTACTAGCCTCATCCCCAATAGTATTGAGAGCTCCCACACCGAAGCAGATTATTCGGGGTAGTGTAATCTGATACATCTTCAAACCTATAATTCGCCTCCTTTGCTTTCATTATCTATCGTTCTATTTGTTTTCTTCTCACCGTCGGTTATTAGAAGATTCCACAAGCCCAAATGAATCAAACAACCAAGTGTTTCTTGATGAATGAGGCAGCGGCGACAATTCGGAAACATCATATCACTTCGAATTGCGTCCCAACAATCACCAGTGATTGAGGACCTATTCACATGGCGAAGAAACGAACATTTTCCTGTGGTCAGGGCCTTGCGACGAGTTTCGCTTCGTATGTTTCTAAAAGAGTAGCGCCTGTATTGCACACTCGTAATCCAGCCTGTCGCTCTTTGGGGCTTCTTCTGCAATGCTATAATACTTCTTCACTCCCCATGGATATCTTGGCCACGCTCAATCCTGCCCAAAGGGAAGCTGTGGAGGCCGTCAAAGGGCCTGTACTTATCCTGGCTGGACCCGGCAGCGGGAAGACCCGAGTGATTGCCCACCGGGTGGCCTATCTAGTCAGAGTCTGCGGCATTAGTCCCCACCACATCATGGCCGTTACCTTCACCAACAAAGCCGCCAGAGAAATGAGAGAGAGATTAGAGGGACTCCTCGGGCAATCCATAGAAGCTCTGACGTTGGGCACTTTTCACGCCATCTGTGCTCGAATTCTCCGTCGTGAGGGCAAAGCCATTGGCCTTGAGTCTAGCTTTGTTATCTACGATGAAGATGACCAGTTAAGGCTGGTGAAACAAGTCCTGGAAGAACTGAATCTTGATCCCAAGCAATATGCTCCTCAGGCTCTGCGCTCAGCCATCGACGCTGCTAAGAGCCGTCTCATTAGCCCCGAGGAGTACGGTAAGCGAGTCGGCAGCTATTTTGAGGAGATAGTCCACAGACTTTATCAGCGCTATCAGCAATTGCTCAACCAGGGTCAGGCGGTGGATTTCGACGATTTGCTGATGAGGACGGTGCAGTTGTTCCGTGACCATCCTCAAATCCTGGCTAGATATCAGTCAAGGTATGTTCATATTTTGGTTGACGAATTCCAAGATACCAATATCGCCCAGTATGAGCTAATGAAGCAGCTGGCAGGAAAATATCGGAATCTGTGTGTGGTTGGCGATCCCGACCAGTCCATTTATTCCTGGAGATTCGCTGATTTGCGTAATATCCTCAGCTTTGAGAAGGACTACCCCGAAGCTAAAGTGGTGTTTTTGGAGCAGAATTATCGCTCTACTAAGACAATCTTGGAGGTGGCTTCAGACGTTATCTCAGCCAATGCGCTACGCAAGCCCAAAAAGCTGTGGACAGACAACGAACATGGAATGCCGGTAGCGGTGATCGAAAGCTATAACGCTGAGGAAGAAGCTCAGTCCGTGGTCAACGAGATTGAGAAGCTTGTTGGCCAAGAGCAAATACCCCTCAAAGACTGCGCCGTCATGTATCGGGTTAATGCTCAATCACGAGCACTAGAGGAGACTTTCCTGAGGTATGGTCTGCCTTACAGGCTTGTCGGCGGGACCCGGTTTTACCAGAGGCAAGAGGTCAAAGATATTATTGCCTACCTCAGAGTCATCCATAATCCGCAGGACAATGTCAGTTTGCTTCGAATCATAAATGTGCCAGGTAGAGGCATTGGGCAAAAGACCATTAGCACGCTGCAATCCTGGGCGAAAGCTCATGATACGTTTCTTTTCGGGGGCCTAGAACAGTTGAGTCAGAATGCTGTTCCCGGCAAAGCGAAGCACTCTCTTCCCTCGCGTACTATCCAAGCCCTGGCTGGATTTTATGCTCTTGTGAGCGAACTCAGTACCCAGCGCCATCAAGTAAGCCTTTCTAGTCTAGTGGACGAGATATTGGAGCACACCGGGTATAGAGCATACATTCAGGACAAAGAGGATGGAGAAGACCGGTGGGAGAACATAGTGGAGTTGCGCAACGTTGCCGGTGAATATGATGAGCTTGCCCCCGAAGAGGGCTTAACCACATTCTTGGAAAAGGTAAGCCTGGTATCCGACATAGATGAACTGGACGAAAAAGCTGATGCTGTCACTTTAATAACTTTGCATCAAGCCAAAGGCTTGGAGTTCCCCGCGGTTTTTATCGTTGGTCTGGAGGAAGGGATTCTTCCCCACAGGAGGTCCTTCGATGACCCTGAAGAAATGGAAGAAGAGCGCCGTCTTTGCTATGTGGGAATAACCAGAGCTAAGCACCGACTTTACCTTCTGCGTAGTTACCGTCGGAGCTTGTTTGGCAGCAGCACGGCAAACCCCCCCTCTCGCTTCCTCGAGGACATCTCACCCCACCTAACAAGCCCAAGAGGCCTATGGGACGAAAGCTCAATTCCTGTAGCTAGTGCCGATCCCCAGTCTTCACCGCGATCTGGCAGCACTCCGACGCTCAAGGTTGGTGACCATGTCCGTCACAGCAAGTTCGGCCCCGGTATAGTGATGAATTGCAGTCCTACCAGGGACGACCAGGAGCTGACCGTAGTTTTCGAAGAGGCCGGGGTGAAAAAGCTCCTGGCCAGCCTGGCACCCCTGGAAAAAATCGACAGAGATTCAGATTTTGCCTCATAGTCTATTGACAGAATACACGTAACCGTGTAAACTAAGTTACAGATGGCGATTAAGGTCCTAGCAACTGAGGTAGTCTCCAAGATTGCTGCCGGCGAGGTGATTGAGAGGCCGGCCTCGGTGGTCAAGGAGCTGATCGAGAATTCCCTCGACGCCGGAACCACTCAAATCGCCGTAGAAGCTCAGGGTGGCGGAGTAGAGCTAATCAAGGTAAGCGATAACGGGGTGGGTATTTCATCGTCGGAGATGGAGCTTGCCTTTCACAGATATGCCACAAGCAAGATTGGTAGCTTAGGCGATTTGGAGAAAATCTCCAGCCTGGGCTTTCGAGGTGAAGCCTTGCCCAGTATCGCGGCTGTCGCTGAAGTGGAAATCCTCACGCAAACACCCTCGGAGACCGTAGCCAGCTACATGTGTTTCAGACAGGGTCAGGTGGTCCGCAAGGAAAGCCGCGCCAGGCCACAGGGCACTACAGTCACCGTGCACCGACTGTTTCGCTATTTTCCCGCCCGACTTAAGTTTCTCAAATCGGGAAATACCGAAAACAGCCACATCGCGCATATGGTAAGCCAGTACGCTCTGGCTTTCCCGGAGGTTAAGTTTACCCTGGTTCTTGACAAGCGTCGGAGCCTGCACACTACAGGCAATGGCGACTTGCGTGAGGTAGTAAGCGAAATATATGATCGCGAGCTAGCGCAACGGATGCTAGAAGTGGAGCAAAAGGACGCCCTGGCTAAGGTCAGCGGCCTAATAAGCCCCCCTTCCCTAGTTCGTTCCAGTCGCAACTATCTCAGCTTCTTCGTCAACCGAAGGTGGGTGCACAGTCCGTCGCTAACCCGGGCAACGGAGGAAGCATATCATGGCTTACTCATGAACGGACAGCATCCCATTGCTGTAATCAATATCTCCCTTCTACCTCAGGAGCTTGATGTCAATGTTCATCCTGCGAAGGCCCGGATAAAGTTTCACCAGGAGCAAGCTGTCTTCGCCAGTGTCCGGAAAGCCCTAGAAGAGGCACTAGCCAAAACGCCTATAGCCAGCTCAAGAGCTGTGTCTTTCCAAGTGAACTCAAAACGATGGGAGAAACCCCGTATGATAATGGATGACGAGCCCGTCTTTGCCGTCGCCCAGTTGCCGAGTTTGGAACTACCAGTTTTGAGGGTATTGGGGCAGCTAGCCAACACTTACATTATCGGCGAAGGACCAGACGGACTCTACCTCATCGACCAGCACGCTGCTCATGAGCGTATACTCTACGACCGGATTCTGGCACAGTCTTCCCGAAAGGAAGTCGAAGTCCAGGGCTTGCTCCAGCCCATAACCATCGAATTCAGCCCTAGAGAGGAAGAGATCATGAGGGCTAGCAAAGAATTCTTGGCCGACTTCGGCTTCACCATCGATCCTTTCGGAAATAGGAGCTACCTGATACGTGCCATTCCGTCACTACTGGCCGGAGCAAGCGTTGTTGAGATGATGGGTGCGCTGCTTGAGAGCCTTGCCGCCAAGCGGGATCCCAATCTTCAGGAGGAAAGGATAGCTCAATCCTTAGCCTGCCAAGGTGCGATCAGAGCTGGACAACAGCTAAGCAACGAAGAAATGAAAGAACTCATAAAGCAACTGGAGCACACCAAGCAACCACGCACTTGCCCACATGGCCGGCCAACTATGATTCATTTAAGTTCTCATCGACTAGAGAAGGAGTTTGGCAGGCTAGGTTAGCTCGCCGGGTCCTAGGGAGGCAGTGAGTCGGAGTTTTCGCTGGGTTTGATCTTCGTCGGAGTAAGAGTGGAACTATGCTTCCGAGACCTTCTGGCTGGGATTTGAGCTAAAATCAGAGCGTCACTGGCCGACCCAGGTGTATGGTAAAATAGGCGCGGTTTATTGCCCCCTTTGAACTGCTTGGATAAGATCTTCATTCGGAGGTATATGTGATCTACTGGGCTCAGCTATTACATTTCTACCAGCCGCCGACCCAGGTGCCCTCGGTCCTAAAACGGATATGCGACGAGTCTTACCGCCCTTTACTTCAAGTCTTTGAGGAGTTCCCCAACGCTCGGGTAACCATAAACTTCAACGGGGTTCTGACTGATATGTTGATGGACTGCGGCCATAAAGATGTAATCGATGGCTTGAGAGGCCTTGCTGAGAACGGTCAGATTGAATTCACTGGAACCGGCAAGTATCACCCTATTCTTCCCCTAATACCCAGTGAGGAAGCAAAGAGGCAAATAGACCTGAACACACAGACAAATCGCCACTTCTTTGGAAAGGCATATGCACCTGCAGGTTTCTTTCCTCCAGAGATGTGCTATAGCCGTGACATCCTGGAGCCTATCGTCAAGTCTGGTTATCGCTGGACCATCCTGAGTGGTATTGCCTGTCCCGCGGAATGGCCTCTAGATATTGTCTACAGTGCAGAGTGTGCTGGACAGGAGATAGCAGTCCTCCTTCGTGACGACGTGCTCAGCAACAAAATAAGCTTTCAAGATTTGGGGCCCAAGGAATTCATCGCTCACCTAGAGAACTGGCAGGGTCAAAAAGAGAATATCTATGTGGTCACGGCTATGGATGCCGAGACTTATGGCCACCATATCCAGGGCTGGGAGAGAACGTTCTTGGCCAAGGTTTACGAGGAATTAGAACCGTCTGTGGAGTCCTTCGAAGAGGTCAAGCAAGCCAAGATACTAGCCGGACAGCATGCCGCTTTCTTGGCGAATGGCGAAGCTACTGGCAAGATACAGATGGTCACCATCAGTCAGCTCCTTGATTTGTTTCCACGAGGCCACCCCATAGAACCCAGGCCATCCTCCTGGAGCACCTCAATGGAAGACATGGAAGCCGGCAATTATTACCCTCTATGGCAGGACAGGAACAACGAAGTGCACAGCCTTCAGTGGGAGCACCTTGGTATATGCATTGAATTGGTAAACCAAGCGCTCAGGTGTGCTGATAATGAAGAAAGCCAGCACTCTGCCGCCATCGCCCGGCGACTGCTTGATCGGGCTGAACATAGCTGCCAGATGTGGTGGGCCAGCAACCGCCCTATGTGGGACATCAACCTAATCCACATGGGATTGCTCGATCAACTACGAACCATCGTTAACGCTTACCGGGCTATAAATAAGAGCGGGGCCAGTGAGGAGATAAAACGAGAATATTATTACCGCACTGTTGCCGCCAGGAATATTAGAAACAAACTGGAAGATAGGCTATTTGTGCAATAGCGGCGGCGAGTAGCACTATGTACTGGAGTAATTTCCTTCACATCTATCAACCCCCAACCCAGAGTGAGGAGATAGTCCGCAAGGTTACCGGGGAGAGCTATCGAACGCTGGTGCGAATTTTGAGAGAAGCACCTGGAGGCAAGATCACCCTCAACATAAGTGCTGTCCTCACAGAACAACTCGCCAGATACGGGCTTGACGATGTGATTCAAGGTCTTCGTGAACTAGCCGAGCGCGGCCAGATTGAATTCACCGGGAGCGCCATGTATCATCCCATCCTGCCCCTTATTCCCAGAGAAGAGGTCATCAGGCAGATCAAGCTCAATACTGAGATCAATCAGCGTTACTTTGGAGAAGTCTACAGACCGACAGGCTTTTTCCCCCCTGAGATGTGCTACAGTCACGAAGTAGCCCAAACCGTGTCTGAGCTTGGCTTTCGCTGGATAATCGTGGACGAAATCTCGTTTAGCGGTAAGATCGGGTCTGCTAAATGCGACCGGACCTATAACGTAGAAGGACTTGGAGATTTCCTGGTGTTCTTCAAGGAACGACCCTTCAGTGCCCGCATTACCTATGGAACATATCCCTCAGCAGAACCCTTTCTGGCAGCTCTGAAGGGACGGCTGGAAGAACATAGCTATCTTCTCACGGGCACGGATGGCGAAGTGTACGGACATCATCGCCCGGGGCAGGAAAAGCTGCTCTCCGAGGTATTTGCCAGACAAAACCCAAAGACATGCACCATCTCGGACCTCATCAAGGATTTCGGTCAGGTGGATACCGTCAATCCACTTCCTTCTTCTTGGAGCACCTGGGAAGATGAGATGGCACAGGGCATACCTTATCCTCAGTGGCACTACCCGGGGCATGAGCTGCACAAACTACAGTGGCAGCTAACCGATTTTGTCTTGCGCACTATTAATGAAGCTCCGCAGAGAGCGCCTAGATTTCCCGAGGCACGCAGACTTCTAGATGAGGGACTTCATAGCTGTCAATACTGGTGGGCCAGTTGCCGGCCGTGGTGGAGTGTGGAAATGGTTGAGTGGGGTGCCCACAAGCTATACCAGGCTGTGGACGCGTTGGGGGATGCCATTGACAGGAAACACATAGGGGAAGCCAGTGACCTGTTTCAGGCTGTGGTGAGCAAGGCCAAGGAATGGCAGGAATCGGGGCAAGCTCGGCGCCTGAAGCTCAAATATGGAAAGGAGCACCCCGAGGTTTCCACGGAACTTACATTTGGGGGTTAGGAAGAAACTGCTATGAAGCGCGTTTACGTTATTCTTGCCTTTCATGCCCATGAGCCGCTGTGGGACTTGCCCAACGAGCTTATTGCCCTGGTGGATGATCCCGAGATGCGCGATGCCATTCGAGGGGAGAACTATGTTCTGAAAAGGGCGAGAGAAGAACGTGATATATACGCTCACATGATGCAAATGGCAGAATCACTGGAGGCTCCGGTAGCACTGGATGCCACCAACGAACTTCTGGTGCAATTAGCATGGTACATACCGGAGACATTTCACGACCTGGCAGCGGGTTACAAAAGCGGCAGCATATATCCGCTATACACGCATGCTCACCATACCCACGTCGCTTTACTTACTTCCGATGAGATAGCGGATGAAATCCGTCTCAATGTGGAGCTGCTACACAAGGTGATGGGCATCCCTGAGCCAAAACATCGAGGGGCGTTTCCCACCGAGGGCTCTGTGGACGCAGTCAAGCTAGCTGCCTATAAAGACACAGGAATGGAGTACATCGTCTTTCCTCACCTGGCCGACCGCAAGGCACACTTCGCTGTGCATGGCGAACGCGATATCCAGTACGGTGCCTTTTCGGTGGGCCCTGATATGCTGGCGCTACCTCGCCACTTCCCAGTCTCTCAACACATCTGGCGACCTATAACGCGTTATGACCCCCAAGGTGTGAAGAATCAGGGGTATATTCTGGGGAAGTACTGGGTCTTTGCCGAAGAATATCGAAACAAGGTTTACGTTCCCTTCCCCATACCCTGGGAAGAGGCGGTAGCCGAGTACACCGCAGTGCTGGAAGACGCACTGACGGAGATGCCTGACCGGGGCCTAATCCTCTACATACAGGATCTGGAACTCATGGACTTCGGTGATATCGCCCTGCGGTTAATGGAACAGGCTTGGAAGAATGTAATAAGCAAGAAGACCGCCAAGGTGCATTTTGTGACTCCCGATGATTATTTGGAGAGCTTAGGCGATATAGCGAAGCTGCCCCGTGTTCGCTTGCACCAACTCTCGTGGGCCCCTGAAATACGCCCAGTTCTCCGCTGTGACGGTCACTATCCACCACTTAATGCCGGTAAGTTCAAAAAGGTAGATCTCGAAGACACAGTTTTCAGACGCTTACCGTTCGTCTTCTGGGAGCCTGGTCGTTTCCTCATAAATATCTACGGGGCAATCCTGGACGCCTTTGGCATTCCCAGAAAATTAGCTGTAGATGCAGCCTTGCTCCACGATACCAGATATGCTATTCCTCGCTTTGATTTCAAAGAGCAACTGGCCTTGCACTATCGACTGATGAAGCGAGCCTGCAACTGGGGCTGGCGGCCTGAAGAAGGACGCCAGAAACGGCCCTTCCTACACGGTTATCGCCTCTCAGAGCTTCTTCTAGGGACTACACCTGAGGATAGTGCCTTTGCTGGCACCAGATATGTCCACCCCGAAGATGCTACCTATATCGGAGCGGAACAGATCCTGGAATTCCTTCTTGACACCCGATTTGATTACCTCAGAATCGGAATTGAGAATGGTCTTGCCGGTGAGCAAAAAGAATCAGCCCTGCTGGAAATCAAGCGGGGACAGAGTCATCGTGCTATCGCAACCGAATTTATCAACCGCGCGCTGGAAGCGAGCCGTTCCGTTCAATCGGCAACGACTCCAAACGGAAAGGGGGAAGCGTTGGATCGCCTTATTCGAGAGTTAAAAGGATACTGTCGAGAGATGTTCGTCGCCACCGACCATATACAGCGTACCTGGGGTTACATCAGTGATGTGGATTCCATGCTGGTCACCATGTATCAGCACCTATACGAGATTTATCCCCCGAAGTTTCCAAAGATGTTCAGGGAGCTTCTGCCCGAGGAGTGGAAAGCAAGGCAAAGACCCAGGCTGGCCTGATTCAGGCAAATCCCTGGTGGAACCCTGAGATTCTCTTACAGTTTACCTTCTAGAAAAGAAATCCTCTTTGCTACTGTCTGGCTGGCTTGTATGCGGGATATGGCCTTGCCCAAGTCGTTGGCTAACTTCTGATCCCCCACCACCTCCTTGACCCAGTTGCTGAAATCATTCCTCCCCTCACTCAAATGATAATGGAAAGTCTCATCACTCATGTCGTTTAAAGCTTCTTTAAGCTCCCCCAGGTTCTTAATAGTCCTGCCGTCATGACACCAGAAGCGTTTGTCATCCAACACGTCCCCTAAACGTCTCCCCGCTTCCTCCCTGCTAATCCTGACAATCTTGACCATGCTCACACACCTCCTGATTTGATACCATCCTCACATTATACCACGTAGCACGGCAATTCCTGAACCAGAATCAAGCAGAGTTCCAGAACATAATGAACACTGTTTACCCCCGAACCTAAGGTTACTAGTCCAAAATCCGCTTCACAGCTTTTCGGTTTGCATAAACCAGAAGCCGGTCTCTTTCCAAGATCTTCTCCTCCTTATCCGGCCTGGCTAAGTAAGTAGCGGCTCTGTCTATACCAAGGATCTCTATGTCCCCTTCCGCGGTGATATCGGTCACAGATTGGCCGATGATGTTCGAGCCTTTCTTTACCATGACAAGACTAATAGCCCAGTCCTTCTCTACATGGAATATTTCCTCAGCCGCCGGAGCTGCTCCAAGAATTCGGTTCACAATTGGCCTTTGCAGCCAGTCAACAATCCGCTGGCCAACATTGCTTCTTATAATCAGTTGATACAGGCCGACTATGCCCCCAACTATTATAGCCAGGCGAATGAAAAACCAGGTGTAACCACCTACCTGCGTGAAAGACGCCACTAAGGTAGCAATCACGGTGACCGTGCCGGCATTTCCGAGTATAATAAGAACGGTTACAATTCTGCGCCTGGTTCTGTGTCCCACCACTCGTTCGGCTTCTCTGGTCGTGAAGCCTGTCCCTGAGAAAGCAGACAGTGCCTGAAATCTAGCTACTTCCGGTTCTATTCCTGTGAGCTGTAGGGCAAAGCCTCCAATTCGGACGATGATGAAAGAAATCAGAATAGTTATCAACAAGATTCCTACGTAAGCCATACTCGATACCTCCAACTCAGGCTACTCTCATGCACGGATGGCACCGCCTGTGTATAGGGTTGCGAGTGCCCAATCCCTTCACCCTTCAGTTCAGATGCCAGAGACATATGCTTCATTCAGTAACCTTAGAACCACCTCCTCCTCTTGAAATAGACTGCCAGAGAAATACCTATTACTGCCATTACAATCAAGATGACAAAGTACCCGTACGTCCACTGTAGCTCCGGCATATTTGCGAAGTTCATGCCGTAGATGCCGACAATGAACGTCAGCGGGATGAAGATTGTGGCTATGAGTGTTAGCACCTTCATTACCTCGTTCATACGGTTGGACACTGAAGAAAGATAAGTGCTCAGTACGCTCTCAGCCATATCTCTGAGACCAAGAGTGAGCATCTCAATCCGCACCAGATGGTCATAAATGTTGCGGTAATAGATTTGAGCTCGCTCGCTTATGAAAGGATAATCGCCGCGGCTCAGTCCGTTCATTATTTCACGCTGGGGCAACGTGACCCGCGTCAACGCCAGCACGCTGCGTTTGACCTGCATGATTGATGTCAGTGTTTCCCTCTTCGGCTCGTGAAGTGCCTCGGCCTCAAGCCGATCATTCTCTTCATCGATCCCATTGATAGTAGGCATAATATTGTCGACCAAGGCATCAATCAGGTCGTGAGCCAAGAAATCTGCCCCCCTGCGCATAGGACGCCCGTCTTTTCGAACGCGATCCAGTACGGATGAAACTGACCTCATCGGTATGTCATGGCTGGTGACGACGTAGTTCTTTCCCAGAAAGAGAGCGAGCTCTGTGGTCTCCACTACCTCAGATTCAATATGATAATTGATGCCGTGAACGATAATGAATACGTATTGCTCGAAGTCGTCTATCTTGGGTGGATGTATATTCTTGCTAGTGCAGTCTGCCACTGCCAGAGGGTGAAAACAGAATACATTGGATAGTAACTCGGCATCCTCATTCGTCAAGTCTTCCATATCAAGCCAGAGCAGTCCCTCCCCAGTTGCCAGACAGTCCCTGACTTGGTCTATATTTAACTGGTCCAAGAGTTTCCCATCCGGTGCCATATAGCAGGCACACCGTATCATCATCGCCTCCTTAGACTTCGCGAAAGTCGCTCAATACCAGATACTGCCGGAAGGAATGTCACCAGGCTCATTTGAACTCAGTGTTTGTTTGCCACCATTTCAGCCTGCACAGAAAGAATGTTGCTATTAATATAATACCATAAGTCATATTCTGCTATAATACGACCTTTGTCTGGCTTTAGAAGGACTCGACTGTTATCTGCTGGGGGAGTCATGGTGGAGATACTCAGCTAGCATAGCAACGAAGGTGAGAGAAGGAAATGGATGAGCAATCGGGAAGAACATATGCGGGAGGAAGACTACCGGAACGAATAGGTCGACTGGAGGAGCTAGCTAGTAATCTCTGGTGGAGCTGGCATCCCCAAGCGCGTGCCTTGTTCCGGACCTTGGATTATCCGCTATGGAGACTAGGCGGGCATAACCCGGTCAAACAGTTACGCGAGATCAGCACCGATAAGTTAGTAGCGGCCGCCGCTGATCCTGTTTTTCTTCGTTCATATGACTCTGTGATGACAGCCTTCGATTCTGAAATGTCAGAGGAGGATAGCTGGTTTTCTAGCCAGTATGCTGATGTCCTAGACGGCCCTGTCGCTTACTTCTCAATGGAGTTCGCCATACATAACTCCCTTCCTATATATGCCGGAGGGCTCGGAGTCTTGGCCGGCGACATGTGCAAGGAAGCAAGTGACATCGGGCTGCCTTTGGTTGGAGTTGGCTTCATGTACCCCCAAGGGTATTTCCACCAGCATATTTCGGCTGAGGGCTGGCAGGAGGAAGTCTATCAGCAATTGAATTTTGATGAAGCGCCTATCAGACCCGTCAATCCGGTCCATCGTTCTGAGTGGTGCGGCCCTCTGGTTCAGGTTAACCTGGGTGATAGGGCGCTTCATATCGGTGTGTGGCAGGTACGGGTGGGACGCGTCAACCTCTATCTGCTATGTTGTGATGTCGAAGGAAATATGCCTCAGGACCAACAGCTATGTGCCCGTCTCTACACTGCTGACCAGGAGCAGCGCATCCAGCAAGAAATTGTGCTGGGAATTGGCGGCGTGCATGTCCTGCGAGCCTTGGGCATCAAGCCCTCCGTGTGGCATGCCAACGAAGGACACTGTGCCTTCATGATGCTCGAGCGCGTCCGCGAAGAGATGGAAACAGGGGCTAGCTTCACTGAAGCCCTCCGAAAAGTCCAGGCGGCTACCATTTTCACCACTCATACGCCAGTTGCTGCGGGCACTGATATATTTCCCATCCCCCTCGTAGAGAAATATTTTCACAGCTATTGGGAGTCCCTGGGAATCAGGCGGGAAACATTCTTGGAACTGGGCCGACAGGATGGCGCAGCCGACCAGGTTTTCAATATGACCATACTCGCCCTTAAAATGGCTGACCGCCGCAATGCTGTTAGCCAGATACACGGAAAGATCAGCAGAGGCATGTGGCATGGACTCTGGCCCAAAGCCAACGAAGATGAGGTACCCATTTCTCATATTACCAATGGCATCCATGCACCTACATGGATTGCTCGGGAGATCGGTGACCTCTACCAGAAACATTTGGGGCATGATGTGTCAAGAAGATACGATGATCCCGCTCTACACAGACTTGTGCTAAACATCCCCGACGAGGAAATCTGGTCAGCGCATCAACTTCTTAAGCGCAAGCTTGTCGGTGCCATGATGGAACGCGCACGGGAATGTTCCACTGAACGTGAATGCAAAGCCCGGCAGGTGATGGCTATGGGCTCTCTGATTAACCCTGACGTCCTAACCATCGGCTTCGTCCGCCGTTTTGCTGCGTACAAGCGGCCAGAGCTGATCTTTCATGATTTAGAACGCCTCAAGCGCATTGTCACTGACAGATGGCACCCGGTCCAGATAATCTTCGCTGGGAAGTCTCATCCCGCCGATCTTCCTTCTAAGCAGCTGCTTCACGATGTGTATACTCTGGCTATGGACCGCGAATTTCAAGGACGAATAGCTTTTGTGGAAGATTACGATATACATATGGCTCACTATCTGGTTCAGGGTGTCGATGTATGGTTGAATACGCCTCGCCGTCATTATGAAGCTTGCGGTACCAGTGGCATGAAGGCAGCAGTGAATGGTGTCCTGCATCTCAGTGTTCGGGATGGCTGGTGGAAGGAAGGCTATAATGGCGCCAATGGCTGGGCCACTGGTGATGAGAGCGAGACTTATGAGCCAATGGCGGAAGACACGTCAGATGCCGAAGCAATATATAGTCTTCTAGAAGAACAAATTGTGCCTCTCTATTACCAGCGTGATAGGAATGGAGTGCCCCATGACTGGGTGCGTATGATCAAAGAGGCAATCAACTCGACCGTGCCTCGCTTCTGCGCACGACGCATGCTCAAGGAATATATCGGGCAAATGTATATGCCGGCGACCCGCAAGTAGAATTGACCCGATGCATGAGCACAATCGAGCGGGATTAGACACGCTATTCGGGACGAGTTAAAATGTATTTAATCATGAAATTAGCTGATAATGAAAGGTAAGGCGTAGATGAAAAGGATATTAGCTCTGATCCTCGCTGGTGGGGAAGGGAAAAGACTGAGTGTGTTGGCGCACGAGCGTGCCAAGCCGGCAGTCCCCTTCGCTGGTAAATATCGCATCATTGATTTCACATTAAGCAATTGTGTTAACTCAGGGATCAACGCGGTAGCCATTATACCGCAGTATAATCCCCGCTCGTTAGCACGCCACATTGGAGTGGGCAAACCCTGGGACCTTGACCGTGTAATGGGAGGAATCGCTTTACTCTACCCTTTCGTAAGCACCAATGGAGAGATGCACTGGTATAAAGGCACTGCCGAGGCTGTCTACCACAACCTGGGTTTTGTACAGGACAGCCGTATTGATCAGGTTCTCATCCTTTCAGGAGACCACGTTTACACCATGAATTACGAAGAGATGATCAAATTTCACCGCCAGCAGAGAGCTGATATTACGGTTGCAGTCACTGAGGTGCCTTGGAATGAAACCAGTCGCTTCGGCATCGTGTCTCTCGACGATCGTGACAGGGTGGTTGCCTTTGAAGAAAAACCATCGCAACCAAAAAGCAACCTGGCTTCGATGGGCATATACATCTTCAACAGGGGTATCCTCTTCGAAATTCTGGCCGATGCTCATCGCCGCGGATTGCGCGATTTTGGGAGCGAGATCATACCGGACGCAATAGCCCGATACCGGATGTACGGCTATGAATATCAAGGCTACTGGCGCGATGTCGGCACAATTGACGCCTACTGGCAAGCCAATATGGACCTCGTTGTTGATTTACCGCGGTTTAATCTCTACGATCCTGAGACTGAAGTAAGAACGCTTTCGGTAGATATGCCCCCAGTGAAAGCAGGACCAAAGGCTCAAATAAGCAGAAGCCTCGTCAGCAACGGCTGTATTATAAACGGCACCGTGTTTAATTCGGTGCTTTCTCCCCACGTTTATGTGGAGGAGGGAGCCCACGTGATGGACTCTATAATTTTCCATGATACCACTATTGCTCAGGACGCCGTTGTGGACCATTCCATCATTGACAAGGAATGCTACGTTGGCTCTGGATGCTGGATTGGCTGTGGCGACGACTATACACCCAATAAGGACGAACCCGATTATTTGAATGTTGGCATCACCGTAATTGGCAAGGCAGCAAGGCTACCTCAAGGGCTGAGAGTCGGGCGAAACTGCAAGATTGACCCTGGGGTTAAGGAGAGTGATTTTTCTACTCTCTGTATTCCCAGTGGTAGTTCTGTGGAAGGAGAAAAAGTCCTTCAAGCCTGACCTCAAAGATGAAAATCCTGTTCGCTGCCTCTGAAGCTTTTCCCCTGGCTAAGGTAGGCGGACTCGCAGATGTCACAAGCTCTCTATCCATAGCTCTCCATGACTTGGGACACGAGCCTTGCTTGATGCTGCCTAGATATAATAGCATTAAGATCCCCGTCCAAGACGTTCGGAGCGGAAGTTTCGTTGTCAGCTTTATGGGTCATTCTGAACAAGTAGCCCTGAAAATGGCCAGATTGAAGAATAAGATACCAGTTTACTTGTTAGAAAACGACGCTTATTTCGGAACTGAGGAAATCTATACACAGGACGAGTTAAAACGCTTCCTTTTTTTTTCACTGACTATCCCGGCCACTATTTCCCAGCTCGACCTTAACCTGGATATTGTTCATTGTCATGACTGGCATACCGCCTTAACTCCCCTATGGCTCAGGAAAGCAAAGATGAAGATGCCCTGCATATTTACGATTCACAACTTGGCTTATCAGGGCTACTTCGATCAGCAATTCTTCCTGGACTGCGGCCTTTCTCCTGTATGGCAAGAGTATATCCCAGTCAGTGCTCCCAGACCATCGCTCACCTTCATGAGCCAGGGAATCCTTTTGGCTGACATCGTGACCACGGTCAGTCCCAACTATGCCTCAGAGATACTGACAACACAATATGGTAAGGGCGCAGACCACCTACTGAACTATCGTCGCAATGAGCTTTGTGGCATAGTCAACGGCATTGATTATGACGAATACAACCCGTCTAGCGACCCCTATTTGGAGAGGAACTACGATTGCACTACGATAGAGAGAAGGGTTGATAATAAACTTGTTCTGCAAAAAAGGGGCCGGCTGCCACTGAACTCTGATACCCCTGTGATCGGTATGGTGTCCCGCCTTGACGAACAGAAGGGGATTGACTTGCTGCTTCAGGCCATAGACGAGTTCATCGCCCAAACAAGAGCACAGCTAGTTATCCTTGGTGAAGGAAGAGAGCACTACCATAGACTGCTTGCCGAAGCAGCTTTGAAGCATCCTGACCGAGTCTCAATATTTATTGCCAATGATGAACGATTGGCTCGTCTCATCTACGGCGGCTCTGACATATTTCTCATGCCTTCGCGTTTTGAACCCTGTGGATTGGGTCAAATGATCGCCATGCGATATGGTGCTATCCCTGTTGTGCGCCATACCGGAGGGCTGGCTGATACAGTCAGGGATGTAGCTGAAGTACATGGGAATGGCTTCGTATTTCAAAGTTACGCTGCCTCGGACATGCTGGAGGCGATAAAGAAAGCCGAAGCAAGCTTCTATCACCGGGACGATTGGAACGATCTGGTGCGACACAACATGAAGCTAGATTTCTCGTGGAAAACCTCGGCTAGAAAATACGAAGAGATTTATCTACGGGCCAGGAGAATGCCCCGGCCTTGGCTGACGTAACTACTGCAAAGCTAAGAAAAGGGGCATAGAGAGTTATGGCTATTATTGATTGGCTAGCAGTCAACTGGCTTTCTATTGCAGTGCCGGTGTTAGTTTTCCTCGGCGTCTTTTTTATTTCCCTGTGGCTTAGGCGGGTTACTTACAATGCTATAGAGCGCTGGCTGCAAGAAAGACAGACAGAGATCAACACAATCATCGTGTCAGTCACTAGAGTGCCGTTTCTCCACTGGCTTCTCATATTGGGTGCTCACATCGCACTACGGGTTTCAGTCCTGTCGCCGCAGTGGAAGAGCCTCGGTGGCAAAATCCTGACCAGCGTTTTTATCGCTTACCTTGGGTGGGTTTTAGTCCGATTGAGCAAAGAACTAATCCATCTTTATTTGAACAGGGCAAAAGCTTCAGACAGGGCAGTTGGGATCACTATGAACATTGTTCAGGTGACAATTATTGTCGTTGGCATTCTGATGCTCCTTGAGCTTTGGGGAGCACCTTTGACACCAGTTCTCATCGCCCTTGCTGCCGCCTTGGCAGTCGCTGTTATTGTCCTTCACGATGTCTTCCCCAGCTTGTTCTCGGGACTTCAATTGACTCAACAGGAGAAAATCAGAGTTGGTGATTCGATCAAACTAGAATCTGGGGAGGAGGGTCGTGTAGAAGAGATAACCTGGAGGAATACCCAGATAAAAACCCTGGATGGCAGCAGAATCATTATCCCTAATACCAAGTTAATGCAGACTACGATTACCAATTATGGGAAGCCACTTAAAGCGGCTGAAAAGCCGTTTCAGTTTTCCACCAGGCTTCAGCTGAAGGAATTGACTGGCCTAAGCGCCAGCAATTTGTCTCGGTTATCTAGCGGGCTTCAAGAGGTTCCCGATGCTGTGGTCTACTATCATACCCATAGTTTTGTCGAGGAATACCAGTTTCTTACTCCCGAACCGACCAACGATTTCGCCTTATGGGTGGAGGATGCCCTAGGCTACAATGTTTTGGCTGAAAGGCTGGCGAGCATTGACACCTTTGAATTTCCCACTATCGGGGCGCTGAGACAAAGGATTATCGGGGTCATTCAAGATTTTTTGGCCCAGACATCCGACGAACGTGAGGCACCATCAGGCCACGAATTCCATTTCGTCAAGTCCATAAGCGTTGTCCTGCCTACTGCCTACGTTGCTCGCAACCTACATGAATTTGTTGGCATACTGAGGAGAATTAGCATAGGGTCGCTTTACTTCCATATTTTTGAGGCCAAGCTAAGGCTACAACGGGGCACAAACGATTTTTCCCTCTGGCTTGAAGACTGTCTGGGAGAAAAGCAGTTGGCGGAGCAAATCAACCGCCTCGACCCCTACAACTACACCATGGAGAATCTCCGAGAAATCATCATTCAGCTTTGTGAGAGAAGGCTATGAATCCGAAAACAAACGTTAAGGATTATGAAGCCATCGTCGGCAAAAGTTACATTGAAGAGCTGACGATGCTGGCAAATCGACTATCGGGCAAGACTATTCTGAACATAAATTCTACCTTCGTGGGCGGAGGTGTCGCCGAAATATTGTCTCGCCTTGTGCCGTTGCTCAATCAACTGGGAGTTGATGTCAGATGGCAAATCATCTCGGGTGATGCTCAGTTCTTTAAAGTGACAAAGAAATTGCACAATGCCCTCCACGGCAGGGCAGAAAATATTTCGGATGACGAGTTCGATTTGTTTATGGAAACAACAGAAAGGAACCTGAATCAGATTGATTTTTCCGGAGATATCCTGTTCGTCCATGACCCCCAGCCGGCGGCTTTGATAACAAAGAAGAGAACTATTGGTAAGAACTGGATATGGCGGTGCCATATAGACATTTCTCAGCCTGACAGCAGAGTATGGAAAGCGTTAAGGCAGTTTGTAATTAACTACGATGCTGCGGTTTTCTCTTCCCCCAACTTCGCACAGGTATTGCCAATACGCCAATTCTTTGCTCCGCCTTCTATCGACCCTTTGAGCGACAAAAACAAGGAATTGTCTGCCGAGGCCGTGGATGCTGTTCTCGCCAAATATGATCTAGACTCCGACAAAGCGATGATTCTTCAGGTCTCTCGCTTCGATCGACTAAAAGATCCTTTAGGAGTAATCAGAGCTTTTGAGCTCGTGAGAAGAAATTTCGTTTGTCAACTAGTCCTCGCTGGCGGCATCGCCAGTGATGATCCTGAGTCTGATGAAGTGCTGGAAGAGGTGAAGGAGCGAGCCGCCGGCAATCCAGATATACGTATATTGGATATACCGCCTGAGAGTGATGTTGACATCAATGCTTTGCAGAGAGCAGCCACCATAATTATGCAAAAATCTTTGAGAGAAGGCTTTGCGCTCACTATAACAGAGGCTTTGTGGAAGGCAAAGCCAGTGGTGGCAAGCGCTGTCGGCGGCATACCACTCCAAGTAAGAAATAAACTCACTGGGCTTCTGTGTCATAGTATAGAGGGTGCAGCTTATGCCCTAAGGCAAATTCTAGCTAATCCTGACTATGGTCGCTGGCTGGGACGCAATGGCAGAGAGCATATCCGCCAGCATTTTCTGATTACCCGCGAAATCAGGGACTACCTGTTGATTTTTGTCACGTTGGGACACAGGGAAGATGTTATTTCTCTATTGAGATAATCTCTGGGTCTTGTTAGAATTAGGAAGATCGCCCGAGAGTCTGCTTTTCGTCTTGCGGTAGACGTGTACGAGGAAGGTACAATCACGTTCCTAGTGTATGGACTTGTGTATGATCAAAGAAGAGTTACAAGCACTGGTAGGTAGTAAGCTCAAGGAATATCCATTCATAGTGGTATCCAACAGAGAGCCTTATATCCATAGCTGGGTGGGTGAGGAAATCAAGTGCCGCCGCCCTGCTAGCGGCCTGACTATGGCTCTAGATCCAGTGATGCAGGCTTGCGGTGGAACGTGGATTGCCCATGGCAGCGGAGACGCTGACCCTGATGTGGCAGACGAAGAGGGCAGGATCTCCGTACCTATCGAAGCCCCTCGCTATATGCTAAAGCGTGTCTGGCTATCCAAAAGTGAGGAAGCAGCTTACTACGACGGCTTCTCTAACCAGGCGCTGTGGCCTTTGTGTCATATTGTCTATGTCAAACCAATATTCCGTCAGAAGGACTGGGATACCTATAAGGAAGTCAACCGTCGGTTTGCGGACGCCGTGTACGCGGAAGTGCGTGAGCAAGGCGCCTTTGTTTTTATTCAAGATTATCACCTTGCTCTGCTGCCAAAGATGATTAAGGAGCGCTGCCCTAACGTAATTACTGCTCACTTCTGGCACATACCGTGGCCTAACTATGAGGCATTCAGGATCTGTCCATGGCAGGAAGAGATTCTAGATGGTCTTCTGGCCAATGATCTGATTGGGTTCCACACTCTCTACCATTGCAGCAACTTTTTGGAGACTGTTGACCGAACCTTGGAATGTAGGATCGAGCGGGAAAAGCATGCGATCACAAGAGGTGGGCATAGCACTCATGTGCAAGCTTTTCCTATAAGTGTGGATTTTGCCGAAATATCAGCTCGAGCTAGCCGGGAAGAGGTAGCTACTGAAATGGATAGGCTGAGACGTGACTATAACCTGAGGCAGGAATTCATTGGCATCGGCATCGACCGCCTGGATTACACCAAGGGTATAGTGGAAAGGTTTAAGGCAATTGATTTGTTCTTGAGTAGGAATCCCCGGTACGAAGGACGCTTCACCTTTGTGCAGGCAGGTGAGCCAAGTAGAACCCATGTTGAGGAATACAAGCAACTAAACGAAGAAATTGATGAACTGGTAGAGGAGATAAATTGGCGCCGCTGGAGAAGTCGCTGGAAACCTATACTGTATCTCAGGGAGCATTTCACCCCTTTCACTTTGAGTGCTCTACAAAGACTAGCCAACTTCTGTATCGTCAGTTCCTTGCACGACGGGATGAATCTAGTGGCTAAGGAATTCGTCTCTTCTCGAGTGGATGCCGATGGCGTGCTCATCCTTAGTCGTTTTACCGGCGCTGCCCGGGAGCTTACCGATGCTTTGCTCGTTAATCCTTACTCTGTGGATGATATAGCCAAAGCTATCAAGGTCGCGGTCAACATGTCGAGGAAGGAACAGCGGACACGAATGTCTTCGCTGCGAGCAACTGTGCAAGAAAATAACATCTATTCCTGGGCCGGTGATATCATCTCTGAAATAGCTAAATTTCAGTTCCCCGAGGGTTAAATTCAGCCCTAGGGAGTTCCAAAGCCCTCTTTGGGAGCCTCGTTAGATTTCGGTTCTAAATTGACGGAGGCCCCCAGAAGATTGGAGAATGTTCGTGGGGTGGTTTGATTGCGCCATTTGTTTCAATGCTGGAATGAAATAGCTAGGCAGGTCACTGAAGCATCGCAGATACTGCTATTCCTGGACTACGACGGCACCCTTACGCCCATTGTTGCTAGGCCTGAAATGGCAGTGCTATCGTCCCAAGTGAGAAAGATACTAAAGCAAATAAGTTGCCGCAGCCTCTTCAAACTAGCGATAATCAGTGGCCGAAGCTTGAGTGAGATAAAGACGCTGCTCGCACTGGCGAACATAGCCTATGCTGGTAATCATGGCTTGGAGATTGAATGTCCTCCTGGCTACTGCCAGGGGCGTGGTCGTGAAACAACCACCTTCAATCACCCTGTGGCTAAGAAATTCCAACCTAGGCTGGAGAGACTGGAACAGAGGCTGAGGAAAAGGCTTGCAGATATTGACGGCATAGTCATCCAAAACAAGGGACTCACTCTGAGTGTCCATTATCGTCTGGCGGAGAAGACTGCAATAAGGAGAATAAGACAGCTCTTCTCTGAAGCCATTGAGTGCGCAGATGCGAAAGACAAGCTGCAGGTCAGCGAAGGCAAGAAAGTGCTCGAGGTGAGACCACCTGTTGACTGGAATAAAGGTAAAGCTATCGAGTGGCTCCTGCAAATATATGGAACGCCGGGAGATCTACCTATTTTCGCCGGCGATGATGTCACTGATGAGGATGGTTTTAGGATCTTGCATAAGCTCGGTGGCATCTCTGTATTGGTTGGCAAGGACAAGGCCTCCAGTGCCGCTCACTACTATCTGGACTCTCCTGAGCAACTTCATCATTGGCTAGGAAAGCTGCTAGAAGCAACACAATGAAGAAGATGGCCAAAGGAAGAAGAAAGAGCATATCCTCGAAGAATGAGATACATAGTTCGCCATTGTGCTGCAACATAGGCACGAAAGTATGCTCGACAATGATAACCTATCTCTTGTTGCCACCATGGTAGGTGGAAGTTCAGTGCCTGGAATTGGTCATTTCCACAGCGTCCATTGACAGCTACGTACGAATCAGGTATAACCCTTTTGGGCAATTAGTTGGTGACGCGAAGAATAGCTCCAACTGTTGGCCACAGGTCATTTGATTGTGGAAGAGGCGACAGGTCAAACACGGGTGATTCTCGAAGGGCTGAAGCCCGAAATCGACGGCGGCCGCTTTCCCGTTAAGCGAGTTATCGGCGAAACGATAGTCGTGGAAGCCGACATTTTCGCCGACCGTCATGACGCCATATCGGCTTTGCTCCTCTATCGTAAGGAAGACGACCTCGAATGGACTCAAACTCCCATGAAAGCGTTGATCAATGACCGCTGGCGCGGCTCGTTCGTGGTGGCCGAGCTCGGGCGTTATCGATACACTGTTTTGGCCTGGGTTGACCAATTCGAATCATGGAGGCGGGCTCTAACAAAGAAGTCCCAAGCGGGCCAAGAGGTTTCGGTTGAGCTTCTAGTAGGGGCCCAGTTCATTGCAGAAGCAAGTCACCGAGCTCCCAAGCCTGAAAGACAGAAGATGGCAGCATGGGCAAGTATCCTGCAATCTACACAGGCGACAGAGCCGGCTAAGATTCAGCTAGCCCTCAGCGAGGAAGTGTTGGAGTGTATGGGTAAGCACCCTGACAAGCGATTTGCCACCACCTATTCCAAGCAGCTCGTGGTGGTGGTTGATAGGGAAAAAGCTCGCTTTAGCACTTGGTATGAGATGTTTCCCCGTTCTTGTGCTCATGGGTCGAGCCGCCACGCAACTTTCAAGGACTGCACGGTCCGCCTTGCCTATATTGCAGCCATGGGCTTTGACGTACTCTATTTACCCCCCATCCATCCTATCGGCCAGGCCCACCGGAAAGGGAGAAACAATAGTCATGTAGCCAAGCCGGATGACCCGGGCACTCCCTGGGCTATCGGCTCGAAAGAGGGAGGACACAAGTCCGTTCACCCTCAACTTGGCACCTTGAAGGATTTCAAGGACTTTCTAGACAAGGCTCGCGAGTATGGTATTGAAATTGCCATGGACATTGCCTTCCAGTGTGCTCCTGACCATCCTTATATAGAGGAGCATCCGGAATGGTTTCGCTGGCGTCCTGATAATACTGTGCAGTATGCGGAAAATCCGCCAAAAAAGTATGAAGACATCTATCCCTTCGAGTTTGAAAGCGAGAATTGGCGAGAACTCTGGACAGAACTCAAGAGCGTCGTCCTCTTCTGGATCGAACGGGGCATCCATATTTTCCGCGTAGACAACCCTCATACCAAGCCATTTCATTTCTGGGAGTGGTTGATTACAGACATCAAAATGTCATACCCTGATGTCATTTTTCTCTCTGAGGCATTCACCCGCCCCAAGATAATGTACCAACTGGCCAAGTTAGGTTTTGCTCAATCCTACACTTATTTTGCCTGGCGCAATACAAAGTGGGAGTTGACCCAATACTTCGCCGAACTCACTCAAACCGAGGTTCGAGAGTATTTCCGTCCCAATCTCTGGCCCAACACACCGGATATCCTGACCGAATATCTTCAGTTCGGCGGATCTCCGGCGTTTATGGCCCGACTCGTCCTGGCAGCTACTTTGGGAGCCAGCTACGGCATCTACGGCCCAGCTTTTGAACTCTGTGAGAATCGTCCCAGAGAACCGGGAAGCGAAGAGTATCTAGACTCAGAAAAGTACGAGATCAAAGACTGGGAGATTACTAAATCTGATAGCCTGAAGGACTTCATCGCCCGAGTCAATCGAATTCGGAGGGATAACCCTGCCCTTCACAGCGACTGGAGCCTTCGTTTCCACAAGGTAGATAACGAGCAACTAATCTGCTATAGCAAGCACACCGATGACCTCTCCAATGTTGTCCTGGTAGTGGTGAATCTGGATCCTCACCATACTCAGTCCGCCTGGGTAGAGTTTCCCTTAGAGCAGCTGGGTATCGATCCTCAGAAGCCTTACCAGATGCATGACCTCTTGAGCGATGCCCGCTACCTTTGGCAAGGGTCGCGAAACTATGTCGAACTCAATCCGCAAATTGTCCCCGCTCACGTCTTCCGTATGCGTCGGCGAGTGCGCACGGAGCGAGACTTTGATTACTATATGTAAGGGGGAAATAATTTACGTTTAAGTGCCGTATCATACCGGTAGACAGTCTGGCTAACAATGATTGATGAATCCATAGATTTGGCATCGGATAGCGGCCGCGGCGACCTGGAGTTGTTGTCGCTGCAACTTGGCCGAGAGGATTGCCAGACGCTCACTGCTGCTAGACCGGCAGGGCTTGACCAAACTGTCCAAGGGAAAGAGAAAGCCCACCTCCTCTGATAGATGTCTCCATGATTTGTAACTAGAATATGAACAAACGAAGTCAGGCAAAATCATCATTGCTCAAGGATGAGGCTCTTTGGTATAAGGACGCTATAATCTATGAGCTTCACGTTCGTGCCTTCTCGGACAGTCAAGGGGATGGTGTGGGCGACTTCCTAGGTCTTACAAATAAGCTTGATTACCTTGCAGATTTGGGGGTTACCTCCCTCTGGCTGCTCCCATTTTACCCTTCACCCTTGAAGGATGATGGTTATGACATCTCTGACTATACCAGCATCCAACCGATTTATGGCAGCATGCACGATTTTAGGGCTTTTGTGGATGAAGCACACCACCGTGGTCTGCGTGTCATTATGGAGCTAGTCATTAATCACACTTCTAGCCAGCACCCCTGGTTTGAGCGAGCGCGAAGAGCAGCAGCAGAGAGCCGCTGGCGCCACTTCTATGTTTGGAGTGACACACCAGAGAAGTACCATGAAGCTCGCATCATTTTTAGGGACTCCGAATACTCTAACTGGACTTGGGATCATGAAGTCAAGGCATATTACTGGCACCGCTTTTATTCGCACCAGCCTGATCTGAACTATGACAACCCTGCCGTCAGGCGAGCCGTCCTGAGGGTTCTAGATTTCTGGTTGAGGCTGGGCGTTGATGGACTGCGAGTCGATGCAGTGCCCTATCTCTACGAGCGTGAAGGCACCAATTGTGAGAACTTACTCGAAACACACACTTTTTTGAAGGAACTGCGCAAGCATGTCGATGGGAAATTCAAGAATCGCATGCTCCTGGCGGAGGCCAACCAATGGCCTGAGGATGCAGCCGGTTACTTTGACGATGGGAACGAGGTCCATATGGCTTTTCATTTTCCTCTTATGCCACGCATGTTCATGGCTATTCGTATGGAGGATCGTTTTCCTATTATAGACATTCTCCAGCAGACCCCAGTAATTCCTGAGAACTGTCAATGGGCCATCTTCCTGCGTAATCATGATGAGCTAACCCTTGAGATGGTGACCGATGAAGAGCGGGACTACATGTATAGGATGTATGCTACTGACCCTGCTGCTCGACTCAACCTCGGTATCCGCCGACGCCTGGCACCACTTTTGAATAACGACCGCAAGAAGATTGAACTGCTGAACGGCCTGCTCTTCTCCCTGCCTGGTACACCAGTAGTCTACTATGGGGATGAAATCGGCATGGGAGACAATTTCTATCTCGGGGACCGCAATGGCGTGCGTACTCCTATGCAATGGAGCCCTGACCGAAACGCAGGATTCTCCGACGCCAATCCCCAAAAACTCTATCTTCCACCGATTATTGACCCCGAGTATCACTATGAGTCCATCAATGTAGAGAACCAGCAGAACAATCCCGATTCTCTCCTCTGGTGGATGAAGCGCATTATTGCTCTTAGGAAGCGATTCAAAGCCTTTGGACGAGGGAGTCTTGAATTCCTGCAACCTAAGAATCGCAAGGTTCTCGCTTTCCTTCGCCGCTACCAGGACGAGGTCATTCTGGTCGTAGCCAACCTTTCACACGCCGCCCAGCAGACTCAGCTCGACCTTGCCGAATTTCAGGGAAGGGTCCCACTTGAGCTTTTGGGACGGGCAGAATTCACTCCCATAAGTGATGGTCAGTACTACTTCACCCTTAGCCCATATGCTTTCTATTGGTTCTCGCTCGAATCGCAACGGGCTGAGCCGCTTCGTTTTCGTGCCCTGCCTTCAGAGGCCGTCAGTGCCCTTCCTACTCTGGCTGAGACGGAGGAAGAGCTCTTTGAAAAAGAGAATTGGTTTGTCCTGGAGGCAGTTCTGCTGTACTATATAAACTACCGCCGCTGGTTCCGTGGGAAAGCGCGGGAGTCCTGGGCACTGCAGGTCTTGGATATTATCCCTCTACGTTCTCCAGAGTTCGTTGCCAACCTTGTCCTGATTGAAGTGGAGTATACTGAAGGTGACCCGGAGACATATGTACTTCCCCTTACTATCGCTCCTACCAAGCAAGCAGATGAAATCATGGCTAAATATCCCTATGCTGGTATTGCCCGTTTGAAACCCTTGGAAAAGAATGATGACAGCGGCGACCTACTCTATGACGCACTGGTGAACAAGAACTTCTGCAGATTCCTAGTTGAAGCCATTGGGCGACGGCGTCACTACAAAGGAAAGGTCGGTGAAGTCTTTGCATTGCGAACCAAGGTCTTCCGTGATGCTTATGGAGCGTCTGAAGTTTCACTAGAACCTGTCCCTGTTAGGGGAGAGCAGAGTAATACATCTATCATCTACGGGGATCGGTTGATCCTCAAACTATTTCGCTGCCTGGAGGAAGGAATTAACCCCGAGCTGGAAATCGGTCGTTTTCTCACAGAAAGGACTGATTTTTCGCATATTTCGCAGGTAGCTGGTGCCCTCGAGTATCATCGTAGGAAGGGCAAGATGATGACTCTCGCTACCCTTCAACGATTGATACCTAACGAAGGTGATGCCTGGCAATATACTCTGGACTCCCTGAACCGCAATTTCAAGTATGTACTGGCACATCCCACAGTACAAGTAGCACCTATCCCCCAAGACCATCTTATATCTTTGCCTCAGGAGCCACCAGCTCTAGCCCAAGAGACTATCGGTCCTTATCTCGTTTCAGCTCGACTTTTGGGGGCGCGCACTGCTGAACTCCATATTGCCCTGGCCTCGGCACCTGATGACCAGGAATTTGCTCCAGAACAATTCTCTCTTATTTACCAGAATTCACTCTACTATTCAATGCGAAGCTTTACTGCTCAGATATTCCAGTTGCTGCATGACGGGCTGAAAGAACTCCCAGAGGCACTTAGGGAGAATGCTCAACAGGTTCTAGATTCGGAGAAAACCATAATCGATCGCTTTCAGTTGATTCGTAATCGAAAAATTCCGGCGGCCCGAATACGTTGTCATGGGGATTACCATCTAGGACAGGTGCTCTATACCGGTAAGGATTTCGTTATCATCGATTTTGAAGGCGAACCGGCACGTTCCTTGAGCGAGCGGCGAATCAAACGGTCACCTCTCAGAGACGTTGCTGGTATGATACGGTCGTTCCACTACGCAGCCCACAGCGCTCTGCTGCAGCAGACCACATTGGGACTTAAATCAGAGGACCTCTCTGCCTTGGAACACTGGGCGCAATTCTGGTATGTCTGGGTGTCGTCATCTTTCCTCACCTCCTATTTGGACAGCGTTGCACAAGCCAAATTGCTCCCGGATGATCCCGAACAGCGGATGATTCTTCTGGACACCTATCTTTTGGAAAAGGCTGTCTATGAAATCGGTTATGAGCTGAACAATCGTCCAGACTGGCTTAAGGTGCCACTGCAAGGTATATTACAGATGATCAAGGCTCGAGAATAAGCATCGATCGTGAAGGTATTCTTCGAGATGTTTGCTCAACCAGTATGCCCGGCCAAGTAAAGCAACTCAAACAGGAGACGCCATCTTGAAATGACACAGGGAAAAGGCAGAAGGCAAGAGATATCCTCTCAGGATGCGGCAAATATTCAGTCAGTGCGCTATGACATCAGCATGCTGAGCAACGACGACCTTTTTCTCTTTAATGAAGGGTCACACTATCGGCTGTATGAAAAGCTTGGCGCTCACCCCACAGTGGCGGATGGAGTGGAAGGAACCTGTTTTGCCGTGTGGGCACCCAACGCCAAGCAGGTCTCCGTCACGGGTGAATTCAACGGTTGGGATAAATCAAGTCACCCATTGTCTCCGAAAGGACAATCCGGCATCTGGGAAGGATTCATCCCTGGTGCAGCCAAGGGCACAATTTACAAGTATTACCTCGTCTCTCATCGCCGTGGCTATCGTGTGGAGAAAGCTGACCCATTTGCCCTCTATGCTGAAACGCCGCCCAGAACAGCCTCCGTTGTCTGGGACCTGGATTATGCCTGGAGAGACCAGCAGTGGATGGAGAAACGGCGTACTCACAACGCTCTTGATGCTCCTATTTCCGTCTACGAGGTTCATTTGGGCTCCTGGCGACGAGTGCCCGAAAAAGGAAACCGCCACCTTAGCTATCGAGAACTTGGTCCCAGACTGACCGATTACCTGAAGCAGCTGGGATTTACCCACGTTGAGTTTCTCCCGGTTATGGAGCACCCGTTTTATGGCTCCTGGGGCTATCAGACGACAGGGTACTTTGCCCCCACAAGCCGTTATGGCACCCCCGAGGATTTCATGTACCTTGTTGACTATTTACACCAGCATGACATAGGCGTCATCCTCGACTGGGTACCTTCTCATTTCCCTAATGACGAACACGGACTGGGATATTTTGATGGAACACATCTCTACGAGCATAGTGATCCCAGACAGGGCATTCATCCCGATTGGAACAGTTTTATCTTCAACTATAGTCGCCATGAAGTGAGAAGCTTTCTCCTTAGCAGTGCACTTTTCTGGCTGGACAAATACCACGTCGATGGTTTGCGTGTGGATGCAGTGGCTTCCATGCTCTATCTGGATTATGGCCGGAAAGAAGGCGAATGGATACCCAACAAGTATGGGGGACGAGAGAACCTGGAAGCTATTGCCTTCCTACGTCGCTTTAATGAAGCAGTTTATCAAGAAAGCCCTGGCGTGCAAACCATTGCTGAGGAATCCACTGCCTGGCCCATAGTATCTCGTCCAACTTATCTGGGAGGATTGGGATTTGGCCTTAAATGGGACATGGGCTGGATGCATGATACCCTGGAGTACATGACCAAGGATCCCATATATCGAAAGTATCACCATAATAACCTGACTTTCCGCTTGATTTACGCCTTCTTTGAAAACTTTGTCCTGCCACTTTCTCACGATGAAGTTGTACATGGGAAAGGCTCACTCTTAGGAAAGATGCCGGGAGACGATTGGCAAAAGTTTGCCAACCTGAGGCTCCTTGTCGGATATATGTATGCCCAGCCCGGGAAAAAGCTCATGTTTATGGGAGCGGAGTTTGGCCAGTGGCTGGAGTGGGCTCATGACGAGAGCCTGGAATGGCACCTGCTTCAATATCTACCGCATTCCGGTCTTCAGCGGTGGGTCAGCGACCTGAACCAGTTCTACCGGGGGCAGCCAGCTCTCTACGAATTGGACTTTGAGCAAGCGGGCTTCGAATGGATTGACTGTAATGATATCGAGCATAGTGCGGTCAGTCTAATACGCAAAGGGCGGTCGTCAAACAACCTCCTTGTAGTCGTTTGTAACTTTACTCCCACGACCCATTCTAATTATCGCATTGGCGTACCGCAGCCAGGGTTGTGGACAGAGTTACTAAACAGCGACGCTAAGGATTATGGAGGCAGCGGTCAAGGTAATCTGGGCGCCGTAGAAGCAGCGCCGATTCCCTTGCATGGCCGTCCCTATTCCTTAACCATCACCCTACCACCTCTCGCCACTGTGTTTCTTGGGCCTGCACAGTGAGATGAGGTAGCTATTCCCATAACGAGCTGCAAGACTCTTATATATAGAATATGCAAGGGCTATACTGGCACGCTTACTGAACCTTTTCCACTTTTAGTAGGTTCGTGGAGCCCGCCATTCCGACAGGAATGCCACCAGTGATTACTATCAAATCACCAGGCCTTGCTAGCCCCAGATCCTCAGAAAGCTTACGTGCTATTGAGAATAACTCGTCTACCGACGAGGCTCCGGCTATCCTAAAAGGGTAGACGCCCCAACGCAGGATCAATCGCCCCACAGCCGTAGCATCAGGAGCTATGGCCAAAACAGGCGTTCTGGGACGGTATTTAGATACGCGTCCTGCTGTGCTGCCAGACTGCGTAAAGGCTACAATAGCCGCTGCTCCCAGGCTGTGCGCGGTATAACAGGCACTATAGCTTATCAGCTCATCCGTTTCTTGCCCCGACCACTTGCCTCTTTCTGACAGCATTTGATCGTAAGGCAACTCATTTTCCGTTTCCCGGGCAATCTTCGCCATCATTCTGACTGCCTGTACCGGGTATTTTCCAATAGACGTCTCCGCTGAGAGCATGACGGCATCAGTGCCATCAAATATGGCATTAGCCACATCAGCAACCTCAGCTCGAGTTGGCGAGGAAGCATTTACCATCGACTCCATCATCTGCGTGGCGGTAATTACCGGTGTGCCTGTCTGATTGCATTTCCTGATGATTTCTTTCTGCACTAATGGCACCCGTTCCAAGGGGATATCCACACCAAGGTCTCCTCTAGCAACCATAATGGCTTCACTGGCACGAAGTATGCCCCCAAATCTGTCAACCGCCCTGCCTCTTTCAATTTTGGCAATCACTGGTATATCTGCACCGTATCCACGCAATGCAGCTCTGACACCAGTTACGTCCTTGGCATCACCGACAAAAGAGAGAGCCAGATAATCGGGCTCTTGTTCGGCAGCAAAGAGAATCGACTCTCGCAGAGTATCGGTAATGAAAGGACCTGAGATGCGCATCCCAGGCACCACCAGCCCTCGGTTCTCAGTTAGTATTCCCCCAACCACGACCTCGCATCTGACCTCTGTGCCTTGCCTCTCAAGAACCTTGAGCCGCATGGCACCGTCATCAAGTAACACCGTATCCCCCGTTCTTATATCACGAGGAAGAGTAGAAAGATTAACTGGTATTACGCCACCGTTTCCTCTCACCCGCCTCGTCGTGAGGATAACGTGCGCATCCTTCTTCAGCTTGGCCTGGCCGTTTTTCAGTTTGCCCGTGCGATACTTCGGCCCGGGCAAATCTATAAGTATGGCAACAGGCATTGCCATACGATGGGACAACTTCCTTATGGTCTGGATATGGCGGGCGTGTTCCTCATAGGTACCATGAGATAGATTCAGTCTGGCCGCATTCATGCCTGCCTTTATCAGTTGCTCAATCACAGCGGCTGAGCTGGTAGCCGGACCAATAGTGCATACTATCTTTGTTCGCCTGCCAATCGAACTTGAGCGTTTCATAATTGTGCCTGGCTGTGTCAAAGCATTACCGGTCAGTAACTCCGATACCAGCCCTCGACAAGTGGGGCGAATTTGCCGTCCTTGGCTCTCAGTTTGAAATACCACGGCTTGCCATAGCAATCAGCTATCTCGGTCAACTCCTTCAACCTCGGAGCCGCCGTATTCCGGAAGAAACTCATTCTTTCTTCCCGCGAAGGAATCTGGGCACCCTCCTGCCACAAGGCACGCCCGGCCAGGAAACCGGAGGCACCCGCCTTACAAGCTATCTTCACCTGTCTCTTGAATGAGTCAAAATCAACACCAGCACTGAGCAACACCCACGGTAATTTGGAGGCCTGATTCAATTCTTGGCACAACTCAAACAGTCTTCCCTCCTCCTGTTCGAACCTAAGATCTGCCGGGAACTCTGCCTTCAACACATCGATGGACAGAGCAGTAATCAGCCGGGCAGTTTCGATTACCAGATCGGGCTTCATATCGGCAAACATCTTTAAGGATGCGTTGTCTTCCCCAATAGGATAGCTTACCGGCTCAACCAGAAAAGGTATATCCTCCTCAACGCATTGGTCGGCCAATCTTGCCACCAAATCGAGCTGTTTTGAGGCGACATCCTTCAAATCAGGCCTGAAGTAGATCAAAAGCTTCACCGCTGAGGCTCCCATCTTCTTCGCCTTTTTTACGCTCCAGCCGGGCAGAGGCTCCGTTATTCTGGCCGTACTGTGTCCGGTGTAACCCGTCTTCTCCATGCTAACAAGAAGGCCTTTAGACCCGGGCAAGAGACCCTGAGCTATAGCCTGAGCGGCTCCGTATTCCGGGTCGAGCAATATAGCACTGGCAAAAGATGCCACTGTTTCACAGAGATCGAGCTTGAAATCAACCATATGTTGGTAACTCACCGCAGCAGGGTTCTTCCCATTCAAAGCCTTCTTTAGTGCTCCTCGGTGATCAATGGCACACATCGTCATCATACCCCTGGAATCAGCCAATTGCTGGAGCCCTCTTAGTTTGCCGACAGAAATGTTCATCAGATCACCTCAACGCAAAGCACGTTTTGTTTCACTCGCAAGAGGATTTCTTCATCTCCCGCAGAGCAAAAGCGGCGGCGCCGAGCACGGTAGAATTTCGACCCAGCCCGGCAGAAGAAAAGCGCACAGTCTGAAAGGCCTCCTTAAATGCTCTCTCTCCAGCTACCTTGAAGGCTGGCTTGAGCAGCATGTCACCGATGCTTGACAAACCGCCGCCAACGACTATCAACTCGGGGTTGAATATGTTTATTAAATTGGCCAGCCCTACACCTACGTAGTAGCCAGTCCGGGCGATAAGCTCTCTCGCCAGGTTGTCATCTTGCTGCGCAGCACTGTGAATGACCTCCGCCGTCACCTTTTCTACGTCCCCTCCGGCATGTCGCAGAATGGATGTCCGGGCTCCTGCTTCGATCCGCTTCTTCGCCTCCCTGGCCAGGGCTGTTCCTGAGGCCAGTGTTTCCCAACAACCTCTATTTCCACAGCTGCAAATGGAGCCCTTGTCATCAATGGTCATGTGCCCTACCTCTCCAGCAGCACCAATCGCTCCGGTATAAATCTTGCCATCAATGACAATGCCTCCACCAATGCCTGTGCTGAGAGTAATATAGATGAAGTTACGAGTACCACACGCGGCGCCGAAATGGAGTTCTCCCAGGGCAGCGGCATCGGCGTCATTGATGAGAAAGGTCTTCTTGCCCAGCTTCTCCTGCATTATTTCTCTGAAGAGCACATTCCGCAATCCCGGCAGGTTCGGTGACGTAAAGAGAATGCCTGCTTCAGGATTGGAGATGCCGGCAGCCCCAATCCCTATGGCACAAATGTCCGAAATGGCAACATCAGCTTGCTTCAAGGCGCGATGCGCCGACTTCACAATGGACTGGATGACTTCCTCGCGCCCCTTTGTGGCAGGTGTCATACTCTCATTGTCCGAAAGGACTTCACCCTGAGGTTCAACTACAGCCGTCAGTATCTTAGTACCCCCAAGGTCAACACCAATAATCAAATCATCAGCATTCTCGCGCAATTCAAACTCCTGTTTTGAGCCCTCAGCCACATAAATAGGCTCCTTTGCCACAGTTGGCGTTTCGTTCAAAAGTAAGCCTTGCTCTTGATTCTGGCTATAGACTACCCCAGATGCGGCCTTGGTAGCCTCACTATCGAACTTGACAAAGGTGAGCAGCTCGGATCATATTCAATCTTATTCCAACCTGCAGAGCTTGTCCCAAAGCCAATAATACATTTCGTTACAGTCTGCATTGTATTGTATACTGTCGTGGATAATAAAGAAAGGCAACAGCTTTCTCATGAACAAGCAAAGGCAGGTTCCCATCATCTACAACTTATTCCCTCGTTTGGCAGGGACTATGACTGATTGGCTCCGGCACGCACCTCGGATCGCAGAAATGGGGTTCAACTGGCTGTACATCAACTCAATTCATTACCCAGGGTTTTCTGGCAGCTTATATGCTGTGAAGCACCATTACCGGGTTAATCCACAGTTCTTGCCTCCTGATACAGGGAAGGACGACTTGTTTGTCTTAGAGCAAACTCTTCGACAATTCCAGGATTCAGGCCTTTGGCCTATGATGGACTTGGTCATCAACCATAGTTCACGCGACTGCCCCTTGATTTGCGAACACCCGGCATGGTATGCCCACAATGAGCACGGTGAAATCGTTAGTCCTTTCGCCCGGGATGCCGATGACCCGGAGAAAGTGACGGTGTGGGGTGACCTGGCAGAGATAGATAACGCAGGCTCAAGTGATAGGGAAGGCCTCTGGGCTTACTGGGTAGACCTTGTGAAGTGCTACCTTCGGCTGGGATTCAAAGGCTTCCGATGTGATGCAGCGTACAAAATACCTGCTGCCCTATGGCGCTATCTTGTCGAGGAAGCAGCAAGTATTGACCGGGAGACGATGTTTTTTGCTGAAACACTGGGATGCACCGAGGAAGAAACCCTGGCGCTGCATGATGCCGGGCTGCATTACCTATTTAATAGTTCTAAGTGGTGGGACTTTGTCCAGCCGTGGTGTCTGGAGCAGCATGAGAAGTTCGGCAAGATTGCCCCATCGATTTCCTTTCCCGAGAGTCATGATACGAATCGCCTTGCGGCTGATACGGGTGGAGATGAGGCTGTACAGCGTCAGCGCTACGCCTTCGCCGCATCATTCTCCGCCGGACTTATGATGCCTATTGGCTACGAGTTTGGCTTCAAGAGGAAACTAGACGTCGTTTCCACTCATCCTGCAGATTGGGAGACAGTCTCGTTCGACCTCCAGAGATTCGTGAAACGAGTCAACGAACTCAAGATAGAAAACCCTCTGCTCCATGGTGAAGGGGAACTAAGGATGATCACAAGCGATGGGAGCACGCTTGTATTAGAACGACGTTCAGAACAGGCTTCTGGGCAGCAAGCTTGGGTCGTGGTAAACAAAGGTACAGACAAACATACAACAGTAAACCTCGATGGCATTGCCCTCAGCCACCGGCACCGCTTGCATCGCATTTGCCGGGGCGAAAACGGGTCGCCTGAACTGACGGTCTCGGGACGGGCCATTGTGCTTGATCCCGCCGAAGTGATACTGATCTTGGATTCTTAACGAGCCGATGTTAATATTCTGTGAGAAAAGCAGAGTATGAGCTTTCCCAGAGCAAGCGGCACGCTGCTACACCCGACCTCGCTTCCAGGTCAATTTGGCATAGGAGACTTGGGAAAGGAGGCTTATCAGTTCGCAGATTTTCTGGCTAGCACCGGGCAACGTCTTTGGCAGGTTTTGCCTCTAGGCCCCACCGGCTATGACAATTCTCCGTATCAATGCCTTTCGGTCTTTGCTGGCAACCCACTGCTCATAAGTCTGCAAAGCTTAGTCGAGAATAAGTTCCTAGAACTTGCTGATTTGGAAAATACGCCCTTCTTTCCTAAAGGTGAAATTGACTATGGTTCGGTCATCGAGTTTAAGATGCCCTTGTTGAAAAAGTCATTTGAGACTTTCGGAAGGAAAGCTACTCCAAGTGAGCGTGAACAGTTCGAGTTTTTTTGTCAACAGAATGCCTCCTGGCTTGAAACTTATTCCTTGTTCATGGCGTTGAAAGATGCTCACAGTCTTGCCGCTTGGAACACTTGGGAGGAAGATATCCGGCAGCGTCACCCGAAGTCTCTCGAACACTGGAGCAGGAAGCTGACCCACGAGATCGACTGCCACAAATACCAGCAGTACCAGTTTTTTCAACAGTGGTCCGAACTAAAGAAATATTGTAATGAGCATGGTATCAGACTCATCGGGGACGTGCCCATATTCATTGCCCTTGATAGTGCTGAGGTCTGGTCACATCCGGAAATGTTCTATCTGGATGAGAGCGGCAGGCCAACCGTGGTGGCCGGAGTGCCACCGGACTACTTCAGTACGACAGGACAATTGTGGGGAAATCCTCTCTATCGCTGGGATGTGATGGCTAAGGATGGCTATGAATGGTGGATTGAACGCTTTCGGGCAACACATGCCTTGGTAGACATCATCAGGCTGGACCATTTTCGGGGCTTCGAAGAATACTGGGAAGTTCCAGGGACAGATACCACTGCTATGAATGGCCGGTGGGTTCCCGGACCGGGGTTTGAGCTCTTTGAAGCCGTGCGCAAGACATTGGGCACCCTACCCATTATTGCCGAGGACCTAGGGGTAATCACACCAGAAGTAGACGCACTTAGAGATGAACTCACTTTTCCGGGGATGCGGGTTCTCCAGTTTGCCTTTGGCAGTGATCCCAAAGCTGATGACTACAAGCCCCATAACTACCCACGCAACTGTGTTGTGTATACCGGCACCCATGACAACAATACAACCATTGGCTGGTTCAGCGGAAAAGATGTCAAAGACCGCACTCAGAACAAAGAAGAAAGGAAACGAGAGAAACAGTCCACCTTGAAGTATCTGGGCACGGATGGGCACGACGTGAATTGGGACTTCATCCGCCTGGCTTTGATGTCTGTTGCCGATACCGCCATCATCCCTATGCAAGACATTTTGGGATTAGGCAGCGAAGCTAGGATGAATCTTCCAGGCAGAGCGGAAGGGAACTGGCGCTGGCGTTTTGTGCCTGCTATGCTGACAGCGGGAATTAAACGAAGACTAAAGGAACTAGTTGCACTCTATGGCCGGTAACTACAGTTTGAAGGTCTGAATCAGAAGGTCTATCAAGCCAAAGGGACGAACCTGCAGTTGGGAACTAAGCCAACCTGAGCACAATAGGCAATGATACTGTGCCTTTGGTGAATCCAGTATTATGTCAAACAGAACCATTGATTATTATACTTGTTGATAGTATACTTTCACTATACACAGAGGGGGAGGTATTCGATGAAACTGTCTTGTCTTCAAGAAAACCTAAACAGGGGCCTAAACATCGTAGGGAGAGCCGTAGCCACTAGGTCCACTTTGCCTATTACGCAAAACATTCTTCTGTCTGCTGAGCAATCGCGTCTCAAGTTGGCAGCCACTAACTTGGAAATGGCTATCACGTGCTGGATTGGGGCCAAGGTGAAACAAAAGGGGGAGATAACCGTCCCCGCTCGCCTCCTCACTGACTTCGTTAATTCATTGCCCAATGACTCAATTGAAATGAATCTTCCCGCAAGCGGTCGTATTCTGGAACTCAAGAGCGGCCACTTTCAGGCACATATTCATGGC
>CAYFSE010000099.1:0-2253 GCA_964345725.1 uncultured Dehalococcoidales bacterium
CTTGCGGTTGTCCCGTTCTATGAGTCATGTGGCTTCCATCCGGTGGGCGTGCCTTTTGAGGAAGCTGGCATCAAGCACATAAAGATGCGGAAACAACTTTGACTCCGTCTGCCAAGTGATCTGTGCAATAGACGAAGTCGCTCGTTGAATCAGGCAACTACGAGAATCTGGAGGCTATAGTTTCTAGCCCTTCTGCGTACGGTGACCTTACTATGCCTTTCTCGGTGACTATGGCAGTTATATAACCATAGGGAGTTATGTCGAATGCAGGATTGGCTGCTTTTATACCTTTGGGAGCAATGGGTCTTCCTCGGATATGAGTCACCTCCTCAGGGCTTCGCTCTTCAATCGGGATCTGGTAGCCGCTGATCAGGGAGAGGTCAATGGTGGTAGTCGGGGCGGCAACATAGAACGGGATACCGTGGGCATTGGCCAGTACCGCCAGAGCGTAGGTGCCAATCTTGTTGGCAGTATAGCCGTTGGCTGCAATTCTATCAGCGCCAACGATCACGCAGTCGATCTCTCTCCTTCTCATGAAATAACCGGCCATCGAGTCGGTAATTAAAGTCACAGGGATGCCCTCCTGCATTAGCTCCCAAGTAGTGAGCCGGGCTCCCTGCAGCAAAGGACGAGTCTCCGTGGCAAAGACACTCACCCTCTTTTCCTGTTCTTTGGCAGCTTTGATGATACCCAGAGCAGTGCCATAGCCAGCGGTAGCTAAAGGACCCGCGTTACAATGAGTAAGGACAGTGAAACCATCTTTGATAAGCTCGGCCCCTAGCTGACTGAGCTTCTTGGTTGCCGTGACTTCTTCGTCATGAATTCGCTTTGCTTCATTAATGAGCGACTTCTTCATTTCAGCCACGCCAGCCCCCTCAGCAGCTTTCTTCATCCTGCTGATAGCTTGAAAGAGGTTGACCGCCGTAGGTCTAGACGCAGCAAAAGCTTGTGTGACCTGATTGAACTGCGCGACAAAATCATCCTTGTTGACTGCCTTTATACCTGACGCACCCAGAGCTATGCCGTAGGCAGCAGCCACCCCGATGGCAGGTGCCCCGCGAACCCTCATTTCCCTGATAGCGCTAACTACATCACGGTAATTATCCAGGTTGATGAAGACTTGCTCCGCAGGAAGCCTGCTCTGATCCAGTATCCTCAGCCTGCCTTCAAACCATTCTATTGCTCTAACCATCGTCGCCGTAAGTATAATCCAAAGGGCGAAAACAAAGGAAGTTCTGAATGACCGTTTCCAATACCCCCCTACCCTTGTGAACTGTTAGTCTCGTGTCATTCTGAGCCCCTCGTTTCCTGTAATTCTGAGCGAAGCGATGAATTTAGCCCTTCTCGGGGTGAAAAGACAGACAACCCTGGCGACCCCGAGATTTGATAACGCGTAAGAATAATGGTATCTTTATCAGATTCACCCATCTGGGAGGCAAAGATGGCCAAGATCTATTTCATAGATGTCACCAATCGCGATGGCGTTCAGACGGCACGCCTCGGTCTATCCAAGCTGGAGAAGACCATGATAAACATGTACCTCAACGAAATGGGCGTCTTCCAGTCCGAATTTGGCTTCCCTACGACCAAACACGAATCACTTTACCTTCAGGCGAACCTGGAGCTGGCCGAGATGGGCGTCCTGAAACCCATCCGATTAGGTGGTTGGATAAGAGCAGTCGCCAATGATGTTGAAAAGGCTTTCAAGCTTGTCCCCACCATCAAGCATCTCAATCTGTCTATTTCCACATCTGACCAGATGATCCGAGGCAAATTCCACGGCACCAAGAGCCGAGACGATGTCGTGAGCATGATGGTAGATGCTGTAGAAGCGGCTCGCGCCCATGGCGCCGAAAGCATGGGTGTGAATGCCGAGGATGCCTCCAGGACGGAAGTAGATTTCCTGGTTAGGTTCGGCTTGGCCGCTAAGGAACACGGGGCTCGACGTCTTAGATATTGTGATACCTTGGGCTATGATAACCCATTCACCATCTACGAAAGTGCCAAAACGCTAGCAGAGAATGTGGGAATCCCCATCGAGATCCACTGTCACGGCGACCTGGGAATGGCCGTAGCTAACTCCCTTGCTGGAGCTAAAGGAGCTGTAGATGGCGGGCAAGATGCCTACATCAACACCACCGTCAACGGAATTGGAGAAAGGGCCGGAAATGCTGACCTCGTCGCTATGGCTCTAGCTATCACCAAATCAAAGGGACTCGAAGGAAGATATCAACTTGAAAAGCCCCTGAACCT
>CAYFSE010000100.1:0-9271 GCA_964345725.1 uncultured Dehalococcoidales bacterium
ATCTTAGGGGGAATCTTTGCCGGGTTGGCCCAGTTGACAAAAGGGTCAGGGCAGCTCTTCGCTATCGCGTTTCTGATCTCGTTGTTGCTCCTCTATGGCCCCCGAGTCTTGACCCGGAAGGGGTTGTGGGCCTTTATTGCCGCCTATCTGGTGGTGACCTCTGTCCTCATGGCTTACAACTACCGGGAGTATGGCAATCCCCTGTACAATTTCAACACTAGTCACGCTATGTGGCTTGATGAGTGGGAGGATAGTTACGTCGCATCTCCAGAGGAGCTCCCCACTATGACCAGCTATTGGCAAAGCCATTCGCCATGGGACATCGTGACCCGAGGGTGGGAAGGGCTCAAGGCGGTCAGACTTGTGCTTATCCTGGCTGTCATACCGGCTCACTCGTGGTATATGCGCGACTTTTTGAACTCCAGCCCTGGGCTCGTGACCCTCCTCGTGGGAGCGGCGGGTCTGGGATATCTGTTTAGAAAAAGGCTGTCCCTGTACTGGAAGGAGAACCGGGAGCGAATCGTGCTCAGCCTGGTGCTCTTTGTTCTGTTCAATGTCCTGATCGCCTGGTACGCCCAAGTCACACCGGAACCCAGACTCATGCTTCCCTTGGGGCCGATTCTCTATGTCTTTGTAGCCGAGATGCTGTGTGGCCTGGGGCACAGCATCGGGGCCAGGCTGGCTGAGGTTAATGGCAGGCTGGTGCCAACTGCATACGTGGCTTTCCACATCGGCCTGGCGTTGTGGGTGCTCTCCATCAGCGGAGAGGCCACACAGAGTCCATCCATAGACCCCTTCGAGTTAGATCGCTTGAGGAACGCTGGTCGAGATAAGGTCCTGGCTTGGCTTTCGGAAGAGGCTCAAAGTGGGGGAGCGGTCATATATGGCCCCAGCCATTCGCTCCCAACCTGGAAATATAGTGATCGGTTCACGTTCCTTCCAATCCCCAGCCGGATGACGTGGGAAGAGTTGAGTGCTTACATGGAAGGCCACGCCGCCGGATATGCCCTGCTGGATAATGAGATGGTATCGCGAAGACAATCACTCTTCCGGGGATACTTTCAAGCTGTGGGGGAGGAAACAGTTGACATCCTGGCTCTGCCCGATTACTGGGACCTGATCTTCGCCAGCGAGGAGATTCCATGCGAATACTGTATCTTTCGGGTAAATGGGTTGGAGCCAGACGAAAGGTGGCGTGTTGATGTCGGGTGTCCCTTTGGCGGGGAGGTCCGTCTAATGGGTTACAATCTGCAGACCGGTCAGGTTGAGCCGGGCCAGGTAGGTTTGACCTTGTACTGGCAGGCGTCGCGGCCGCCCGCTACCCGCTACGATGTCCTGCTGAAAATCATTAACGCCGATTATAAGGTGTGGGGACAGCAAAGCGGACCGTTACCCGGTCCATTCCTTCCTCTGGAATGGTGGAAGCAAGACCAGATTGTTAAGGACAGAAGAACGGTCGAGCTTCTGTCTGCTACCCCACCTGGCTCCTATTACGTTGAAGTCCACGTGTACAGTCCCTCGGCTGAGGAATGGTTGAAGCCAGAAGGGGATTGTGATATACTATTAGGACCGGTGGAGGTGTCCAGACGAGAACCATCAGCTATAGAGGACTTGGACATGGATCACCTTATCGGGGCCATGTTGGGCGGGCGCGTCCGCCTTTTGGGTTATAGCATTGAAAGCGGCTTCCGGCCCGGTGACAACATTCACCTGACCCTCTTCTGGCAATGCCTGGAAGAGATGGAGCAGGACTACACCGTCTTTACCCATCTCATCAATGAGAACAGGAACATTTGGGGACAGAAGGACAACCCACCGGTGGATGGCTTCTACCCCACATCGAGGTGGGAGACGGGCGAGACTGTGCGCGATCAGTATGACATCTTGATCTCACCTGAGGCTCCCCCTGGTGAGTATCAGCTCGAAGTGGGGATGTATCTGGCGGAGACGGGAGAGCGGTTGGAAGTGTTTGGCAAAAACACAGCATCTCACAAGAACAAGGTGCTATTACAAGGGCTGCAAATAGGTCCATGAAAGTCGCAGATGGCGTTCGAAGGTAGAATTAAGTGGATGGGAGAATGGGCGGATGACTGCTGTCAGCATAGTGATTCCTGTATACAACGAAAAGGAAACAATTGGAAGTGTTATTGATCAGATCCTCAGCGTCATGGAGAAGGCCGACATCCTCAATGAGATCATTGTGGTGGATGATGGCTCCACGGATGAGACAGTCCAGATTGTTCGAGAGAGAGCGGTCCAACTAGTTCGGCATCCTTTCAACAAAGGCTACGGCGCCGCTCTGAAGACGGGAATGCGAAAAGCGAAATATGATACCATAGCTATCATTGATGCGGATGGAACATACCCAGTAGAAGATCTTCCTAAATTGGTGAGCGGTATAGGTGAGTGGGATATGGTAGTGGGCGCTCGAGTAAGCCAGGATGCCCAGGTCTCCCCTTTACGGAAACTAGCCAAATGGTTTCTGACTCAGTTGGCGAATTACCTGGTGGGCACACCGATACCGGATTTGAATTCGGGACTTCGAGCCTTTAAGAAAGACATTGCCATACGGTTTTATCATCTTCTGCCTTCTGGCTTCTCCTTTACAATTACGATCACTCTGGCTTTGCTTAGCAATGACTATTTAGTTCAATACGTCCCTATCCGTTACTACAAAAGAAGGGGAAAATCCAAGATAAAACCCATCCGAGACACCCTGGGCTTTCTTCAGTTGATCATACGGACAGTGATGTATTTCGCCCCGCTGAAGATATTTTTGCCTGTGAGCTTGGCTCTCTTTCTCCTCGGCGCGGTTGTTTTCCTATATAGCGTACTGGTTCTTCACAAAGTTATGGATGTCACGGTGGTGGTGACGATGCTGGCGTCTATACAGATCGCCGCGATTGGCCTCTTGGCCGACTTGATGGATAAAAGAAGCCCCAAGTTTTGAGATCGTTGAGGAAGGATATGGAGGAGCTAAGGAACATCTATGCTTCAAAAGCGGTGACCCAAATCCCGCGTATCCTCAGTTTAGAGGATAGGAATCCCTTTTCTAAAACGTATGGCTGTTTCGACCGCAGATTCTGGCTGGACAAAACGGTAGACTTTCCCACTGCCCTGGCCCAATTTGCCATTCATAGCCTGGCTCTGGTTTACACCCATCGCTTTCCGCAAAGCATATACTATCGTCAACCCAAAATCCGCGACTGGGCCATAGCTGGTATGGACTATTGGACTAGAATACAACACAAAGATGGTGCTTTCGACGAATTCTACCCTTTTGAACGGGGATGGGCTGGCCCTACGGCTTTTACTCTGTACGCTATGGCGGACTCGTATCAGATGTTGAAGGCAGATGTCCCATCAGACGTCGAGACTCGCCTTTTGGAGGCCATCTACCGCGCGGCAATGTCTATTATCAAATTTGATGAATCGGGCGGTATACTAGCCAACCATCATGCTATAGCGGTCCTCGCCGTATGGAAGGCTTATCAGATCTTGGGGCTGGATGAGCTGCGTGTGGGTTTTGAGAAAAAGTGGGAAACCTTCTTACAATATTACATCGATGAAGGCTGGTCTTTGGAGTATGATGGCCCGGACCCTGGCTATCTGTCAGCTACAGTGTCATTCCTGGGGAAGCTGTACAAGGAACAAAAGACCGAAGAGTTTCGTAAGGTGTTGGAAGGAAGCGTTGATTTTGCCAGCTACTTTGTCTATCCCAACAAATTCTATGCTGGCATTGTAGGAAGCAGACAGACTTTACACTTCTACCCACATGGCTTTGAGATCCTGAGCCGGGAGATCCCTCTGGCTGGAGCAGTCGCCCAGAAGATGCTGGAAGGTCTTGGAGAGGGCAAGCTGGTTCCCCCAGAGATCATGGCCGATCGCTATTTTCTCTATAGAGTTCCCGAATTGCTACAGTCCTATCTAGATTGGCAGCCGCGCTCAGATGATCTGCCCTTGCTCCCTTATGAACGACCGCCTTTTGTAAAGTATTTTCCACAGGGGAAGATGTTTGTGGCCAAGACTCCGAGAGCCTACATAGTAGCTAACTTGGCCAAAGGGGGGGTGACCAAAGTCTTTTCTCTTGATTCCAATAGACTGATTTACAGCGACTGTGGGATAGTGGGCACTTTGGAGGACGGCGAGATAGTCAGTTCACAATGGATTGATGAAGGTTATGAGATAGTTGTTGATGAGGCTCATTTCGCAGTGAAAGGGCGTTTTAACCGCATTCCATCACAAATCTTCACCCCTTTCAGAATGATCCTCTTTCGGCTTGCCCTTTTGGCCATCGGCTGGAGTGCACGTCTCTCCCATTTGATGAAGGGCAGCATCCGCAAGGTCATGATGTTAGGATCTAGGCCGGTGCCAGTTGCATTCAGCCGCAGTTTATGGCTCCATCAGGACAGCATTGATGTCCAAGATCGTATTGATCTTTTGGATAAGACCAGATTCCGTTCAGTCTTTGTAGGTGATGAGTTCCCGATTCGCTACGTTCCCCAGTCCAGATACTTTCAGAGCCAGGAGTTCGACAGTCGGGGACTGAGGTTTGATGAGGAGTTGTTATCGGAGCTCAATGCCAGCCGAGAGATAACGGTTTCCAGGCGAATCGATCTTGTGAGGGGCACTGTCCATGTCGAGGTTTCGCCTGGCAATCGAGAATACGAATGGTAGCGCCCCCCTGAAACAAGGGTGAGGGAGAAGAGCAGGATAATGAGTTCTGAGATGAGGGAAGGTATCTATCACATAGATTATCATCAAGGGCGCCAAACGAAAAGAGCGTTGAAGTATCGGTTGTATCGCAGGAGCCATGAGGTGTTAAGGGCCATAAGCACCTATGCGGAGAGACCCGTCAGGGTGATTTTAGACGTTGGGACAGCCGATGGGGCGATGTTGAATGCTTTGCAGTCTGCTCTGAAGGCCCCTCTCTGTGTGGGCTTGGACCTTTCGCTGGAACTCTTGCGGGTCAATGAGAATCCTAATTTGGACTTGATTCAGGGGAACGCGCTCTATCTGCCTTTCGCGAGAGCGGTATTCGATGTAGTGGTTGCCACGGCAGTCATCGAGCACCTATCGCAGCCTAGGAGGTTTGTGATGGGTTGTCGCTGGCTTCTTCGCCAAGGTGGGCTAATGGTGATTACCACTCCTGACCCCTTCTTCGAACGCATAGCCACTGCCATAGGCCATCTGCCTGAGGAAGGTCACAATCAGACTTTCAACCTCCGTCAGCTCAGGCAGCTCTTCTTGGACGGCGGGTTTCAAGTATTAGAAGCTCAGAAGTTCATGATGTCGCCGGTGGGCTTTCCCCTGGAAATTGCCTTTGAGAGGGCTGTGAAGGCTTTGGGCTTGAGCGCTCTGTTGTTGAATCAGATAGTCGTTGTTCAAAAAATCGGTAATGAACCTCTAATATTATGATGACATTGGTGCAAGACGGGGATGGAAACGCCTTGGCAAGGGTCATGTTGGGGCTCCGAGGCTCGATTGTCTTTTCATGCAAAATCTGGCATAACTGGGGCAGATTTTTCGCTGGGAGCTGAGAGCGATTGCACCTAAATCATTAAGCGAAAGCTGGACATAGGCTGGGACACAAGGGCTAGGGTGGACACTGTTACGAAGGACGTGCTTTTAAGAGACTGCGGGAAGCGTCTGCTCATGGCTAATCAACTCACAGTTGGTAGGCGAAAGGCCAGCGTGTTGCAAAGGGGTGAGCACGATGAATGAGCGGCTGAAATTATTCCTCTCAGTCGAGTCAACGAGTTTTGCTCGCTATTGGGTCGAACAGATCGTCTTTGGTTTGTTTGGCTGGATGCCATCTTTGATTGGAATTGGGATTAGGGCGCTCGCATATCGCCTGATACTTGAAGCACGAGGCTGGTTTGCTATTCAACCGCGCGTTATTCTGAAACAACCGCACAACATCACCTTGCACGCTGGAGTGTACCTGGATCACGGGGTCTATATTCATGCCTGTCCCAATGGTGTCGAGATTGGGGCGGGCACTCGCGTGATGTACAACTCTGAATTGCATGTCTTCAATTTCAGAGGCTTACCGAATGCGCGGATTTCCATTGGAAAGAACTGCGTGATTGGTCCCTATAGCATTGTATTGGGACATGGGGGTACATTGATCGGGGATAATGTGATCATTGCGCCACGGGTATCTATTCTGCCGGTCAATCATTTCTATGCCGACCCACAAATCCCGATTCGAGACCAAGGTATTGAAGCAAGGGGAATAGTCATAGAAGACAATACCTGGATTGGAGCAGGTGCAACCATCCTCGATGGTGTCCGTGTTGGCAGAGGAAGCGTGGTGGGAGCCGGGGCTGTCGTGACGCAAGATGTCCCGCCTTATACTTTAGTTGTTGGTGTGCCAGCCCAAGTGGTTCGATCCTGGGTACCAGGAGGGCAATTGTGAAATGGTCCAGACTGTCTAGGCTGATCGGGTTGATCATCTTAATTGTACTGCTGGCCCGATTGGATCTCCGTACCTTATTCGTGTATCTACGAGATGTGAACGCCTATATGCTAGTAGCTGCGGTTCTGTTGAATGTGCCTATGTTACTCGTGAAAGTGATGCGGTGGCTCATTACCCTGATAGCCCAAGGTATAAGTTGCTCGGTATCTAAGGCGACTCTAGCATACATGGGCAGCATATACTTGGGACTGGTAACGCCTGCAAGAGCAGGGGAGTTCGTGAAAGCATTGCACGTCAGTCAGGATTGCAATGTGACGATGGGGCGAGCCCTTTCCAGCGTGCTGGCTGACCGGCTATTCGACTTATACGCGTTGCTGGTAGTGGGTGGAATAGCATTGCTCTCGCTAAGCGTATGGCGGGATGGCAATAGTGTGTTGGGGTTGGCTTTGTTGACTTTGCTGCTAACTCTGCCGCTGGTGACGTTCCTTCACGAGGGCGTGTTTGGCTGTATTCGGGCGTTGGGCCCTCACTTGGGACGGCCTGGACAGTGGCTATTTGCATCCCAAAGCTGGCTCCTGGAACTACGCAATGGTCTGCGACAATTGTCCCTGCCCTGGCTGTTGGCAGCGGTAGGGCTGACGGTCTTGGCTTATGTTATCTTCTTCGGCCAGTGCTACTTACTGGCGCTGGCGTTGGAATTGAAGATCAGCTTCGTCCAAGTCAGCTTCGCCGTCGCGCTGGGCAGCCTGGTAACTCTATTGCCCATTTCCATTTCCGGCCTGGGCACGCGCGAGGCAGCGATCGTTGCGTACCTGGGCACAGTAGGGGTGCCAGCGGAAATGGCGCTGGGTTTCTCGCTGCTGGTGTTCGTTACGTTCTACATTACCGGCGGGCTAATAGGGGCGGTGGCGTGGTGGATCAAACCTGCACCAGCACAGTGGAAACGCTCAGTCGTCATCGCGGAGCCAGGCAATGATGCCTAAGCTATGTGCTGACTTGTCTCCAAAGCACGCTGACCTTAGGTTAGTGCTGATCGCAACTGCCTCCCACCTGGGGTTGCAACTGCATTTTGCCCTGTTCGCAGCGAATTTCATAACGAACAGGTCTATCATTGATAAGTAAGGGGGGAGTTCCTAATTGAAAGGCTTGTACACTGACAATAATCTAACCAGTAAGAAAGCAGGTATCAGTGTGGGCTTATTCACCTTGGCTTTGTTGCCCAGAGTGTTTGGCCTCGACGTTTTTATTACCGTGGATGAGCCAAAATGGATAGGTCAATATGCTATTGGCTTCCTCATGGCCTTGATGAGAGGGGAGTTTACGGCGACCTGCCAGGCCTTGCATCCTGGTGTAACTATCATGTGGTTTACTTCAGCAGGGCTTGCAGCGCAATATCTCTTAGAAAAGGCTTGGGGGGGAGTTCAACCCAGTGTAATGGGCTTTCGAGAATACCTGGTGGCAGTGCCTGTTAATCCGGTTAGTGCTCAGTTCCTAGTTGCCGAGAGGTTACCTTTTGCTCTTGCCACTTCAGTTGCGGTGGTTTTAGTGTATTTTCTTGTTGGGAAGCTATTCAATAGCAGGATCGCTTTTCTGAGTGCAGCGATGTTGGCCTTTGATCCCTTTTTTCTGGCCCATTCTAGGTCGGTGCTACCAGATGCATTATTGACTAGCTTCATGACGTTATCTCTCCTCAGCTTCATGATATGCCTAAAGCACGGATGGTCGTTACGGTACGTGGCTTTCTCCGGGATCGCTGCTGGGCTGGCGTTCTTGACCAAAGTCCCTGCTGGGTTCCTTATACCCTTCATAGGGATCCTGGCAGGCTACACTTTTTTTCTTGAAGCAAAAGAGTGGAGGAAACTGCAGCGGCGAAGGATTTGGCCGGTCATTCTGGCCTTGATCGTTTGGGGCAGCCTGGCTGCCTTCGTGTTCTTTCTCTTCTGGCCAGCCATGTGGGTTGACCCGGTGGGGACTGTGAAGAAGACATTCATCAATGCTGCTAATCAAACAATTAATCCTGGCTATCAACTTCCTAGCTTCTTTTGGGGAAAAGTCACAACTGGTCCGGACCCAGGCCCTCTTTTCTATCCAGTTGTGTTGCTTCTTAGGGTGACGCCGTTGACTTTGTTAGGAGTGGCATTCTCTTTGGCCATGCTAGGTCGAGGAGGTCAGGAAAGGTTGAGCGAAAGAGACAGAATGAATATAGTTATACTCATAGCTTATGCTTTCCTTTTCACTTTTGTCGTATCGTGGCGGGTGCTCAAAGCTGATCGTTTTTTCCTACCCATTTTCCCGGCCATAGAGATCGTGGCGGCATTCGGTCTGTATGGGCTGATGGAAAGGGTGATTCACAGCTCCAAATTACACGGTCTACAGAAGCGGTTATGGGCTATTGGCTTGCTCCTGATGGTGCCGCTGCAGGCTGCCTTTTGTCTGCCGTATCATCCCCATTACCGGTCCTACTATAGTCCCCTCTTCGGGGGAGGAAGTCAAGCTTCCAAGACAATACGCGTTGGTATGGGAGAAGGTCTGGAACAGGCCGCTCGATATCTGAATATAAGAGGTGACGGAGTTAGAGCAGCATCCTGGCAACATGATGGATGCTTTAGTACCTTTTTCCTCGGTCAGTCATTTCATTTGAGCAAAGGCAAAGTTTTTTGGAGAGAACTTGATTATGTGGTGTTTTACATCAACCAGGTACAGCGGCAATTGCCTGATCCGCAGTTTGTACAGTGCTTTCACTCATTGGAACCAGAGCACACAGTGCGCATCAAGGGCATAGATTATGCTTGGATCTACAAAGTGCCCCAACCTCTGCCAGATTGTGTTATGCCTGCTCAATATGTCAAG
>CAYFSE010000101.1:0-7788 GCA_964345725.1 uncultured Dehalococcoidales bacterium
GCGCTGATATTGTTCGAGTACACGACGTTAGGGCGATGGCACTCGTGTGTAAGATGAGTGATGCCGTTGTGAGAGGCATTTAAGGAAATTGGCTATTGCCTATCTTTGTCTGGGTTCAAACCTGGGAGAGCGGGAAGAAAACCTCTGCCAGGCTTTGGCCCTCCTATCTGCAAAAGTAAATCTTGAAGACGTCTCATCCGTTTACGAAACCGAGCCAGTAGGCCATAAGGAACAGCCATTGTTTCTCAACCTGGTCTGCCGCATCGCCACCGATTTGCCTCCTGATGAGCTCCTCTATTGTGCCAAAGACATCGAAACCGAAATGGGCAGAATTCCTAGCTTTCCCGATGCACCGCGCATCATAGATATAGATATTCTTTTCTATGGAGACAAAATCTCAAGCACTCAGGACTTGACCATTCCACACCCCCGTTTGCAGGGGCGGGCTTTCGTTCTTATACCATTAGCGGAGATCGCCCCGGACTTGATTCATCCCAGGCTCGGCAAGAGCATCGTCCAATTGGCCGATGCTGTTAGGGGACGGCAGGGAGTGCGAAAGTACAAAGGAGGATTCGATGTATCAGCTATTCGTAGAAGAGCACTTTGATGCTGCCCACTATCTCCCGAACTATCATGGTAAGTGTGAGAAGTTACATGGTCACCGCTTCAAGGTAGTAGCTCGTTTTGAAGCAGTCAAACTGGATGAGACTGGTCTAGCTTACGATTTCGCACAGCTGAAGCAGCATCTTAGGGAAGTGCTGGCTCGATTCGACCATACCTGCCTTAATGATGAGTCCCCTCTTAATAAGATTGGGCCCTCCAGCGAGAATATTGCCACCACTATCTATGATGGGCTCCACGCCCGTTTTTCCGAGTCTCCGGTGAAGATGGTAAGTGTGGAAGTCTGGGAATCACCTACAGCAGGCGTAGCATACAGTCCCTGATAAAATCCGTTCGTATCTGAACGGATTTAACCAAGGTGCCCGGGGAAAACGCAGAGGTTTCGCGGAATGATTTTAGTTTAGGCTTTCTGTTCCGGCGGCAGCAAATTAGGAATCGTGTCCACAATCGGGTAAGAATAGTTGCACTTAGAGCAATGAAGCGACCCCGTGACTATTTCTTCCCCTTTTTCCTCATCCACCCTAAGCTCCAAATCCCCTTTACATACGGGACAGGCCAGGATTTGCATCAGTTCCCTTTTCATTTCGGATTGCCAATTATATCATACTAGGTTGTTCAAGAGCCTGTCATTGTCATTCTGATTGAAGGATCCCAGAGACTCAGTTCTAGTCCCGATCTCACTGAAACTCTTCAGAATGCCGTTGCCAGACTCTTGCTGTCACACAAGCAGGAAAACCCGGACAAGAAAGTGCTATAATATTCCACAGGTGCACAAATGACGGTACAGATAAAAAAGACTTATAGGGGCTTGAGTCCCGGGATGCTCTGCGATGAGGTACGAGGCCTATTGCAGAAGCAGGGGGTTATAGTTGTCGAGACTGAGTCGCAGACATATGGTCTTCCCAGCGGTGACACTCAATCGCGTACCACGTTGGCACTAAAAACGCCGGCGGAGCAAGAGAAAGACCAGAAAGAATGGGGCAGCGTACGTATCCTAGGCTCACCACAGGACGAAACAAAAATGCTCCTTGACATAGATGAAACCCTCTTTCCCCAAGAAAAACTCTCCGCTTTTCAAAATGACCTCGATTTTATCCTTGGCTCATACGAAATTAAGTGGTGAACGAGCAGCGCTCAGACCAGAACCAGCTTGCCAGGGAAACCAAACAAGAACGAAGAGAAAGACGGCGAGCCAAGGAAAAGACAAAGATGGTCCAGCATGGCAAGAGTCTGGCTAGGGTATATAAGGATGCTGTGTCCAAGAGAGCCAAGGCCGAGAAACCCTGCAAGCAGTCAAGCTAGAGCCGGGTCGTCATGGCAAAGAAACTACTTCTCAGAGGTCCAATCATAGTCTTGATTTGTCTGGCAATTGGCTTCGCCGTAGTCTATGGCGGCGGGTGGTTGCTCCAGCAGTTTGGCTGCTCAGGACCTTGATCCTGTAACCTAACTTGAAATGGCCGAACAGTACTCCCTTTTAGCTAGTCCGGCGCCTTGAGCAGATTGCCGAGCATTGTTCACATTCGTTGTCGCATGGCTCAGCATGAATGATTACACTGGCCTCACGGAGCATGCTTTCTATTTCGATTTCAATGCCGTCGCATATCTGATGAGCCCGCTCCAAACTAATATCGCCGGCAATTACCAGATGAAGGTCTATGTAGCTCTGGCTTCCAGCCCGACGTGTCCGTAGTGCGTGGTAGCCCGACACCTCGCCGCTGTGCTTGCTCAAACAATCCTCGATGACTGCCTGTTGCGAGGGAGGTAGCTTTTCATCAAGCAGTCCGGATATCGGGCTGCGGATGGTATCAATGGCTACTTTCAAGATGTAAATGGCAACTGCGATAGCGAGTATAGGATCAATAATATTGATGCCCGTCAATCGCACCACTGCCAGTCCCACCAACACGGCTGAGGCGGAGTAGACATCAGTGGCAATATTGCGAGCATTGGCCCCTAAAGCTGTAGAGCCGGTGCGCCGAGCAACTCTCAATAGATGACGAGATAGGAAGACACTGATTACTATGGAGACTGCCATCACAGCCATCCCAACTTCGGCTAATTCAATGACAGACCCCTCTATTATCCGTCCTATTGCCGAATAGATTATCAGGCCGCCAGCGACAAAGATGAGAATTCCCTGCCCAACGCCGGCAATATCCTCTGCCTTGCCGTGACCATACGGATGCTCAGCGTCGGCTGGCTTGGCGGCGATGCGAATCGCCGAGAAGGTGATTACTCCAGCAAACAGATCCAGTAAGCTATCGGCTGCCTGCGCAAATACGCTGATACTGCCGGTCAGCCAGCCGACGATCACTTTGAATACTATTAAACCGATGACCACACCAATCAGCAGTTTGGTAGCCCCGGCCTTTGTTGAAAACATTCTTTCGCTCCCCTAAGCTCCCTGATATAGAACTATAGGGAATCAGCAGTTTACAGCGATATTCCCGCCAAAGCAACTATTAGCCGGCGAGCCGTTTTCCAAACCCAAGCCCCCTCTCTTTTTCGTACACTGAGCGTGAACAGATTTTGGAGGCAAATAACAAGTGCCCAAAGAGCCCTGTTCAGGACTAGAAAAGTCCCCAGTGAGTAAGCTAAACTGGCTGGTTATGGATGCCGGTGCTGGTAACGGTGACGGTAAGCGAGTGGTACTTCTTGTCGTGACGATTGCGTCGTTTATTTTTCCTTTTATGGCCTCCACTGTCAATATTGCTCTCCCTTCACTCGGGAAAGCACTTTCACTGGACGCAGTCACATTAGGCTGGGTTGCCACCAGTTACCTCCTGTCCTCGGCAGCCTTTCTTGTCCCTTTCGGCAGAATAGCAGACATATATGGCAGGAAGAAGATTTTCACCTGGGGCATAGGCATCTTCACATTCTCATCCCTTCTTTCGGGACTGGCAAACTCCGCCGCCATGCTTATTGCCTGGCGGGTGTTGCAGGGAATCGGCGGTGCCATGCTTGCCGGAACCGGGGTGGCATTGCTTACTACAGTATATCCGGCCAACGAGAGGGGGAAAGTCCTGGGGATGATTGTCGCAGCAGCATATCTTGGCATCTCCCTGGGTCCGGTTTTGGGTGGGGTTCTCACGCAGCATCTTGGCTGGAGGAGCATCTTCTTCCTAGGTGCATTCCTGGGATTGTTGGTTATTGGTCTCGTTTTATGGAAGTTAAAAGGTGAGTGGGCAGGAGCAAGGGGCGAGAGATTTGATTTTGCCGGCTCTGTAGTCTACATCCTTGGGCTGGTAGCGCTGGTATACGGCTTCACACTCCTGCCAGCGATGTCAGGAGTGGGCTTGATTGTCGGAGGCATCATGGGACTTTCAGCATTCACCAGATGGGAGATGAGAACAGGAAGCCCGGTCCTGGACATACGCCTCTTCAAGAATAGCAGGGCCTTTACCTTTTCCAATCTGGCGGCGTTGATCCATTACGGTGCCACATATGCTGTGACTTTCCTCATAAGTCTTTATTTGCAGTATCTGAAGGGATTCAACCCCGGAAGCGCCGGCTTGATTCTGGTCGCTATGCCTGCTATGCAGGCTATTTTTTCACCGCTTACCGGCAGGCTCTCGGACAGGATCGAACCAAGGCTAATTGCCTCAGCAGGAATGGTGTTGAACACGGTAGGACTTGTCCTCTTCATCTTTCTAAATGAACAAACCTCATTGAAGCTCATTATCGGCAATTTAGTTCTGATTGGTCTTGGATTTGCTCTCTTCGTATCTCCCAATACCAATGCGATTATGAGTTCTGCACCAAAGACAGCCTACGGGGTAGCTTCGGCAATGGTGGCAACGATGCGACAGGTTGGCATGGTCCTAAGCATGGGAATTGCCATGTTGATGTTTGCCCTATACATGGGGAGAGTTGAAATTACGCCTGCATATTACCTCCTTTTCCAGCAAAGTATGAAGACATCGTTCATAATCTTCGCTATTCTCTCCTTCGGCGGCATATTTGCCTCGCTGGCCAGGGGGAAGATGCGCTAGTCCTTCACAGCGCTGCAGGCAAAAGGAGTGGCAATCTCGTCGCTTAGATTCCAAGTCTCAAAATCCAAGCCCCCATCAAGCTAGAATGCCAAAACTCAAAGCCCTGAACGCTTTGAGCATTGATCTCTGATGCTTTGATATCGTCTAGGATTTGGTGCTTGGGATTTAGGAGATTTCTCTATCGAGCCGTGCAACGACTCTTCATCATTTTGGCCCATGCTTTCCGGGCAATTTGCTAATAGCGTGCTGCTTCCTCTCCAACAGCAACCAACTCTCTTCTCTGTGTCACCCTGCGCCGTCTCTTCCAGCCAAGTACCTCCAGAAAGTCACCGACCTCCTTGTCCTGTAACATCTCATCGGGGAGGCACAAATCCGGATTGATTCGATATCTTAGGCGTCTGCCTTCTCTTATCTTGGTAACGTAGCCATCGGCCTCAAGGTCAGTGATTATTCGGTGTATTGCCTTCTCCGTAATGCCTATCGTCAGAGAGAGTTCCCTAATAGTAATCCTTGGTTGCTGAGCAATCTGGCAAAGCACCAGAGCGTGATTTGTAACAAATTTCCATCCCGGCATAGTCACACCACCCTTTCGAAATTGGGCGCAATCACTCCCCAAGATTTTTTTCACAGAATTTTTGTGACAAAGGTTACGACCCCTTGACAACTCAAACAAGGTATGTACAATTAAGTCAAGAAATCTATTTCATATAGTTGAAAACATGTGGATTATAACATGGAAAGGAATTCTGGTCAAGTAATTCCTGTATTTCGCAGGAATTGACCTAAGAACGGGAACAAAACGAGATTAATATGAACGGAAGCAATGAGCAGGAATCAGTCAAATCCAACATGGATCCTCATATCGGAGGAAAGGAAACTAAGTGAAAACATCCTCGGCAAAACTCAGAAGTCAACACGCGCATGAATCAGAAGAATGCTGCTTGGAAACCTGTAGCGACAGCGATCCTGAAGAGCACCCTCCCGGCAAACACAGCATCTCTGACGACCCCGAGGAAGAACCTCCTGGTAGAATAGCCACGACCAGGTACAGATTCTTTGGAGATATACCAGACAAACTCTGGAATGACTGGAAGTGGCAGTTCCGAAACAGAATCAACCGCGTCGAGCAACTAGCCCAACTCTTCTCTCTATCCACTGAGGAACAAGCACAGCTCAAGCTAGTAACCATGCGCTATCCCCTGTCCGTAACTCCCTATTATCTATCATTAATAAATCCTGATGATCCGGATGACCCAGTAGGAAAGCAAGCCGTACCATCGCCTCTGGAAATGACCATGGGGTCGATGGGTCTGGAAGACCCGCTGGACGAGACGAAAGATACTGTAGTCCCTGGGCTGGTCCACCGCTATTCCGACCGCGTACTTCTAGTGCTTACCGATATCTGTCCCATGTTCTGCCGGCACTGCACCCGCAAGAGAGAATGGCGGAATGGCGGCTGGGTGCGATCCCCCGCGGAAGTCGAAGCAATGCTCGACTACATCAGACGACACAAGGCTGTCCGGGATGTAATTATCTCCGGCGGTGATCCTCTGACACTCTCTACCCGCCGACTTGAAGACATCATTAGCAGGATAAGAGATATAAGGCACGTCGAAATCATCCGGATCGGTACCAGATTCCCCGTCGTGCTGCCCCAGCGCATAGATAACGAACTGTGTGACATGCTGGCTAAGTATGGACCCATATGGCTTAATACACATTTCAATCACGTGGGTGAGATAACTCCCGAAGCTGCCGAGGCATGTGACAATCTGCTACGGAGTGGTGTTCCGGTAAACAACCAGACTGTCCTGCTGCGTGGTATCAATGATAGCGTCGAAGCTCAGACCAAACTATGCCATGGCCTTCTCAGAATTAAGGTACGCCCCTACTATCTCTTCCAGACTGACGAAGTACAGGGCACTGAACACCTGCGCACACCTGTGGAGATGGGCATAAAGATAATTGAGGGCATGCGCGGACACACATCAGGGCTGGCTATTCCTACCTTCGTGATAGACCTGCCCCATGGTGGTGGCAAGGTCCCTCTCCAACCGGACTACGTCCTGGCACAGTCTGAATGCGAGTTAGCGCTACGGAATTACAGGGGAAACATCTATCATTATCGAAACCCCGCAAGATTAGAATGTGCTGAACCACCTGCTGAGGAGCTATGTCCAGCCGGTGATGCCTCTGCGAGCCAGCCTCAAGAAGCACTGCTAGTTCGGGTTAGAAGGAGGTCCAGATGCGGATAGGCTTGTCATACGATCTCAAGGAAACAATCGCGCTCCCCCAAGCCAGTTGCGATGATGCCTGCGAGGAATACGACTCCGCGGAGACCGTAGAGCTGATAGCCACATCTCTTGAAGCTGAGGGCCACACAGTGACCTTGCTCGGCGGCGGCCGGGAGTTTTTGAACAAGGTTCTTGACAATAAGGTGGATTTCGTCTTCAACATCGCCGAAGGGCGAGGTACCTACCGCAGTCGGGAAGCGCAGGTGCCTTCAACCCTTGAGATGCTGAACATACCCTATTCCGGTTCCGATCCCCAATGTCTAGCTATATGTCTGGACAAACCTCTGACCAAGAAGCTGGTCGGATGGGAAGGAGTGAGCACTCCGACCTGGCGCATAATCAATGATAGACAGGAATTACATGAGATAAACCGTTGCCGTTCCCTTTTCCCGGCTATCATCAAGCCAGCCTATGAAGGCTCAAGCAAGGGTATTCGCCTCACTTCACTTGTTGAAGATGCCAAACAGGCAAATGAGGTCATAGAGTGTTTATGGGATAGATATCACCAACCAGCAATGGTGGAAAGGGTTATCACAGGTGATGAGATCACCGTGGGAATCATAGGTAACGCCCCCGCCAGAGTCTTGGGTGTCATGCGCATACTTCCAAGACAGAGGAACGACTATTTCCTCTATACCCTTGACGTGAAACGCAATTACCTGGAGCTGGTTGATTATGAGTGCCCGGCCGGCATCGAGGAGAAGGTTTTGCGGCGTATCCAAACAGCCAGCCTCAAGGCGTTCGAGGCTTTGGGATGCCGTGACTTTGCCCGGCTGGATTTCCGGATCAGCGAAGCGGGCGTGCCCTACTTCTTGGAAATAAATCCCCTACCCGGACTGGGTAACCACAGCGACCTGGCCATCATGGCAAGCAAGCTGGGC
>CAYFSE010000102.1:0-5646 GCA_964345725.1 uncultured Dehalococcoidales bacterium
AGTTGGCCTCCGTCTTCTCCTACAGGCGTCTCCAGAGAAGCAGGCACATCAGATACCACATCAAGCAGCGATTCTATCTTTTTGGGTGGCAGTCCCATCTCAGAAGCTAGTTCTTGTTCAGTCGGCTGGCGGCCGAGTTTCTGGGCTAGACTATTCCTTGCATGTGCTAGCTTCGTCAGGCCTTCAACCACATGTCCCGGTAGGCGCACAATGCGTGACTGGTCGTTGACTGCTCTGTTGACTGCCTGCCAGATCCAGGGAATAGCGTAGGTGCTGAATCTATAGCCTCTGCGGTGGTCGAATTTCTGCACGGCCCGCATCAAGCCGACATTACCTTCCTGTACGAGGTCAGCTAGAGGCACGCCCCTGCCAATATGCCCCTTGGCCACGCTTATAACAAGGCGTAAATTCGCTTGAATCATGTGGTTGGTTGCTTGGCGTGCTCTTTCCTTTACTTGCTCGAAGTGCTTGTCAATTTCTGAGTGATGCGCTTCCAGTTTGTCGCGGAATTCCGGCGACTTCAGCGCCTGCCCAAATTCGACCAGAGAGCTTTTCAGGCCGGCCTCTGCCACGATATGCCATGGTATCAGCTGACTGTCCAGCGACAATTCAATCATGTCTTTCTCAACTCTATCTTGGCTTACCCTAGTGAGTTTAGCTATAGCGCTGCATAGATGCTGATCGATACTTCCATCGATTGCACGACGTCTATGTGGGTGAGATATTCTGTCTGCTATGGTTCCGCGGTAGGGGAGTTTAAGATACCGGTATAGAGTTTCGAAAACCAAATGCGCTCGGCTGAGTCGCTTCCCTGAAGCTACTAACAGGTTTATGGCCAAAGACTGAGCGTTTTGGCGGGTGTGCTGTTCTCTCTCAAGCCGGGAGAGGTGCTTCCCCTCTTCTATCTGGCTAGCCAGCACTATTTCCTGCTCGGTATTAAGAAGGGCAGTTTGCCCGACCTCGTCTAAATACAAATTCAACAAATCCTCACCAAGTTCAAGCTCCTTCTTCTGGGGAGTAATATCAAATTCGGACAATTGCTCTGCCTGGTCACTTTCTTCACCAGCCAAATACAATTCCTCCTGATCAGAGGCGACTTGTTCTCTACCTTTGGCATTTTCCAGAACTTCCAACATATTCAGCCTCCTCCGTATTATTTGTTCGCACAAATGCATCTCAGATACAACACCATTATAGGTAGGAGGGCAATCCTTGTATGCGACTTTTGTCCCATGCAGACCAGGCCGTCGAAAAGGGAAGCGCAAGATAGCAAAAGACTGGTGCGAACGATGATGGAAGTATCGTAGGACCTTAGTCGGTCTCTAATGCTCTTGGATAATTATCTCAAAAGGGCAACTGATGGCCCCCGTGGCACAAACGGCTTCGCAGTCTGTACACCAGTCGCACTCCACCGTTTCAATGATGGTAACGATTCTGTTAACTATCGTCAGAGCACTTAGGTGGCACACCCCAACGCACAGGCCGCACCCGTCGCATTTTTCTGTGTCTATAATCGGCATTTCAGCCACGTTTCTCAGTCTCCATATTGGTCATTCTAGAAGTAAATGCCCTATCTGTCTGTGATATTTGTCTCAAGAAGACACGTCCATTATCTTCTGGAGAGCTTCTCTATTCGCAATTACTATGCGATGGCGATCCAACTTGATCGCCCCTTCCTCTTCCAATGCTCTTAGGGACCTGCCCACCACCTCGCGGGCAGTGCCAGCCATAGCTGCCATTTCTTGCTGTGTAAGCCGGGCCCGACCAGCCGTTTCACCCCCGATATTCTCAAGAAGTATCTTAGCTACTCTGCTGATGACACGCTTGAAAGACAGATCCTCAACTAGTGATAGAAGGTGACGCACTCGCCTTGCCAGCACCTTGATTACATTCAATGCCGTCTGTGGATGGTTCCGGAGGATGACTTCCATGTCATGCTTCTTGATCCCATAGAGAAGGACGGGGCCCATGGCCTGAACACTGACGGGATTTGGCCCACCATCAAAGATGGGGACATCATTGAAGGAGTCCCCCGGGCGCACGATGTTCAAGATCTGCTCCCTCCCTTCGGTTGATGTCTTGAAGGCTTTCACCACACCTGAAGCGACAAAGTACAGATTGTCAGCCGATTCACCCTCGAGCAAGATCATTTCTGCTCTGTCAGCAGTCTTTTCAAAGACGACTTCTTTGATAGACTCAAGCTCAGCAAGGCCAAGATCCGAGAAGTATGGAATCCTCTTCAAAAACTCCAATTGAACAGCCATGCCTCATATCCTAACGAGATACCGACGTCTGCTTAATTATACACCTGTTTCTAAGACCACATCATGTGATTGAATTCTACGCCCAAGACCAAATCTTCTGTATCATCCAGGTGGAGAGTCGCGTATTCGAATTTCGTACTTGTTGCCATCTGGTACCTTGCCTGCCATGTACAAAGCCCTGGTCAGACTGATAAGCCCCGTTTTGAGGGGATTGACTAAGGTGTTACAATACTCTTGATGAGTGGTTATACGCTGCGGGAGGCTGCTCAGGCTCTGGGGGTCTCAATAGTTACCGTCCGCCGGTATATCAAGTCAGGTAAGCTCAAGGCCAAGCTAGTCCCTTCCAAGTTCGGCGAGTCATATATCATCGAAGAGCTGCCCCTGTCCAGCAGACCCTTATCAGAGGACACCCGGGAAATTGGACCCCTTATCAATAGAATAGAGCAACTATCGCAGGAAGTGGGCTATTGGAAGGCCAAGGCAGAATTGCTTGAGCAGCGCCTATTGCTTTTGGAAGGGCCTAAGCAGACCCCTAAGCAAAAGTGGTGGCAACGGCTATTCAGGCCGCGGCACTGAATGGACAGGCGCTGATTACTGGGACGGAATGAGAGAAAGTGATCGATGGCGATTGCCTACGAGCCGGGACTCTGAGCTAGGTCAGCAGTTAAGTCCGAAAACGAATGAAATCGGCGCAAGCTCTATTGCCAGACAGGGGATTGGGCATGGACGAGGTACGATGGCCTTTCTCAGGCCTCTCAGTTGCATTCTAGCGGGAATCTGGCACTTGCCGCGCCCATGGAAATCAGATTCACCGAGAATGAGGCAGTATGGCCGTAGAAGAACATTACACATTGAGGCAAAACTGTTGAAGCTAAATCGCGAATAGAAAGGCATGAAGAATCACTTGTTGGCAAACATAGGATATCGGTGGTTGAAATCCCCGTGTCGCCTACCAGAGAGGTGGCATCATCACGCTTCCGCTATAAGTTTCGTCAGACACCATTCGGTTGGTGCAGGACAGCCTACAGCTTCAATAGCCAAATAACAATCGAAGAAAAGCAGGCCCATACCTAGGTCTCGACCGATTCTTTGTTTCGTTGTTTTTTGAGACCGTCGTGATAGGGGCAGACTTTTCGACAGATATTGCACGAAAGGATTGAGCCACCCCCTTTGGTGTAGGAACTGGAGCGCTCTCTGCATAGCTTCTGGTCAATGGTTATGCCATCAAGAGCATGCTGCGGACATGAGTCTATACACAGTGTGCATTCAGAAATACAACCTTCATAGGATGCGATCGGATCGGGTCTCAGATCAGTGGACACGAGAATAGCCGCAAGCCAGATCATATTCCCGAACCTCTCGTTCAGAAGAAGAGTATTCTTTCCAAGTACCCCTAACCCGGCGAGGACACCTGCGTGTTTAAGCGACAGAATCCCTCTTCCATGATTCCGGTCCATATCCCAGTACTCGTACGGGTCAGCGGAGGGAACTGGAACTGACACAACGCCTTTAGTTTCCAATTCACTTGATACATGAAAGGAAATCCAATCCACTTTCTCGACCATTTTGTTTCTCACCAAGGTATAGGGTGCATTGCTTTTGGCCTGAAGGGTGCTTGAGGGAAAACGAGATGCAAAGACAATAACTGATCTACAATCAGGATAGATGTCGCACGGATGGAAGCCTTTCGGAGCATCCACGAACCGTGCTACCGGAGCGACCCCGCAGATATCTGCCCCCTGTTGAATTACCCTCTTCCTAATTGTTGTGGAACTGATCATGAATCCTTGCGCAACCCGCAATAATCATACCATACGTCAAGTTACAGTTGCCTATGTTGGACCAAAGCCTACGTTGTCTATGTCAGACCACCGGGGCTGTCTAAATCAGCGGACTCGGTGCACCTTCGTTGGCGGGAGCCATCCGGCCAGGGCTTTTCGCCGAGGGCAATGCGGCATAGGTCGGTGATGAATATGCTGGGCAGACTAAACTGTGCGCTGGGTCGCCTGAACACTCGGTAACATATGGGGCAGGAAGTTATGACGGCATCGGCGCCGCAGGCTATGGCGTCTTCGAAGTTCTTCTTCTGGATCTCTATGGCCAGCTCTCTGTTAGTAACTATGATGGGCAAACTACAGCACAGGGCGTTCGGCCGCTCATATTGCCTAGGTGGTCGGTCCACGCCGACAAGCTTGAAAACCTCATCCAGAAAGGCATCATACTCAGGTATCCATCGGGTAGCACAATTGGCCTGGTAGGCAACCTTCTTGTTGAGTTTGGTGATCATCCTCTTGTGAGCCTTGAGATGGTTGTGCAGGTATTCGAATAGGTGCATGTACCTGAAGTTAACTTTCAAACCATATTCCCGGGCCTTGACATGCGCCAGGACAAAGCCCTCATTTTGGAGATACACGATGTCCTTGCCTAGGCCTGCCAGATTGTCAAGCACCCGCTGACCGTATTTCTCAACCAGGCTCGCCCCACCGATGTGCACGTAGCCAGCAAGAGAGGCATATTGACCGCCCCTGACTATCGTCATGCCCTTGCGTAGCTGGCTGTCAAAAGTCCCCTCTGGGAAGTTCTCAAAGCGGAACGAGTCGAGTGACAGAGCCAGCTTGTTGGATTCGCCCGGAATAACTTGCGCAGGGTCTTCTCCGCTCTCGAGTGCCCGGGCCAATGCTTCCCGCGCGGGTTTGCCGACCATTACCGTTGACAGTTTGACGGGTCGGGGTATATCCTTAGATTAGGCTCTATAAGAGACCGTATTCTGGGACCTAATATCAGAGTCGGCGGTCAGATGTGTGCCATAGAGGATTGGGGCGCTTGCCACGATACTCAGCCCAGCACATGTGGAAGATGTGAACTGGGCTCTTTTTGTGTGGGAAAGATTTAGAGGGAGCAACTATTACGGAGAGGCTTAGGATGTGTAGGGTGTGAAGGGCAGGTGTCAGGTGTAATGAATCAAGAGTTGTGGTGAACGAATAGATGCGAGGAGGTAAGAAAGTGACAACAAAGGTGTTTTTGGTCTTGCTAGCACTGGTACTAACTTTGACTGTGGGTTTGGTGGCTTGTGGTGGGGCCGGGCAGGAGGAGGAAGAGGAAGAGGAAGAAGAACACGTCGGGGAGCAAGAAGAAGAAGAGGAGGAGACATATGGCCTCACTATCGGGAGTACGGCTGGAGGGTTGGTGGTCACCCCTGGCGAGGGTGCTTTCACGTATGACGAGGGAACGGTGGTCCAGCTGGTTGCCGAGGCTGAGGATGGCTATCACTTTGTCAACTGGACCGGTCACGTCGGCACTATTGCCAATGTCAGCGCGCCCTCGACCACCATCATCATGAACGACGACCGCAGCATCACCGCCTGCTTTGCCAAGGAAATAT
>CAYFSE010000103.1:0-4723 GCA_964345725.1 uncultured Dehalococcoidales bacterium
TGAAATCCTTTTCGTCTATTACGATGGGACGGACTCTGACAACTTTGCCATCTCTGACGTAAACAGAGATCGGCCCACCGACGGTGCAATTAGTAAAGACCTGCTCCGACATAGATTATGTCCTCTGTTCCGTTGCTCAAAAACACCTTGCTGGATCAGCATCGACATAGGCCACATCTGCAGCCACGCCTACGGCATAAGGGCTCCGTCACGACAATAGCTGCGGAGATCACTCATTGACAGTTCTTCCTTCTCGAGGAATAACAGCCACCACGTCTACCTCCACCAGCACCCTCGGTCTGGCGAGAGAGACAACCTGAACTACGGTACTGGCAGGCGGCTCTTCCACCAGAAGAGGACAGTGTTTTCGATAGTACTCAAACTCCGCATCACGCATGGACTGATAGGCCTTTATTTCCTTGAGGTAGATGACCGTCTTGACGATGTTCTCCATGGAGCTACCTGCCTGCTCCAGAGCCTTCCTAACTCGATCCAGAGCCACCACCATTTGACCCGCTACAGTATCTGATGAGACGTCGCCTGTTTCCGGCCTTCGCCCGGTCATACCGGAGCAGAAAACTAAATCACCCGCAACAACGCAAGTCGCGTATTTTTGCTTCACACCGGCATATTCCAGCGGATAGGTTTTCTTCTTCATTGTTCTGCTACCCCCTAGCAAACAGAAAATCCTTCAGGGCTTTCCCCAGCTCGACCACAATTATTCAGTCTTCTCCTCACTAATACATTGGAGTCAAGCACGTCCGTGCTCATCTAGGAGCAAAGAGGACCGTCTTGGGCTTATTCTCCATGACCTTGGATAGCTCTGTAATGGTGCCGTACATCATGCAGTTAGCCTGGCAGTGCTTCACACAAGCGGGTAGGAGCCCCTGGCTAGTTCTGGACCCGCAGAGGTCACAACCCTGCGTCGGAAATGGAATGAAGTCAATGATAACCTTTTCGGATCTCACGACTATGCTCTCGTTGAGCTTGATACCCCATTCCCCAACAGCATAATCGTGCTCCTGTTTGCAGGCTACTTCACAGGTGTGGCATCCTGTGCAGTATTCATAGTCAATGAGCAACCCCATTCGAGACATGGTTAATGCCTCTCCACTTTGATCTTGGTTATCCTGCATAGCATTGTCTTGTAGGCACCACCTCCGTATCCGGATCGGCTCTGACATCCCGTGGGAATCAACTGATTGACGTTGTAATCCCAGATGCCGAACAGATAGGGCTCCGTTCCTTGGGTCTCAGGTAACCACCAGCCGTGAGGAGCCATAACCAGCCAGGGAGGTACGATGGGAGTAACCTTGGCTCTTCTTTTCACTCGCCCCCGCTTGTTCTCGATATACACCCATTCACCGTCCTCAATGTTTAGCTCCCGAGCAGTCTGTGGGTTGATCTCCACCACCGGATCGGGGTCAAGCTCGCGCAGCCAGGGAATCATGCGGTGCTCGCTGTGGAAAAAGACCGGGGAGCGGGCACCACTGCCCAGGACGAGAGGATACTCCTCCCAGAGTTCGGGCGTTCTGATCGGGCTCTCCGGTGGTTCCTCAAAGTAGGGAAGAGGGTCAAGTCCCCATCCCTCGTAGCGCTTGGCCCAGAGCTCGAGCTTGCCGGTGGATGTGTTAAAGCCTGGCTTTCCATCCGGCCGCAGAAGCCCTTTCTCGTAGCGCCGGTAAGGTCTACTGGGGTGGCCCTCAGGAGCCATTTCCCAACCACCGTTCTGGGCCAGCTGGTCGAAGGTCAGGCCAGCAGCTTCCAGTCGAGAATCGAACAGTTCCTGTACGGCTTCCCATGGCACACCCTTGGGGTTGAAACGCTTCGCCAGTTCGAAGTTAATCTCCCAGTCTGACTTACACTCGCCTACCTGCACCGCTTTGACTATTGCGCAGAGGGGTGCCCACCAGGACCGTAGGCTATCTTTCTCCGCGAAGGTGGCTGCAGGCAGAAAAATATCCCCTACCGCCATGCTGGTGGGGTTGTGGAACAGGTCAACCACCACAATGAATTCAAGTTTCTTCAGGGCTTCATAGTGTTTTCGCGTATCGGCAGCTTGCCCCCCCAATATATCGGTAGTCTGTACCCAGGCCGCCTTGATCGGGTAGGGGTCGTCGGACAGCACCTGGTCAACCGCCAAATCTGGCTGAGCCCACTGCCGAAAGTCCCTGACCATCGGATAGCGCGAGGCACCAATCTTCTTTGACAAGATATCCTTCATAAACTTCTGCCCGTAAAGGCGCTCCAGTTCACCGGTACTGTAGGGATAGACGCTAACCCCGTGTGAGGGACGGGCGATGACATTCCCGCCGGGGATGTCAAGGTTTCCGGTGATGCACCAGAGCTGAGAGATAGCTTGACCAACGACGGACCCCTGCGGGTCCATGTCAATAGGCACCCCCCAGTGAATAGCTGCTGGTTTGGCCGTGGCATAAAGCCGGGCAGCCCCTATGATCTCGTCCTTGGGAATCCAGGTGATCGCCGTCACCCTATCCGGTGGGTATTCCTGAACGCGTTCCTTCAGATTGTCAAAGCCATATGTCCATCTGTCTACGAAGTCTTTGTCATATAGCCCCTCATTGATGATGATGTTCATCATGCCCAGGGCCAGGGCGCCATCGGTTCCCGGGCGAATCCGCAGGTGATATTCACCACGGGAAGCTAACCAGCTCACCCGGGGGTCAATCACGATCAGCTTAGACCCTCTCTTCAGGCAATCTACTATCCAGTGGCCGAAAAATCCATCCGGGCAGGTAGGAGGCGAGTTCTGCCCCCAGACGATGATACACCTGGGTGGCGTCCATTGCGGGTCATTGTAGCGTTTCTCCAGGAATTGACTGACATCCACCACCGCATAATCACCCATGGTGGCAAACATTGCCACCAGCCTCGGTGTGTAGCAAGACTGTCCAGACAGCCCAAATTGCACCCAGTTTGGACTTCCATAAGAATAGGCTAGCAGCGAGATAGGTCCACCAATATCTCTTCCCGTCCCCTGGCAGAAAAGGACCGATTCACGGCCATACTTATCACCAATTTCCGTCAACCTTTGCACGATAGTGTCAGAAGCTTCCTCCCAGGAGATGCGGACCCACTTCCCTTCACCTCGCTCCCCCGCTCGCTTCAAAGGATGTGTGACGCGATCAGGGTGATACATATATTGAGTGAGGGACAGGAGACGAGGGCAGCTTCTGCCCTGGTTCCACGGATGGTCTTCATCCCCCTCCACCTTCACCACCTTACCGTCTTTCACGAAGAGTTTTACCCCACATCCACCATGACACCCAGCCCCCGCCGACCACACAGTCGTCCGAACGACCCTATCCCATTTCTGCTCACCCACCATATGAGACCTCCTGCAAATCTGTCATGTCATTGTGTGCAACTTGTAGAGCACTCATCTGACCGCACTTGACGACCTACTCGTCAAGAAATCCAGCCTTGCCGACCCCGAGTTGCCAGCAAAGGAAACGATGGGAATCCTTGCCTTAAGCTTACCAGCGAGCCCCAATCTTGGCAACTGTTTTTCCGGAACTTCTGGTCCGGGGTATGACCAAAACAACCTGTCTAAAACATATGCTTAGGCAGGAATAGCGCCAGTTGGGGAACAGCTACCAGAAGGCTTACATGACATAGATCAGCTATCAGGAAGGGTGCAATACCACGAAATATGGTGAACATGGGAGTATCCTCGCCAGCTATTCCCTTGATGATATACACATTCAAACCCACAGGAGGGGTGATCAAACCTATCTCACACACCCTCACTATTATTATGCCAAACCATATCGGGTCGAAACCCAGTTCCTTGATCACGGGGAAGAAAACGGGCACGGTAATCAGGATCATTGCCAGCGAGTCCATCACACAGCCCAGAAGCAGATAAAAGACCAGAATAAGCGCCAGAACCAGATTGGGGTGAATACCTAGACCCACTATGTAGCCTGCCATCTCAAAGGGAAGCCTGCTCTGTGCCACGAAGTAGCCAAATATCGTAGCGCCCATCATGATGAGAAAGATCATGGCCGTAGTTTTCCCCGTATCGAAAAGACTGTCTTTGAGAACCTGCCAGGTAAGCCGCTTTCTGGCAAGGAGAAAGATAAAAGCCCCGAAGGCTCCAATTCCCGCCGCATAAGTAGGGCTGAACCACCCAAAGTAAATACCACCCATGACCAGTACAAACAGGACCAGTACCATCCAGACACCCTTGAACGCTGCCACTTTCTTCCTGAAACTCGTGGCAGGTCCCGCGGGGCCCGCTTGCGGATTGCGTTTACAGATGATATAGATGGTAATAAAGTAGAAGACAGCTTCGAGCACGCCGGGGATGAAGCCGGCCAAGAGTAGCCTACCTATCGACTCCTCAGTGAGGATGGCATAAATGACAAGAATCACGCTGGGTGGTATCAGAATGCCGATGGTACCACCAGCGGCGACAGCTCCAGCAGCCAACCCCTTATCGTATCCGTACCTTTTCATCTCCGGCAGGGCCACCTTGCCCATGGTCGCTGCTGTGGCCAGGCTGGAGCCACTGACGGCAGCAAAACCGGCACAGGCGGCGACGGTGGCCATGGCCAGACCGCCACGAAAACGCGACAGCCAGGTATAGGTAGCAGCATAAAGGTCTTCACTTATTCCGGCAAAGAAACAAAATGTCCCCATAAGTATGAAAAGTGGAATAATACTCAGCCCGTAACTGGCGAAAGTGGTGTAGGGTGTT
>CAYFSE010000104.1:0-8356 GCA_964345725.1 uncultured Dehalococcoidales bacterium
TGCTATCTCTCGTAGCACTACACCGTCAAAATGGTTTCCGGCTACTTGTTGTAGACCAGGAACTGCATGACTACAAGTATCAAGTGCTATTTGTATATTGGCATGGCGCAGTCTCTCCCGAACTATCTTCGGGTGTACGTCTTGCTTTAGCATAATAGAAGCATGGGTGTGCCGTGCATCATGTAGTCTAACGCCTTTCAGACCAGCGCGTCCTGCCAGCTTCATCCGAGCACGCGTTATGCTGTCCCGTAAGAGTGGTTTGCCGTCTATCTGGCAGAATACTGAGTCTTCATCGGTAAGTGTCGAGCCAGGAGACCGCGGCATTTCCTCTTGAAGTCGTCTATACCCTCCTAGAACTATAGTGGTAGAGGGGGAAAGGGATGCCGGGCGGCTCCTGTCAGCCTTACTATGAGAAATGAGCGGAGGGGTCGACCCCTCCGCTCATTTGGCATTACAGTACCTACTAACTATGGTCAGAATACTCCAAAAACATATGAAGATGACAGTATATGGTCTGCATGGTTTGCTACGATCGCAACCGAAACTCGACAAGAGTCAACAGGAGTTTCCTGAATCTTCATAGTGCCGGATTGAGTAGCTGCATCAACATCCATTGTCTTCATTCTAAGTAAGCTCATTGCATTGTTGCCAGCCGGTTCTGGATAGCGAGCTGTCGGAACCCATTTCGTATCGATAACAACTACCCCAAAGCCATTATCTTGTATACCATCTGTTATATACCATCCGGTTGATGTCCATCCATCTTCTCCAGCCTCAACGTCATCGAAGAAACCTATCTCTGGGATTTCGATATCATCCACATACATCATCTGGAGGGTAAAGGCACCATCCTGCCAGGTGGTGAAGTAAAGGTCAACATTATGACCGGCGAAAGGAGTGAGATCCATTGAAACCGGCATCCAGCCGCCACTATACCCTGTAAATGCATGCCAGCGTCCAGCCGCCTCGTAAGCGGTGGGCTCTCTTTCATCTGGGGTACTGGGATTGTCTTGGCCATGGGCAACATAATTAACCGTGCCAGGTGCATCCAATGTATACCATTCACCCGTGTCTTGATCATAGACCTCAACATATCCATAATCCCAATCGTCTTCGATCTCAAAATAGGTCGTGAAATTGAGGGTCGCCCCTGTGACTGGGATTGTGAAGGTCTGGTAAAAGCTACGCCATGCCCAGGCTTCAGCATCTGAATACCATTCATAGGTTCCGCTATAGGCAGTAACGCCAGCAAAATCATCACCATCTATTACCGCCTCCGCATCCTCTTCGTTATTGAAGCGGAAATAGTGGGCGGTATATGGTTGAGGTTCAATACCGAAAAACCACCCCGAGGGGACAGCAAATGGAGCTGTGTCGGGTGGACCCCACCACATATTACTAAGAACGTACTCTATTGAATAGCCCCAAGAATCGATGGTTCCTATTTCAAGAGTCTCATAGCCGAATTTACCACCAGCTTTGCGTGTATCGTCGATGTAGTTGGCTACAGTCCAATTGTCAAATATTTCGTCAAAGCTATCTTTATAGCCAAAAGCTGCCAGAGTGCTTTCAATGCCTTCGATGCCATTAGCTTCTTCCTGCACCAGAGCTGAAGCAAAAGCGGCACCTCCATAGTGCTCAAACAAGTAGAGCTGGAATAGATAGCTTGCGCCGTAATCCTCAAGCCCGCTTCCCCAGAAAGTGAGGGATACCATAGGGTGATACACCATGTAGTAAGCTATATGTCCAGACATGTGTCCATAACCACAGAAGAATCCAGCCAGATCAGCTAATCCTTCGTCTACCCAAGATGGTTCATCAGGGTCTATGTCGAAGTGCACTAGATGCTCAAATTCATGGGCAAAGATTCCTTCATACAGATACGGTCGATCTACATCTGGACCTGTTCGGTTTGCCCAGTCATAGGTGTCAATATGCATTATATTCTTGTTATTCGCAGCACTTGATGCTGCAGAGAAGTAACCCGCGGCATACGTTGTTTGACCACAATCGTAGTAGGATGCATCTCGAATGTTAAATATCAAGATCCATACCTTTTGGCCTTCATCGCCTCGGGGTAGCGGTTCACCATAAATGGTCGTAACGGTTGGGTAGATCGTATTATCAAACTCATCCAAAAGATAAGCAAACTGAGCCGTGGAAATGCGATCCTCTGTTCTCCAACAACCATTTGGATTTGGAAATATATACTCATCGTTGATAGGATCATAGTTGTCATAGGCTGCTTTCTCTATGAGTATTATTCCGTGTGTTCCATCCATTAACACAACGAACTCTTCGACATATTCGATACCTAGTCCATCATCAGAAACAGTAAAGTTGAATACTTCTCCAATGGTAGCTGGGGCACCAAATGGTGCTACCTTGCTAGCTATAGCCGGTCCAACCTCGGTAGCGAGCTCGCGGATGGCAATTTCCTTTTCACCAAGGTCCTCTACGGTTAAGTCCATAGGATCTAAACCAGCCGGGGCCATCTCGTTACGCGGGAATTCTCCTAGCGGTATATTATTCGCCTCAGAATCACCTGCTGATGCCGGAAGTACCGCAAACAAGGATGAGGCTAATATAACAACTACTGCTATGGAAATGAATGTCCATGCTTTCTTCATCTGTCTCTATCTCCTTTTTTTAAGACCCAAAATTATGATCATGTTTCTGACTGACAATAATGGTTCTGCGTTTACACCTCCTTTCATAAATAAAACCGACCGTTTCAGGCCGGTTTCACTATTTGCTCGCCACTGCCATAGTGACCATAAAGAGGCAGCGGTTCGAAGCTTCCTGATGAATATCTGGTTGCCTATGTTGCTAACTAATTATTATAGTAGCAGCTTTTGACAATTTCAATATTACTTATCTTATCTTTAAGTTACTAGAGTCACCATTTTTGAGACGAGAACATAAGAAAGTGGAGCGATTCGATTTCAACGAACAACCGAGGGCTTATGGATTGCTGCACCTAGGTGGCTTTCAGGTTGAATTTCGCTATGATACGCTAGTAGAATGAATGAAACGGATTCTGGGCAAATGACATAGAAGTTCTCATTTGAACGTAAAACGACTATCTGGGATACCACACACCGGACTCATAATCCGGGGGTCGTTGGTTCAAATAGAACCCCCGCCGCTGAGGGGCAAAACAGAGGCCAAGACTTTCAGGTGGGTTCCGCCTTTTCATCTCTGAAGCATCGTTTGCATGTGCCATTGCCAAAATGATTTTATGTGTGCTATCATCGCCCAAATTGTGCTAGAAGAAGCACAAAAAGGAGCGTGAGTTGAGAGTATTATTGGTTTATCCCCGTTATCCGGATACCTTCTGGAGTTTCAGACATGCTCTGAAATTCATTTTTAAGAAGGCTGCTTTCCCGCCTCTGGGCTTGTTAACTGTGGCTGCAATGCTTCCCGAGAAATGGGAGAAAAAGCTTGTGGACATGAATACCACAGCCTTGACAGATAAAGACCTCAAGTGGGCTGATTATGTGTTTCTCAGCGGCATGGTGGCGCAGCAAGATTCGGCAAGAGAGGTCATCGATAGGTGCAAGAAACTGGGGCCCAAGATTGTTGTCGGTGGCCCTTTTTTCAACCCCGGCTACGAAGACTTTGGGTTTGATGAGATAGATCATCTCATATTTGGCGAGGCTGAGGACAAACTGCCGCTTTTTGTACAGGATTTGGAGAAAGGCTGTGCCAAGCATATCTATGCATCCGAAGAATTCCCGGATATAAGCAAAACTCCTGTGCCTCTGTGGTCGCTAATCAACACGAAAAAATATCAGTCGATGAGTGTCCAGTATTCTCGAGGCTGCCCTTTTAACTGTGAATTCTGCGATATCGTCATACTAAACGGGCATAAGCCGCGGACCAAGGACAAGAGTCAGATAATAGCGGAACTGGACACACTATACGATGCCGGGTGGCGAGCCAGTGTATTCTTTGTTGACGATAATTTCATTGGCAACAAGCGGAAACTGAAGTCGGAGATTCTGCCGGCAATAATTGAATGGCGGGAAGAGAGGAAACGTCCTTTTACGTTTTATACGGAAGCATCTATGAATCTCGCCGATGATGAAGAGTTAATGCGTTTGATGGTTGAAGCCGGATTCGACTGCGTGTTTGTGGGCATCGAAAGCCCCAGTGAGGAGAGTCTGGCTGAATGCGGTAAGTTGCCCAATAAGAACCGTGATTTGTTGGCTTCTGTAAGAAAGATACAGAACTACGGGTTGCAGGTGCAGGGAGGATTTATTGTTGGGTTTGACAGCGACCCGCTTTCCATCTTCAAGAGCCAGATTGATTTCATTCAGAAGAGTGGAATCGTTACCGCTATGGTCGGTGTGCTGATGGCTCCTCCGGAGACAAGACTATACAAACGTTTAAAAAGGGAGAACCGCATACTGCCAAAGGGCTCTGGTGATAATACGGATGGTTCGACCAACTTCATCCCTAAGATGGGTCGTGAAAGGCTGGCCAGGGGCTATAAGCACATTGTGGATACCATCTACGCCCCCAAGCCATACTATGAGCGTATTAGGACCTTTCTAAAAGAGTATAAACCTAGCGGCAAGGGGAAATTCAAGGTTTCTCTTGTCCATCTAATAGCATTGATAAGGTCCACATGGGCTTTGGGGATCAAGGAAAGAGGGCGAATGTACTATTGGAAGCTGGTTGCCTGGACATTGTTGAAGAAACCAAAGACTTTCCCGCTATCCATGACGCTTGCTGTTCAGGGATTCCATTTCCGCAAGGTCGCAGGGAAAATACGATTATCTCTGGCTAGTGATATCCGCAGATTGGAACCAGCAGGCGATCCAGCAGGCAAACATAACTAGCCCAACCGAGAATCGGCATCAGATGTTCTCGCCTTGGAACGTGCCTTGATACCCCTGGCCTACCTCGCGGCTGAGAAAGAAGAAGACCATCTGAATGATTCGGGCATTCCTGTGTAGCCGGAATCCCTGTGAATTATAGACCACCATGAGGGACTGCGATCTGCCCGAATAGCCAGCATCCCAGACCGCATTATGAATGCTGACTCCGCAGCGCAGAAGACTTGACCGGGGCATTGCCAGAGCCATTATGTTTCTCGGCAAATTGACTACCTCGTTATATGTGACCAGGTAGCAGCCGGGCAAAAGGTCTACACGGCCCAGACCGTCGAAAACGAGCGGGGAAATACTGGAAAGGACTCTGTCAGCATTACCGAGGTCTAGGCTGCCCGGCGAAGAGAATAACCCTATTTCTCTGAGGGTCAGGTCTATGCCATTGGGTTGGACCTGCTGCTGAACGTCAGGCAGATTCTCCACTAAGGGAGGACTTCCTTCCAGCATCTTTAAGATATCTTCTCGCGAAAGAATGCTGAACATGTGTTCACCAATGGATTAGGCTGATGCAGCCCAGGCTGTTTTCACCTAGTATAATCCGTGCTGAACTGTGAGACAAGGCACTCTTCCTCTTCCCTAATGGGAGAGGATTAACGTGAGGGTGGGAAACTGTTCGCCAAGAACTGAGATTCTCTCTATTATAGTTGCGCAAATCCTGTTAATATAACCGCTGTCGCAATTCATCCGTTGATTGCAGGCGAATCATGAAGGTGGTAGCAATTGTGGGCATGACAGGTGCTGGCAAGTCAGAGGTAGCCAGGGTATTTGAGGAGCATGGCTTTGAGAAAGTGCGGTTTGGTGATATCACGGATGAGGAGCTTAAGAACAGAGGATGGGAGCCGAATGAAGAGAATGAGCGCAGTGTCAGAGAGGAACTGAGGAAGGAATACGGGATGGCTGCTTACGCCAAATCGAGCCTGCCCAAGATTGATCGCTCACTGAGATCATCGAATGTTGTCATAGATGGACTTTACTCTTGGGAAGAGTACAACTTACTGAAGGAGCGCTACGGCGAAAAATTCGGCGTGCTGGCGGTCTGGTCCTCACCTGCTACCAGACATGCTAGACTTGCCAATAGAGCGGAACGGGCCTTGACGCTCAAAGAAGCAGTCAGTCGAGATAAGTCTGAGATAGAGAAAATTAACAAGGGTGGGCCAATTGCCATGGCCGACTTCACTATATTGAACGAGAATTCGCTGTGGAAACTCAAAGAGGAGACGGAGCGGGTTCTATCCGCTTTGAAATGAGAAGAACCAGACCAGAGATTGATGAGTATTTTCTGAAGGTAGCCTCCGTTGTAGCGGAACGTTCCACTTGCCGACGCCACCACGTCGGCGCTGTGGCGGTGAAGGACAAGCATATATTGGCCACCGGCTACAATGGGGCCGCCGCCGGACTTCAAGATTGTCTGGAGCTCGGTTGCCTCAGGGATGAACTGGGCATAAAATCTGGAACCAGGCACGAAGTATGTCGTGGCATTCATGCCGAGCAGAATGTAATCATACAGGCATCGCTCCATGGGGTAAGCCTTGAGGGTGCCACGATTTATGTTACCCATTCGCCTTGCATACTCTGCGCCAAGATGCTGGTCAATGCCAGAATAGAGCGCTTCGTAACTTTTGGCAACTACGCTGATGACTCTTTTATGGACTTGTTCCGCGAAACTGGCATAGAGTTCAAGCTGCACAAGAAGCCGCCGACCGAGATAACCCATGTGCCCTGAAACAGAAGCTCTTTCTAGAAAGACAACATTGCGGGGACTATCCTCTCCCGAACGAGGCGCCTCCCTTTGATTTCATCTCAGCCGCTTTTGTAGGATCAGCTTATCATCACCGGGCGAATAGAAGTCCGGGATACGAGCTACTATCTGGTAGCCATGACTGTGATGGAAACTCCGCGTTTTCTCATAGGCCGGAGTGGAGGATGTCTCAATTATGGATAGTCTTCCCTCAGCCTTCAGGATCTCTTTTTCCGCCGACTTCATAAGGGCGCTACCTACCCCTTGGTCTTGCCTTTTCCGGGCGACAGCCACCCAGTAGATATCCCATGTTCCTTCAGTCAGCGGCGTAGGCCCGTAGCAGATGTAACCTGCTACAGTCGAGTCAATCTGAGCAACGAGGATGTGATAGCCTGAGCCTGAAGGGTCATTGAGATAACTGTCAATTAGTTCCTCGGCTACCGCCACTTCAGAAGGTTTGAATTCTGGTGTGCCTCGTAGTATTCTTATTACGCGAGGCTTGTCTGCGTCGGACATAAACCGGATAGCGATTTTCATCGTCTTTTCTGTCGAGACCCAGTTGCACAATCCTCTCAATAAATTGAGCATAGGTCATCCCGGCAGCTTCTGCCTGACGTGCCGCGCCAGTTCCGGGGGAAATGTCGGGGTTGGGGTTCACCTCCATGACGTTTAGCTCTCCCTTGTCGTCCAGCCGCATGTCCACCCTGGCATAGCCCCGGCAGCCAAGCAGTCTGTAAACCGTTGTTATCGTGTCAGCAATGCGTTGGTGCTCTTCAGCCTCGATCTCGGCCGGGCAGACTGGTTTTGTGCCTTTGAAATAATAGGTATCATCGTTCCATTTGGCGTCAAAGGTAAGAATTTCCGGCATTCCCGGGGGCAGAGAATAGACGATTTCCGACACGGGCAGGACAGTCACTTCGGAGTTACCCATAACTGTGGCGTTAAACTCGCGACCAGGCAGAAACTCTGCAACGAGGGCATCACCGCTATGACAATCACATATTGTCCTGACCTGCTTTTCCAGAGCGAAGAAGTCATGAACCACGCTCTCCGCTGACAAACCGAGGCTGGCATCCTGACAGCGGCCCTTGACAATGCAAGGGTAGTCCAACTGAAACGTATCTATCGCGTCCGGGTTCAGTACCTGAAAGGCCGGCGTCTTGATTCCAGCAGATCTGAGAACCAGCTTTGTCTTAGCCTTGTCGAGAGCCAGCCTTAGCGCTGGTCCGGGACAGCCAGTAAACGGAACACGCATTTCCGACAGGATTTCTGGTATTAATGCTTCAGTCTCAGGGTAGTCACAGAAGCCCTCGAAAAGATTGAAAACCAAGTCCGTATCAAGGTTTCTCAGGCCCTTCTCGGCCTGCTCAAGTGGCGGCACCAGAGGAACTCGGGTAACGTCAAAGTCAAGCTCCAGCAAGGCCTTGTCCACTGCCTCCACGCACTCGAGCACTGCCTCCACCGCGTTGTATTCGCCTACGGCCCCACAGCTTGACTTCTGTGGTTCGTTATAGACAAGGGCTACACGCATACGCATTGTGGATATCTCTCGAGTGCAGCATTAAGCACAGCGCCTACCAGCTGTATATGGCTCCAGCCCAGCTTGCTTGCCATGATGACCAGGTCGCTGTGGCTACCCAGTCCGGGCAGAGGATTTATTTCCAAAAAATAGGGCACGCCCGCTTCGCTGATCCGGAAATCCAGACGGGCAAAGTCACGG
>CAYFSE010000105.1:0-3640 GCA_964345725.1 uncultured Dehalococcoidales bacterium
GTTAATCTCAGTACCATTAATAGTAGAAAGGGTTGAATTGCCAGAGCGTTAGATGTACCTTGCGGTAACCTTTTGGCAGAAAGTGATCCAACAAGCTGGCAGGATGTGTGATTCTCCGACAAAGCCTCCGGGCCTATTGTCTCTACCTCGATAGCCATGATAGACTTGCCTGAAGTACTGCCAACAAACCTCCACGAACTATGCGACGCGATGTGGGACGGACAATCAGCATTCAAGAATGTTATTCTGACGTAACAACCAAAGCCGTCTGGCAAGAGGAGATAAGCAAGAGCATTATGCTAAGGAGGTGATGTCCTGATGGTGATAGATTGGTTATGGGGTGCCATAGCTGCAATAGGTGCCCTCATAATAGTGTTTCTCATAGTAGGCTTCTTTATTGCTTCTGCGTTCACACTACTGGCAGCGAAGATAGTGAAGGTGGAGAATGCCACGTTTGGGAGAGCTATGCTGGCGACCTTCCTAGGCTCGCTGGCTGGTGCAGCCGCTTCGTTCGTGCTTGGCCTACTTTTTGGTCCCCTTCTCGTGGTAGGGGCTGTGCTCAGCACAATCGGAGCGTATCTTATTAACTCACTTGTGGTGAAGGCGATTTTCGGGACCAGCTACGGAAAAGGTCTTCTAATAACCCTTTTGGCGGGAGTTCTGGCTGCCGCCGTAGCGATCGTTGTCGGACTGATTGTAGTGGGGACCAGTTTTCTCGCTTGTGGCTTGTAATACGACGCGGAACTGTGGGGTCGGGGAAAAGCCGCTTTGTTGGGCGGCATTCGGCAGTGTTGTTACTCAACAAAGTACGCGACTGTGAAATTTCACCCCCGGTATATTATAGTCTTGGCCCAACTGGCTGAGTCCTAGAAGTAAATAATAGGCACGCCTCTGGCACGAAGCTCCGCAATGGATATGTTGATGGAATCAGAGTTCAGGGGATTCGTCAGCAGCTCTACGTAATAGTCTGGCTAGTTGCTTTTGAGTTTTACCTAAGTAACGCCGAATCTGAGAACATTCCTTGTTTTTCATTCGATGCATGCCATCTACATTCTTCTCGGCGCATAGCCGAACAATGCCACAGTTTGGGTAGACTACTGTATCACAATGTGCTACTATATTTGTACCCAAAGTATGAGGGACTCAATTAGCATACAGAGGGCGTAGGCAGAAGACTGCCAGGAATTGTGAAAAGGAGGACTAATGACATGGGTGATGAAAACTACGAACGATTGGCTAAAGCACTCGAAGCTCTGCCGAGTGGTTTTCCCGAGACACCTTCGAGGGTTGAACTCCGCCTGCTGAAGAAGGCGTTCACGGAAGAGGAGGCTAAACTCGCTGGGTGCATGAGCCGCAAGTATGAAACTGTGAGCGAAATAGCCAGTAGGACGGGTAGACCAGAAGCGAGAGTGAAGAGTCTGCTCAAGGGCCTATTGCCCCGCCAATTGGTTCGACGGCGATTGTCCAACGGCAGGGAGGAATATCGCCTTGGCCCATTCATCTTTGGTTGGTATGAGGCTTTGATGGGTGAAAAAATGCGAAATGACCTCGAATTTGCCACACTCTTCGAGCAGTACATGAAAGAAGGAGGCGGAGAAAGGATTTTGTCCCCGCGGCCTGGCGTTCTGGGCGTTGTACCGACCAGAGGTTCGTTGAAAAAAGAACTCCTGCAACCGTATGACGATATTGATGCTCATTTTGCCAAGCATGAGCGTTTTGGGGTAATCGATTGCGTTTGCCGAATCGAGAGCAATCTCCTCGGGAGCAAATGCTCGAGGCCAGTGAAGCGGTGTGGATTCTTTGGATTACCCCCTCAAACCCCATTATCACATCATGTGCTCGACCGGGAGCAGGCACTTAAATTGTTCACACAACTTGAGGAAGAGGGACACGTCCATACAGGTTTCTATGGTTTTATATTTGGAGCAGAGACTCCGCAGTTCGTTGGCTGCTGCAACTGTTGTGGTGACTGTTGCGGCCTATTAAGAGCCATAAATGATTTCGGTCTTGCTGAAGGTCCCCAGAGGTCGAACTACCGCGCTGTTGTCAAGGAAGAGAATTGTATTGCGTGCGGTGATTGTGTTGAGCGCTGCCAAGTGCACGCAATCGCTCAGGATGCGAATGGCATTGCTATACTGAACCGCGAACGGTGTATCGGCTGTGGGTTGTGTGTCATCCGATGTCCAGGTGACGCAATCGAGCTGGTGCCGGTATCACGAGAGGAATGGTTTGATGTCCCGGCCAGTTTCGAAGAGTGGGAAGAGCGTCGACTGAAAACCCTGGACATGATGAAATAGCAGGCGATACACTATAGGTTGTGTTGCTGCTAGGATTGTACTCGTAGCAGAAATCGGACGCAATCGCCTACCTGGACTTCGCAATCGAAGAGTTTGAGGACACGAAGACGAGGCCCTCCATGGCACACACCTACCCACCGACCTTCATATTAAGACCTAAAGCACTATTGCTTACTGAGGCTATTCTGATGCTATGCCGTCATTTAGCGAGCTGTCGATAGGTCTTTTGTGCACCGTCCAAAACATACTAGCGAATTGGGGGGCAAAAAGCATCAGATTATTACCTCAGTCCCCCCGAAATCAGGGCACAAACCAATGTTCTCAGTGACAGGCTCATTTATGGTAGTGCCGAACTGGCCAAGGTTAACTGTCCCGTTAGACGGTCTTTCGCTTCGCAGCCCGCCGGGGTTTGGCTTTGGCAGCGGTGAGCCACGGTTGCTTATGCCACTGTTTCATCATATAGCCCTGCTGCCTGGACTCATCTCTAAGCATTCCCTTCACATCTGCTCCGGGACTGAGATACTCGAGTAGATTGTGATTTATCGTCTTGAGCAGACTGGCAAAGGTATTCCTGTCCTTGTATGATAGTGGTGACATGCCCAGCTGCAAAAAATTCCAGAATGCAGGATTTGCTGGTTTGAGGGCGTTCTCCGCCTTGCTGGTGAGAAACACGTTTACTGTCCTGCGGTCACGCCTGTCTCTCACCCTTCTGAGCAGACCAGCTTTCACCATTCGGTCAACTATCATAGTGACGCTGTTCGTGCTACGTTCCAACCAGTGGGCTACATCAGTGATTCTCACAGGCGCATCACGGTATTTTATAGTCACCAGGACCAGATACTGCTCCATAGTAAGCCCGTGCTCTCTAAGTATTTGGTCCACAGCATTCTTGAACCGAGTGTAGGTTTGGTATATCGCGCGCCACAAGTTCACATTCAGATCTTCAATTTCATGATTGGTACCCATATTCGGCATCTCCTTTGCTTTAGGATTCTCTTCGAGTAATTGTAGCACTTCCAGTGGAAAACATCAAATAATAAGTGATGAAAGGTATTGATCACAGAGGGAATTCGCATGGAAATGCTCTATCTGATCATTGAGCTACTCATACATTGAATCAAACTGACTGTGAGGGCATGCAGGATTGGAGGCGGTCTCTGTTCACAAGCTGAGGGAGATTAGCTGTACTCGCTGAATGACTTATGATATATTGGGAAGGAAGCAAGCGCATGGTCGTAAGGGTTCTGAAGGATGGCACGAAAAGATAACAGGCGACGGTCCGCCGGCCGCAAGAAACCGCAATCAAGACAAACGACGGCGCTGTCGACGAAGAAGAAGCTGTT
>CAYFSE010000106.1:0-1632 GCA_964345725.1 uncultured Dehalococcoidales bacterium
TGCATATAGTTGGGCAGCATCATCACCATCTCTTCCCCTGGCCGGAGCATGGTCTGGAGGGTGATAAAGTTGGCCTCGGCGCAGCCCACGGTGACCAACAGGTTATCAGGGGTAGCGCCGGGGTAGAGAGCGGCAATCCACTCCCGCAGCTCGATGACTCCGTTGGCCTGAGCGTAGCCCAGTTCGGTGGACAGCAGTTCTTCAACCACTGCCGGATCATCCACCAGTTCGCGGACTGTCATGGGATGAACGCCGCTCTCCGACAGGTTGTAGTCAACGACGTTCTCCCATTTGGACATCATCCGTTCCATCAGAAAAGGTTGAAAGTCAGCTTTCTCTTCAGCGGTCATAGTCGGTCCTCCTTAAGGTTTAAATTTGCCACGCCATGTCCCCAGCGTGTGATGCTCTCACAACAGGCTCACCATGTAGCTCACGCCGTGAGCCTGCCGAAGTCATGGCATCGCAGGCGTTGACGCACAGGTTGATCAACACCTGGCTCATCTCCTCAGCTATTATATCACATCTATGTCTGTAAGGCTAGCTGGATCAGAGTTCGGTTGTTGTCTCCTGAGGTCCGGCTGGGGGCGAAGTTTGAGCAGAGGTGAAAATTTTAAGGCACGGAGTATTGACATTTGGCAAAAAATCTGGTATAATATTTAATTGTGACATAGAGGGCATCGTTATGTCACGCACTATTGCCGGTGTGTTTAGCTTCCCGGGCCTGGGCTTCGGGAAAGCCGGCGTGGTTTATTGCTCTTTCAGATGAATTATTGCCCCCTGCGACAAGGCGGGTCGAGGGCTGAAACCAGCGGGCGGCCCTCTTGAATAAGCGCCAGGCAAATGGTTGCTGCTATTCTTCGCTGGCTTTCTTAACAAGTTTGTTCCCCCGAGAGCTCTATTCCTCGGGCCGTCTTGCGTAGCCTCTCCGTCGGATGTGGTAAAAGGGCTTGCCCTTTCTGCGCTAGACTGACTCCCTGTCCGATTGATAATCTTATCCCCAAGCTTCTCTTTAGCGCGGATTATCGCCCCAAAGAAAGTGGCTGGGTGTGGGAGGCGTTGTCTCCCATTGCGTGTTTGGGCGTCATGCATCTATTCTGCTAGGGTGTTGTGGGAAGGAGTGTATAAGAAAATGGTCAACAATCCGTTGCGCAAAAGTTATGCTACAATATCTGATGTTCATCCTCTAACTAATCTGGTTAAGGTGCAGTTGGATTCGTATCGTTGGTTCCAGCAGGTGGGCCTGAGGGAGCTTTTTAATGAAATTTCACCGATAGTCAGCTTCAACAGGAACCTGGAGTTGCACTTTTTGAGTCATCGTTTCAATGAACCCAAATATACCGAAGAAGAATGTCGCGACCGAGACATGACTTACGCTGCTCCACTATGGGTGCAGGTCAGGCTGATTAACAAGGAAACGGGGGAGATCCAGGAACAAGAGGTCTTCATGGGCGATTTTCCCCTTATGACCGAGAATGGCACCTTCATCATCAATGGAGCTGAGCGAGTGGTAGTCAGCCAGTTGATCCGTTCCCCCGGCGTGTATTTCACTATTGAGGAGGACCGTGCCACGGGACGGCAGTTATGTATGGCCAAGCTCATCCCTAACAGAGGAGCCTGGCTTGAGTTCGAGAC
>CAYFSE010000107.1:0-3707 GCA_964345725.1 uncultured Dehalococcoidales bacterium
GTGTTGCTGGGATATATAGTGTTATTAAACTCGTCCAGCATGTAGGCTATTTGAGCGTCAGTTACCACTGGTGTTGCCCTGGGATCTCCCGGTGGATAACTGAGGTCGTTGGCTAACCAGATTTCAGCGTTGCCGCCTATGGCCTTTAACGTAAACTCTCGCCAGCCATCGGCGTAGAGTAATTCTACGTCACCAACGCCGGCAGCCGAGCCGGACAAAGATGCCGTGGCTGCTTCTAACGAAGCCGCCGACATTGCTGTGTCTCCCATTATTCTGGCGGATGCAGCCTCCTGGTCCAGCCCCTTGTAGTAAGGGTCCATATCAACCGCGATGAGCCCTGCCGGTATCTTCGGTTGTGCTGCCAACACGTTGCCTGCCATAGGCACCATGGCAAGCAGCAAGACAGAGATAACGGACATTGCTACCGCGATTCGCCAGTACCTTTTCTTAAGCATATCTCCTCCTTATCTCTCGAATAATCAAGTGTTTCAAATAGCTACACAATCAACTTCTCAGCTATCACCCTCCTTTCTGCAAGATTAACAGATGTTGGAACTCTGCTTTCAGCATAGACCGGATGCTACCACGCTACCAGACCGTACTCACCAGTGTAACACTTGGCACAATTCGTTTGTTGACCAGATTGCTGAGACTCTTGCACCGTCTCTCACTAGTCACAAAACGATGAGAGGGCAGAGCCACCGCCAAAACAGTGCCCTGGCATAGTTCATGATAACAGTGGATGAGGATTGGGTCAACCAACCAATAGACTGCGTTGAAAATGGTGACACCGGCAACCTTTCTGGATAGCACAACGTAACAAGTTGCGACATAGATCCAGCTATCATTGAACAAAACCGAGTCTCTTAGCTCCGAGGATACTGTACCAATGGGGCTGATACACATCAGGCATTATCTCCGCGGAATACTCGGTGATTCTGCTTGTCCAGCTAGGCTGGAATACCAGACATCGATATTGCTTTCTGTGCAATTCAGGCTCTCTCATCCACGTGTTTGTCCCTATATTTGTTCAGTGGTAGGTCAAGTCAGCTGCGGCCTGTTGGCGTGGTCACAATAAGCGGGCATGTTTCCGCTTTGTTTTGCGGCTGAAGTAAGTAAACACCCCAAAAATCCTGTTTTGATGGCAGAACGCAGATCGGATTGCGCTCGCGCAATAATATTGCGTAAGCAGCGTATCACCAATACCTTTTAGTTTCAGGGTGGCCGCAGATTTGGCGTAGGAACATAACTTAACGCTAGTCTGTGCAGGGCGCCAAATTGGATTGTGCTCGCACAATAACATAAAACTTCTGCCGTTCAGCGTGCGTGTTTGATGTGGCGTGGGCACAACCGCCGAGGATGTTCTAGCTTGGTTCTGCAACAGAAGCGGGTAAGAAAACCGCAAGAACCGGTTCTGCTACGCAACAGTTCTCATAATGGTGGCGGTCTTGAAATTTCAACTCGACTTTCCCATCAGCCTTTTTAGCTATCAATCAGCACCAGTGAGGTAGTCGGTTTTAGCTTTGACTCCCCTGTCACTTATGCCCCCGGCAAGAAGTTTTGCAGTCAGATTAGAACAGAGTTTCAGCTCCTCTCCCCTATTGTTACCTGATGATTCAATATCGTCGAGTTCAGATCAGGAATAGCGTTAACACCGAGCGCAGGTACTCTGGGAAGTCTCTTTCTGCTGTTGAAACGATGCCACTAGATCTACAAGAGGATAAACCTCTGTCTCTGAGAATGAAGATAAGGGAAACTCAGCTAGGATAGCGTTCAGCTCTTCCAGAGACTCTACGTTAGCAACTCCCTCTTCAGCTTGGCGTCCCGCAAATGACCAGAGCTGTCCGACCAATGACCAGATCTGCTCAATCTGCCCTTCATACTTGTGTGCCCATGCCAAAGTGGCGTCAATCAAACTTGGCATGACCTCTGGTGGAGTCATATATTTGTTTTTTGATACGATCAGAAATCTCATTTGTTGTCGTCTCCTTTCTTTTCAAAATCAGTCTCATAGCCCTCGACTTGGGACGCAGTTATTTTCAACTTAACCAAGCCTATTTCCTCCTTATCCTTGCCTCAACCAACTTTTGTCCCGACTACCAAGGTGAAGCCTGGGTTCTTACGTAGAAAGATCTCACCGGGATGGTTAAAACCAGTTTGTCTGAGCCAGTCAGTGATATCCTGGGATGGATAAGTCTGCCCATTGACTGCGACGAACAAATTCAGTCCCATGAGCCCAGCTGTGGCCTTTACTATGGGACTAGAAGCCTTGTGGGCCATCTCATCCATGATCACGATCATGCCACCCGGATTAAGTGCACCGCGCACTTTCTGCAGTAGCTCAATATTCTTGTCGGGCAGGAACATGTGAATGATATTGAATAGCAACGCCACGTCGTAACCGTTGCCTAGGTCATCGGTCCAGAAATCGCCTTCCCGAAATGAGACTCGCTGGTCCATACCCGCAGCGGTGATGTTTGCCTCTGCTATCTTGCGGGTTTGTGGCCGGTCAAGAATGGTAGCCGCTAAATCCGGGTAGTGGCTACTGAAGTTGATGGCGTGCAAGCCATGGCCCCCACCTACATCCAACAGCCGGCGAGCCGTGATCGGCAGCTTCACCTTGGCGATGACTTCGGGGTCAACCATCCGAGCCATCGCCATCATCGCTGCATTATAATTGTCCCATCCGCCTGGGTGCTGGTCGAGCCATTCCCAGAATAAAGTCGGCGTTTCTCCCCTGTGGATGGCCTCCTCCAAATACCCCCAAGTCTCGAGGACATCGGTGGTGTGTAGAAACATATCGGCGATATGGTGTGGCGAGCTGCGCACCATCCACTTGGTTGTCATCGCCGTGTTGTAGTAGTGACCATCCTGTTTGTCGATGTACCCAAGGGCTATAAGGCCTTCTAGCAGCAGGGTGGTAGCCCGCTCGTTTGCTTTGATTTGGCGCGCTACCTCGGCTGCTGTCAGCGGGCCGCTATTCAAGCTCTCAAAGATGTCGAGTTTGAGCGCTACAGAAACCGCTTTGAAGGCCAACCCTCCAAGCAGATCCAATAAAGGGCCAGGCCCCTGGTGGAGTTTGAGCATGATCACACGTTCCATGAAATTGGGCGTGATAGGCATTTTCCTTTTCTCCTTTCTCCAAGATTAGCTATTATTTAGATTGATTCTGTTTCAACTGCTTTAATACCTCGGTGACCGAGTCAAACTCGGTTGATTTGTCAAAAAAGAAATCCACCCCAGCGTCTACGTATTTTCTGCGGTACTGGGGATAGGGGTAATTAGTAAGGACTATCACAAGAGGAGTTTGATTATTCTTCTTTATTTCCGGAAGCATGTCCATTTGACTGCCGCCGGGCATCCTTGTATCCGGTATGACCGCGCCGGTATCCAGCTTGTGGATAGAGTTTATCGTTCCAGGCGCATCTTCTGCCTGACCAATATTTTCGACCCCTATGATCTTAGAAAGCATGGCAATTAATCTCTTGCGTACGGTCGCGAAATCGTCGACAATTACAACTTTCGTGATACCTTTTTTCCCCTCATCGGTAGCACCCACCGGTTCACGATCCATTGGTGTTTCAGGAATATTCCGCCCAAGTGAACAGGGGGGGCTGGGCAGGTCGAACCCAGCCCTCGAAACCGAAAGGAGGAAAGCTAGACTTCAAAAGTCCTCCACAAACCCAACTGGGTTATCAGGCATGGCG
>CAYFSE010000108.1:0-5050 GCA_964345725.1 uncultured Dehalococcoidales bacterium
GAATGGCTACCTTTTTTCGGATGGAAACAGTCAAATGTTTGCCGAAAAAGTCATCGCAATTCTTTCTAATCAAGCAATGCGGGCGCAAATGTCAACAAGAAGTCTAGAGATTATCAAAGATCACGATATCAACAAAGTAATAGCGAAATATGAAGCCATCTACAATGGCATCATTAATCCTTGAACATACTGTACTATGGTCGGATAGGCTCTCGAATTCTCGGGCAACATACCAACTGGGCTTGCGATACATCAAATACTATGAACCCCGAATCATAACGAGTGATGCTTCGGCAGGTGCTACGGCTGCGACTACGATGTATGCTGTGGCTGATGGGCGAGCCACTCGCTAGAGGCGGACAGCGTAGGGCATGGTAGCGCTACTGGACGAGAGGTTGTAGGAGAGGTTGACCTGGCCAGTGGTGAGTTAGTGATGATCATTCTCTGACGTTCCCAGCGTCAAACGGATAGTGAACGAAGAGTGAGCGACTATGGCTGCCGAGCACAACGACAGGTTAAGCCTCAAGTTTTGGTCGTTGCTGCGGGCTCCGTACAAAGTCACAGGTTGTTCATGTTTCTGAGGGACTGTTGCCAGACTTCGATGGCAGTGGTAACTTCGGTGTCGCATGGAAGAGTATAAGCCAAAGTTAAACCTGCGTAGGGTCGTTTTCGTGGTGATTCTCGCTATTGTTCTTATGGCAATAGCGGGATGGCTTCTATCGCGTGAGAATTTCTATGAGATGTTAGAAGTCATCAGAAATGCCAACTACCTACTTATCGCGTCAGCTATAGCCTTATATTTCATTAATCTGGCACTTTGGGCTGGCCGCTGGCAAACGGCACTTTCCTTCATAAACTGCAGAATAGGCTTTGGTAGTCGTTACTTGATAATCTGCGCGACCGTTTTCCTGAATAACATTAGTCCTGGAGCACGTGTTGGCGGTGACCCATTCGGGAGAGTTTATATGCTGCGTAAGCTGGAGAATATGAGCTATTCGTCCGGTATGGCTTCCCTGATTGGTGAGTTTGCTCTTACCCCCTTGATTGTTGTCTCGTTCTTAATGGTGGGCTTGTTACTGCAATTTGGCAAAGCGTCACTCCAGCTAAGCCTGATTCTTATGGCGGCCTGGGTTTTAGCCGCTCTCGGAACAGCCTTTATTCCCCGCCTCTTTTTCAAGAAAAGAATCGCGATCAAGGGCATAGGCAACGTTATCGGACGTGTTCTCGGCTGGTTCCGAAAGCGCAACGACGTTCAAGGGACACTGGAAGGAATTGAAGCCTTCTATTCAAGTACCTACACCATAATGGACAAATGGCGAAAGGTATTGTTGATAGGGGGTTGGACGTCACTGATTGCCATGTCTGACATTTTTCGCCTTTCCGCCATATTCCTGGCCTTGGGCTATCATCCCACATTATCTACGCTTCTAGTTGCCTCATCAATTTCGATTATCGTTGGCCTCGTTCCATTGCTACCTGGAGGCTTGGTTCTTGTTGAAGGGTCACTGATTTCTGTTCTTGCTCTTTTGGGTGTTCCTCTAGATGTGGCAATGGCAGCAACACTGATCGAGCGAGGAATCACGTTTGTTCTGATCACCACAGTAGGGGCTGGAGTCTTCTCCTATCTGGGAGTCAAGATGGCAGCCAAGTCTGAAGTTCAAAACGAAACAAAGTCCTAAGCCTGGTTCAAACGCTGTCCGGCACTATTATGTTGTCTGGATAATCTTCAGTGCACCTGATTCAACGACGTAATTTGGTTCTCCAGTAGCCGCACCCACCTCCGGGTGAGCAGTTCGACAAACAAATCTCACTAAAGGGCGGAGGCCAAAGACGGGAGGTCTCTCCTGTCTGCATTTCTCTGCTCCCGCTAGGGGAGGGTGATAAACGTCCCACTGCTCTGACACGCGTCAATCTGCCGTTTTGCTGCCCCGTTACAAAGACCGGTTTCTTTATCACGCTTGTAACGAAAGCCAAACGCCTTTTCAAACCTTGCGCCATTTCTTTTGATAGACCCTGAAGCTGTCTTCAAACTCGGCTGAGCTAGCAGGTGGTATAATTGCGATATATGGTGTCGCTGATCAGTAGCCCAGCCAGCCGGCAGGTTTCAAAGGAGGACAGACGATGAATCATAGAACAGTCCCTATCGTATTAGCAGTTGCGTTGGTTCTCAGCGTGGTCCTGATCGGCTGTGGAGGAGAGGTGGTGCCGGAGTACAACCTGACTATCTCCATCACTGAAGGTGGTGAGGTAAGCAGCCCCGGTGAGGGAACTTTTAGCTATGACGAGGGAACGGTGGTTCCCCTTGTGGCATTTCCACATACGGGCTACAGCTTTGTCAATTGGACTGGTGATGTGACTACCATTGCCGAGGTGGAGGATGCCTCAACCGCTATCGTCATGGATGCAGCCAAGACCGTGACTGCTAACTTTGCGCCGCTCAGATGCGACCTTATAGTAGACAGCACAGATGGAGGATCGGTGACCACGCCTGGAGAGGGGACCTCTACGTATGATTACGGCACGGTGGTTGACTTGGTGGCGACCCCAGATGATGGCTGTCAGTTTGCCGACTGGACGGGCGATGTAGGTACCGTCGTCGATGTTAATGCTGCTTCAACCACCGTCACCATGAACGACGACTACATTATCACGGCAAGCTTTGCCAAGGAAATACGGGATTGGCATGATTTGGATGCCATCAGGGACAACTTGGGTGGAAGTTATGTTCTGATGAACAACCTCGATTCCACCACTGCCGGTTATACGGAGCTGGCCAGTCCGACAGCCAATGGTGGAAAGGGATGGGAGCCAATTGGGGGTTCTTCTGCTAATCAATATATTTCCGAGATTTGGACCCCAGTTGAGCCATTTACCTGAATGTCAACGGTCACGGATATGAAATAAGGGACCTCTTCGTCAATCGCCTTGACGAAAGTTTGGTGGGCCTTTTTGGTGAAGTTGATGAAACAGGAGCTGTCGAGGCTCTTGGCGTGGTGAATGCCCAGGTGACTGGCCCTGACCATGTTGGTGGTCTCATCGGATACAACTGGGGCATTGCGAGCAACTCTTATTCCACGGGCGCCATGGCTGGCGAGTGGGATGTTGGCGGCCTAGTAGCATGCAATGACGGCACTCTGAGCAATTCCTATTCCACAGGCAGCGTGACTGGTGGATGTCCGCTGGTGCTTTGGTGGGAGCGAATTTTGGGACTGTTGGCAACTCGTATTCCGCTGGTACAACTACTGGAGGGAGGGAAGCTGGAGGCTTGGTGGGGCTCAATGCTGGCAGCGTGAGCGACTGCTATGCCACAGGCAGGGTGACTGGCGAGTCGAGTCCTACTGGCGGTCTGGTGGGATCCACTGAATGGAGTGGGGGCACTGCGAGCAGCTCCTACTGGGACATCGAAACCAGCGGACAATCTACTTCAGCCGGCGGAACGGGCAAAACTACTGCGCAAATGCACGACATCGCCACCTTCTCCGGTGCGGGCTGGAACATAATCGCAGTGGTCAATCGTGACATCGGCAACCCTTCCTACATCTGGAATATCGTTGATGGGGAGACCTACCCCTTCCTGACCTGGCAGCCTGCCTATTAACGCGGCTCCGGTTTCGATAATGGAGTCAACGCTGTGATATACGATACTGCAGAATCGCACAGAAGCGTGCCCCGTTCAGTGGCTACCCAACAACATACCTGTTCGTGACCGTTATTCTCAATAACTAGGTACTGTAACGACAAAATCTAACCCGCAGTGCCTAGCATATTCCTGGATTGCATCCGCAATCTGCTCAGGTCGTAGCCGTAAATCCGTCTCTGTCGATTGCCCTATATACAATTCATCACGCGAGAAGACTGACTCGCCCTCAGGCAAGCGGCTCAGAACATCTTTAATCGCATCCGTACCGACCACCTGGATCTTCACCCACCCGGTTCCAGAGATAAAATCCCCTTCAGAAGTTATTTCTTCCGTCGTCTTTACGCGATCGGTAACCGTAATCAAAGCAAAGTGCCATTGGCCTTCTTCTTCCCAAGAATACAGCTCATATCCTGTGAATGAGCGCGGTAGCTTTCCAATAGACGTAATTGATAGCTTGTCGATTAGCGTGCCAGCTTGCTCCAGAGACGCCAATATTTCCGGACTGCTCCGCGGGTCCTCACCGCCATAGAAGGAGGAAGATGGATAGCCCAGTTCCAGCGTTACGATTGTAGTACCCCGGGGGCTGTGCGGCCTCCAGATAGTAACACCATGATATGAAATGGAAGAAATCGGAGTCCAAAAAGCTCCCCAATAGATAGATTGCCTGTCAACGCAAACCATGAATGATCTACCTTGGACGGGTACTTCCAGCCCAAGAATACGTTCAAAAGCGTCGTCAGTGAGTTTTATCTCATGTGTTTGAGCTTTATAGGTGATAACATCTTCAGCTGAGACAATGGGCTGGTCGGTCAGGTCGACGTGGCTCAAAGCCTCCATCTGGGCCGGAGGAACATCTTGTTTGGTCAAGTAGATGGCAAAACCTTCACCTTTCGCTGAGGTAGAAGCACTTGAGACGAGAATGCTTAGCACGAGGCCGATCCCGATTATGGTAGGCGTGATCGGTTTCACAGGAATATGGCAGGCTAACTTACTCATCTACTCCTTCCCTAATCGACTGGGCCAGCAAAGAAGTGTTGGCGTTATTATCTCACATTATGCAGGAAGCAATCATAGTCAAACCTGTAGGCCGCTCACAAGAGAGTAGAATCCCGTCTCTAGCCAGATACCGGACTCTACCTCGTTGCACTATCTAGCGCTAAGACTCCCTGACTACACAGTATGTCTCAAACGCCGCACGAGCAGCATTGACAATTCCCCACTTACTGTTACAATGATACTATAGGAGTACGAGAATGAAAGGGCGGAAGGTGTTGTGTGGCCTGATTTGCTTCACCGTCATCTTGAGCATGGCGATGCACTCTTTGTCAACGGTTGTCAGGGCGTCGTCAGCAGCCGCGGTACCGGGTCAGCACGATTCTGGTTTGTACACTGTCGGTAACAGTTCGCCCG
>CAYFSE010000109.1:0-8617 GCA_964345725.1 uncultured Dehalococcoidales bacterium
CAGCGTCTCCCGGAACTCGACTTCCTTCCTTTTGATAGTTCTCAGCCATCGGCTGTTAGCTATCAGATGATAGAGAGACTGAGGGCGTTAGCTGCAGTGGCGCTTCACGAAGGGAACGACAAGCCTCCCTTGATAGTGACCTCGGCCCTGGCACTTATGAGCAAAACCATCCCGCATAGGGATTTTGCGGCTGCTTGCAATATATTGAAGCTAGGCATCGCAGCTGAGCCCGTGGAGCTACTGCGCCTCTGGCAGAGCATGGGCTATGAAAGGGGGGAAGTTGTCGAGGTGCCCGGGCAGATGAGCAAGCGGGGCGGCATTATTGACATCTTTCCGCTTTCCGGCCAGTCGCCAGTCCGCATCGAGTTCTCTGGCAACCAGATAGAAAGCATGAGGAGCTTCGACCCGGAGAGCCAGCGGTCAACCGGCCCCGTAGCCTCTTTGATTGTCACACCGGCCAAAGAGTTCATACCCATGGCCGGTGGCTCTGAATTGGTGCCCGGAAGCGTACTTGATTACCTTGGTGGTGACGCCTTGCTCGTTCTCGATGACCCCGAAGGAATTGAACTTGCCGTCACCAGGCTGAACGAGGAAGCCCTAGAATCAAGAGCTACCAAGATGGAAAAAGGCGAGCTACCTGGAGGCTTTCCTTCTCCTTACTTCGCCTGGGAGGAATTAGAGTCGCAGATTCAACAGAAGCGTCGTCTGGCGCTGCTGAATGCTGTCAGCTATCAGCTATCAGCTACCAGTAATGGAACGACTTGGCCCTTCCTCACAAGTCAGAGTTATGGCAGCCAGCTGGACAGATTCCTCAAAACAGCTAGGCAAATGGTGGAACAAAGACGGCGTGTGGTCGTAGTCAGCCATCAGGCAAATCGTCTGGCGGAACTTCTCCAGAAGGAGGACATTCATACTTTGCCTTCACCACAAATGGAAGAGATACCTCCGCCCGGTTCAATCACCGTGCTCCAGGGTTCATTGGATGGAGGCTGGGAGATGGAGGACAGGTTGACCCTTGTCACCGACGTCGAACTATTTGGCTTTGTGAAGCAGCCGCGAACAGGCAAGAGGAGACCCGTACCTCACCGATGGTTTCTTCCTCAGTTGGCTCCCGGTGAATATGTCGTCCATGTTGACCATGGCATCGCCAAGTTCCGCGGTCTGACCAGGATGTCCTCTGAGGGAGTGGAGAGAGAATACCTTGTTTTGGAGTACGCCGGTGGTGACAGGCTCTATGTGCCTACAGAACGGATAGACCGGGTCAGCCGCTATATCGGTGCCGGCGATCAGGCACCACACCTGAGCCGTCTGAGGACCCCGGAATGGCAGAGGACTAAAAACAGAGTCAAGGAATCGGTGGCGGAAATTGCTCAGGAGCTGCTTACCCTTTATGCTGGTCGACAGGTAGCTCCGGGCTTTGCTTTCTCTGAAGATTCGCTATGGCAACAGGAGCTGGAAGCATCCTTTCCTTATATGGAAACAACGGACCAGATTGAGGCAATCACGACGGTTAAGGAGGACATGGAAGAAGCTAAGCCCATGGACCGGCTCATCTGTGGGGACGTGGGCTATGGCAAGACAGAGATAGCTCTGCGTGCCGCCTTCAAGGCGGTTATGAATGACAAACAAGTAGCTGTTCTGGTACCGACTACAGTGCTCGCTCAGCAGCATTTCCTGACCTTTACTGAGAGGTTGCAGACCTTCCCATTAAGAGTAGAAATGCTGAGCCGCTTCTGCCCCCCGGAAAAAGAGCGGGGAATTCTGGAAGGCTTAGCTAGCGGAACTGTGGACATATGCATTGGCACTCATCGCCTGCTCCAAAGGGACGTCACGTTCAAAGACCTGGGGCTGGCGATAATCGATGAGGAACAGCAGTTTGGCGTGGTGCAGAAGGAAGCACTCAAGCATATAAGGAGGGAAGTGGATACACTGGCTCTCAGTGCTACTCCTATCCCCCGCACCCTTCACATGTCCTTGACCGGAATCAGGGATATGAGCATCGTGGGAACGCCTCCTGAAGAACGCCTCTCCGTCCAGACCTATGTCGGCGCATATGATGATGCTCTGGTCAGGCAGGTGGTATTGCGGGAGCTGGAAAGAAATGGACAGGTCTTCTTTGTCCATAATCGTATTCAAAGCATCGCTTTCGCTGCCCGCAAATTGCGGGATTTAGTACCCGAAGCTCGAATAGCTATAGCTCACGGACGAATGCCTGAAGAACAACTGGAAAAGGTGATGACGGATTTTATTAGTGGCACATACGACATCCTGGTGACCACCACCATTATCCAGTTAGGCCTGGACATGCCCAATGTCAATACGCTGGTTATCGACCAGGCGGACAGGTTCGGCCTGGCTCAGTTATATCAGTTGAGGGGTAGGGTAGGTCGTGGTATCAACCAGGCTTATGCCTATCTCTTCTTTGACAAGCGGAAGCGGTTGACTCCGCAGGCTCATAAGAGGCTCAGGACTATCCTAGAAGCTACCGAACTGGGTTCGGGATTTGCTATCGCTATGAGGGACCTTGAAATTCGGGGGGCAGGCAACCTCTTGGGCGTCAGGCAAAGCGGGCATATCGCCGCCCTGGGTTTTGACCTCTATTGCCAGTTGCTGGGGGAGGCGGTAGAGGAGTTGAAAGCCAAGCAAGCTGGTGAAGTGCGGACGACTGTCACTGTGAGCGAAGCGATACAGTCTCCGGGCATTTCCCTGCCCTTAGATGCTCACATACCGGAAGATTATGTTTCCAATTTGAATACTCGATTAGGCCTTTACCACAGACTGGCCAAAGTGGAGCATATCCAGGAGGTGGGGGACATAGCACAAGAATTCCAGGATAGATTCGGCCCCTTGCCTGAGCCTGTGGACAATCTCCTGTACATAGTGAAAATCAAGATTCTGGCTACGAAGGCTAAGGTGAGCTCCGTTTACACACACGGGAGGCAAATTGTGATAAAGCCCCAGGAAACTGTCATTGCCAGCGGAGCGAAGCAATCTCTAGGCAAAAGCTACAACGGCGCGGTCAAAATAGGTGCCACTCAAGTCAGATTGGACACGAGGCTCCTGGGGGACAGATGGAAGGTCGTGCTGGAGGGGATACTAAGCTCCAGTGGTGTGCGAAGCCGTCGCGAGAGCTGATTCTACATAGAGTTGGTAATTCCTGCTTGTGATTGCGAGCACTGACAAGTCGGGGCATGGCAATTTCAGATAGAATCGAGCAGGAATTCATGGGGTTGACTATGTCTGTGCAACAGGGGGCAGGATGAACCAGTTCACTGCGGGGAGAAAGACAAATCCGGTTCTTCAGGATGGCTCCTCGGGGCGACTGCCGTGGTGGCCCTACTCAACGCTGTGACTGTTGCCTGTTCTCAACTTCCTGCCAGTAGTTGTCTACCTGGCTGTTTAATTCCGCTAGAAAGTGGGCGATTTCCTCGCGCTTAAATCGGCGATCACCCCGGGGAGTAATACGGTATGCCCTGATTCTGCCGTTGTTACTCCAGCGCCTCAGCGTGTTGGGATGGACATGGAATAGCCGGGCTACTTCCCGCACCGTCAGCATGTCACTCATATGTTGCCCATTTCCCATATCTTTTCCCATCTCCTCCTTAATTGATCTATCTTAAGGGTAACTTACTTCAACTGACTGAACAATCACCTAGAAGTACGCATCTGGCCAGAAAATAGTCATAGGAGAAAAGTCTTGAGAAATCTCGATTTGTAAGAAGAGTTAAGTTAGGCATACTGACATCACATTCAAAATCGGGCTGAAATTCTACGTTTCAGACAGGAGGCGTTGAGCCTCTGCCTTCAGATGGTCGCTAGGGTGACGGCGAGCTAATGGTGAAACGGACGTTTAGTAACTCAGACTAGGGTCAACACCGATAATGATCACCCCGTCAGGGATTGTGAATCCGGGGGATGTGTGGCTCTTGATCCCAGTCTCCCGTCTGCAAACGCAGATCCTAACGGTAGTCGGGTGGGTGGAGCTGCTTATACACGGTACTGGAACATGCCGCGAAGGTGCTGAGAAAGCCAATGGATTCGCCCATTACTCCACCCTAGTCACTCGAAACGGAGGATTGGGCAAGATGCTGTTTGACAAAGCTTATCGCGTCTGTAGTTGTAGGATCGACTTCGTTCAGCATTGACAGATAGAAACTGGCATAATCACCCAGAAGGACCAAGCTCAGCACCTGAGCCAAGGCGCTTTTGCCTCTGGCTTCTATGTATTCATGGGGGATTCCCGCCTTGGTCAACAATTTGGCGGTAACCTCGTAGCGAAGCCGGTTTCGGGGGTGGAGCGAGGACGATCGCAACATAAGCACCAGTATCCTTTCCTTCGCCTCAGGAGGAAATTCGTAGCCGACTGCGGCGTTGTGATTCAGTTCAGGGAAGCTTTCAAAGAAGGCCCAGGCCTTGCTGTTCTCGTTGAATTCCCCCTTCCAGCGCCGGGCTACTTCCGAGAGTATCTCGGCTCCATAAATCACTGCTACGCGCCCCTGCAGCTTGGCAGCCAGTCGCTTGGCGGGATTGGAGGCAAGGGGCGTCGTTTCAACTACGTCTCCAGACACCTTCTTCAGGACGTTCACCGCCTCCTGCAAATCTTTCGACTTATCTTCAAGCAGACCCAGCTTCTGAAAAATGCCCACCAGAGGAATGAAACTGTGTGGGAAAGCAGCCCTGGGCGGTGCCTGGTAGTCGATAACGAAAACAGGGATACCTTCCTTTTCAGCTAATCGCTGAAGTTTGCCGCCTGAGGTAATGGCCAGCTTTTTCGCTCTGGTTCCCAGCGATTTGGTGAATGCGGAGATGGTTTCTTCGGTATTCCCTGAATAACTGGAGCCGATGACCAGGGTACTGGCGTCAACGAATTCAGGCAGGCCATAGTCACGATGTACCCAAACAGGCGATTTGCTTTCGGCCAGGGCCAGTCGGCGCACAATGTCGCCGCCGATAGCCGAGCCACCCATCCCCGCGATAACGACGTTGGATATATTGATATGTAGGTGGGGGAGCTCAAATTGCAGGACTTTTTCCCAGGCTTTCTGGCATTGCTCGGGAAACCCGTGCAGGTGACGGAGCATTCCTGACCTATCAAATTGCCGGTAGGCGGAGCCGTTATCCAAATCAACCATCGTTAACCCCTTATGTTTTCATTCCTGTGCCCGAATTGCCTGAACTATGGTTCTCCTTCAGAAGCATACTCCAATCAGGTGATTCAGGCAAGCCTCGTTGACATTTGGATCAGCGAAAGCTAGGCTTATCAAAATGGCCAAGAGTCCCTCTGGTGCATGATCGCTATGGGAGAAAACAAGAAGAGGGTACTTATCCTCGGTGCAGGCTCAGCGGGAATTAGCGCGGCACTGGAGTTCGGGAAAGCCTCGGCTGATGTACCTGGGCTGCAGGTAACACTGGTGGACCAGCGAGATCATCATTCTCCCTTGCCTTATATATGGCAAGTGGTCAGCGGGAGCGTCGAGCCCAGTCACATTTCATTCCCGTTAGGTGCTCTGATGGGAAACAAGGAGTCCGCGGGCGTCGTTAGGTTCAGGCAAAGTCGGGTGCAGGGCATAGATGTGGGAAGGAAAGTGGTGAGCACCGATGATGGAGAGCTCGGCTGGGATTATCTGGTGGTAGCCCTGGGCAGCACGACCAATTTCTTCGGGATGGCCGATGTCGAGAAAGATTCGCTGACCTTGAAAGCTCTGAATGATGCTGTCAGTATCCATAATCACGTCTTGGATAACTTTGAGGCGGCGTTGCGGGAAAGGGATGAACAACGCCGGGACGAGCTGCTCACTTTTGTGGTGGTGGGCGGCGGACCAACGGGGATAGAACTGGTGGCTGCTATTCAGGATTTCGTGTACAAGGCACTGATACGGAAATACCCTTCTCTGACGCCTAAGGTCCGAGTTCTTTTGCTGGAGGCGCAAGACGCACTCTTATCCGGCATGAAGGCCAAGATGTCCGGGCTGGCTATCAGCCGGCTGCGCGCTCGCGGAATCGAGGTTCTGTTGAAGGCCCGTATTACCAAGGTCTGGTCAGGTGGTATTCAGACTGCTGACGGGCAGACTATACCGGCTCGCACTGTTATCTGGGTGGCGGGGGTGAAGCCGGTGGCTGTCGTGGAATCGCTGCCTTTCAACAAGGCGAAGGGTGGCCGCATCGTGGTGAACCAGTATCTGCAAGTACCGGAGTCCCCCGGCGTCTATGTGCTCGGGGATTGTGCCTATTCATTACAGGAGAACAACTCAGGGGCCTATCCCCCAACCCACCAAGTAGCTCACCGACAGGGCCCGGCCTGTGCCAGGAACATCATCCGTGCTATTCAGGGTAGACCGCAAAGGGCATTCCGCTACAGGTTCAAGGGACAGGTGATATATGTGGGCAGGAATCTGGTGCTGGCTCAGTTAGGTGGCCGCGTCTTCGATGGTTTTGCTGCTGCGCTGGTGCGGCGGATCTACTATCTGTGGGTATTTATCTCGTATCTTGGACTGCCGACCGAATTCATGAGGAAGCTGCGTGCCGTCCGTGATTGGATCCCCGCCTACTTTTACCGCCGCAATATGGCTCACCTAGAGTGAGACGCATAGAGCACGCAAGCCCCATTAAGCAGATAGGGGTGCCTGCTGCCATGTTTCTGGCCGTCCTGTCACCGTCGTCACTGGACTCGACGACGCCTTGATTGTCTGCTGGGTTGTATTGACTGTCATCAGAACGTTGGCTGGTTGACTATCTTGAGCAGCGCCTGCTACACTGCCGAAACATTCCAATATCAGCGTGTCAAAGGAGGCGAAATGGCCGATGCGAGAGTTGAAACGGTAGCTAAGATTCTGGTTGATTATTCGGTGAAAGTCCGACCGAACCAGCTGGTGTGGATCACCGGTGGCTCTGAGGGCGCACCTTTGATTCTGGCTGTCTATCAGAAGGTTCTGGAGCGCGGTGCTAACCCCTTTCTCCAAGTTGAACCGGAAGAGGCAGAAGAACTTTTTTACACCTACGCCAGCGATGCCCAGCTTGATTACATGCCGCCCTTCATGATGGAAATCGTTGAGCAGATCGATGCGAACATTGGGATCTGGACCGACGTTAATACCAAGCAGCTCACCAATGCTGACCCCGCCAAGCAGTCTCGCCGGGCAGTGGCGAGGCGTCCCCTCTCTGACCGATTTTTTGAGCGAGCCGCCAAGAAGGAGTTGCGCTGGAGCGGGACTCTCTATCCCACCCAGGCCTTCGCTCAGGACGCGGAGATGTCGCTCCGCGAGTTCGAGGATTTCGTCTACAAGGGCTGTCTGGTCCATGAACCTGACCCAATCAAGGCTTGGAAGAAGATCTCCAAAGAGCAGCAGCGTCTTGTCAGCAGGTTGAAGAAGGCCAGGAAGATCCACGTCGTTGGCCCGGATACCGATCTCAAGCTAGAGGTTACAGGCCGGACATGGATCAACTGCGATGGACACGAAAACTTCCCCGATGGGGAGATATTCACCGGGCCCATCGAGAACAGCGTGAATGGGCATATCAAATATAGTTATCCCGCCTGCTACTTCGGCCGTGAGGTGGAGGACGTCCGGCTGCAGTTCAAGGATGGAAAGGTAATCAAGGCCACGGCGGCTAAGAATGACGAGTTTCTGTTGAAGATGTTGAAGAGCGACAAGGGGGCACGCTATGTGGGAGAGTTCGCCTTCGGCACCAACTACGGGATCCAGCGGTTCACCAAGAACACGCTCTTCGATGAGAAGATCGGGGGGACCATCCACCTGGCTCTGGGGAAGGGCTATCCCGAATCAGGGAGCAAGAACAGGTCCGCCATCCATTGGGATATGGTCTGCGACCTCCGCAAAGGTGGAGAAGTGCGTGTAGACCGGACTCTCTTCCTCAAGGATGGAAAGATGGTAGTCTAAGACAGGGCTTCGTCGCAGTTCGTCTGTGGACTATCCGGCGGTTTCATTGTGGCTTCCCGAGGCAAATCAGAGGAGGTGAAATGGCAGATCCAAGAGTCGAGACCTTAGCTAAGATTCTGGTCGATTATTCCGCAAAAGTGCGACCGAACCAACTGGTCCGCGTCACCGGTGCCCCTCAGGGTGCGCCTTTGATTCTGGCGGTCTATCGAAAGGTACTGGAGCGCGGCGCTCACCCTTTTCTCCAGCTTGAGCTGGAAGAGGCGCAGGAGCTTCTATATACCTACGCGTGGGATGCCCAGCTTGATTATGTCCCACCGTTTATGAAAGACATCGTTGAGCAAATCAAATCAAGTATCGGGATCTGGACTAATGAGAACACCAAGCATCTCACCAATGCTGACCCTGCCAAGCAGTCGCGTCGGGCAGTGGCGAGGCGTCCCATCTTCAATAGATTCCTAGAACGGGCGGCTAGACAAGAACTATGGTGGGTAGAGACTGTTTATCCTACCCAGGCCTTCGCTCAAGACGCCGAAATGTCGCTCCGCGAGTTTGAAGACTTCGTCTATGACAGTTGCCTGGTCCATGAGCCTGATCCGATAAATGCCTGGAAGAAGGTCTCTAGGAAACAGCAGCGCCTTGTTGATTGGCTGAATCAGGCCAGGGAAATCCATGTTGTTGGCCAGGATACCGACCTCAAGCTCCAGGTAGCAGGCCGGAAG
>CAYFSE010000110.1:0-4357 GCA_964345725.1 uncultured Dehalococcoidales bacterium
CTCCATACCGGTTAAGACAATCTTCATCATTACACCGTCATCCAGCAGGCTAGTATGGAGATGCGGATCAATATATCTCATATCAAAACCTCCTTATCTTAGTATGCTACCTGGCACGGGCAGACATCATTTCTATTTTACCAGTAAGTGGGATGGTTGGGGAAGTCTTGTCAAGCTGCGGGCATACTGTGTTATGAACCTTGGTGGTGAATTGCTGGTCAGAGAATATGGCTGATGAGTATCCTGAACGCAATAGCCAGCAATATGATGGCGCCGATTATCTCAGCCCGTTTGCCAATCAGCTCGCTGGCTCTCTTGCCCAATTTGAATCCTGCTATCGTAACCGCGAAAGCCGTTGCACCGATGGTTGGGCTGGCCAATGCAATATTCACATTCAAGAAGGCAAAGGATAGGCCAACGGCCAGTGCATCGATGCTCGTTGCTATTGACAACGTAATAAGCAAGAGTCCCCTAGTAATATCGACTTCCTTGCGTTGGCTAGGTTCAGAGCGGAGTGCTCCCCAGAGCATTCTTCCGCTGACAATTGCCAGCAAGCTGAAAGCTACCCAATGGTCATAATCTGCAATCAAGTCGACGACGGTTCTGCCGGCAAGCCATCCGAGAACCGGCATCAAAGCCTGAAATAGCCCGAATGAGAAGGCCACGCGTAGTAAGCGCGACCAGGCATGGTCTAGCTTTGAAATACCACCACTTATGGCTACGACGAAACAATCCGCAGACAAACCCAAAGCTATGGGAAAAACGGATAGGAATTCGTTGTTAATCACCAATTAAGTATGGCATGTCAGACGAGAGCTTGGAAGTAAGAGTAACCCCGACTCGTTGCCATTGCCCGGGCATGGGAACATTTGCCATTCCATGCGTACGTCAGTATCTCATGGTGACTTGAACTCTCGGCGAAACCTGTTTGACTTGCTCTGTAACGCTATGAAAAAATTGCATCATCTCGGGGCAAAATCCGGTGTCGACCAGTGAAGACAGTAGAATCGAACGGAAAAGGCAAATACTACGGCTTGGGCTGTTCTTATTATTTCTCATATTTGGGTTACTGCTATTCTTTGTTTTTAGTCATTTCCGGCCCGTCTTTTCCAAAAATGTTGATCTCCCCGCCAGAATAGCCTTAGTCCTGGCTTTGCTGACGTCCTCGCTTCTGCTACGTCGCAGTGAACGTCTTAGTAGGTACTGGCCCATATTGTTTGGCTTCTTTGCTGCCTCTTTGGCTCAGGCATTGGACTATTATTTCAGCGGCTGGTCTCTTAGTCTGCTGGGACTTGATGTAGAAAGTCCGGCTGGTATAGCAGTGGACAAACTGGAGAGCACCGTTTTGATCGTGGTCCCGATTATCGTTTTGACTAAGCTCTCCGGAAACAATATATCCTCCATCTATCTTCAGAAAGGAAACCTCAGACAAGGGGTTCTCATTGGGTTGGCCGTATTTGTTGCGGTTGCGGCTGTGTCCATTCCATGGGCCAGATGGCAATATCAAACAAGAGATTTGACTCTGCAAAGAGTGATCCCTTGGATCCCGTGGATAATGCTGTTTGTGCTGGTCAATAGTCTCAATGAGGAATTGTTGTTCCGGGGGCTGTTCTTAAGAAAGCTGGAACCATTAATCGGCGCATTTCCGGCCAATCTCTGTATGGCTATCCCATTCGTAGCGTTGCACTATGGGGTGGATTACACCCAGAACATCCTAACGATGCTAGCTTTACTTTTGCCCCTTGGGTTAGTATTAGGCTACGTCATGCAGAAGACGAACAGCATAATAGGTTCCTGGCTGATTCATGCCTCGGTCGACATTGCTGTTGTTCTTGCACTGTTCTCAAATCTATGAGCAAAAAACGACAATACGGTAAGCAGCAGGTATGAATGGGACACTGATATTATCTATTGACTCAATCGCCTTTGAGTCGGTTTTACCTATGACTGTACGAACATAGGGATGTCTGCCATTCCAGGCGTATGTTTGTCACGCTATCGGTTCTTCTTTTTCACCTGGTAGCGAATCAGCGTCTTGATTACTTTGGCATCGGGCTTCGACTGATATTCTTCCTCGTGCGGGCCGGCTATTTCATAGCCATTATCTGCGATGAATTGTTGCAAGCGCTCAATGGTTTTCGTTTCCTGGTCATAAGGGCCGAGGTGGAGAATTTGAGCCACCGTGCCGTATTCCCAGGTCTCGACCCTTACCTCGGTGCCCGGTTCCTTCTGAGGCAAGGAGCCAGTGTTGTCGGGTATGGGGATACCGGCAATTATGAGCCATTCTCCTTTGGGACAAAGATGGGCATCGGGATAGCGAGCACGAGGGCAGCCTACCTTGAAGGACTCCAGTCCCCTCTTTTTCAGGTCGAACTTCAAGGTATAAACCGAGCCATATAGAGCCGGGAATATCTTGGAGAAGACCTTGTCCGGAGAGCCTTTTCCCTGGACAACGGCCATCTTCTGGGGCGGCATCTCGAGCATTATCGGATCAGTCTTAAGTTTACGTGGCGACATTCGTACCCCCTCTGGCTGCAGTTTTTCCGTAAGTATAGCATGGCAGACTCAAACCAAGAGGCGTCAGACTACGCCTTTAGCCTCAGCCAACATTTCAAGCCAACACACCGATGAGGTATAATTCCTCAAACAGATACTCTGGAGCGGTCAATGAAATCGTTGGTAGCCTATTATTCTTTGACGGGTAAAACGAGGCTGGTAGCTCAGGTAATCGCCGAAGCTCTGAATGCGGCGCTGTTGGAGGTTAGGGAGACAAAAGCTAGAAAACTAGGGCCACTAGTCTATTTGATAGGCGGCTTCCAAGCCACAATAAACAGGGGGAGCAAGATAAATCCCATAGATGTCGATTTGACGCAACTCGCAAGCATATTCATTGGTTCTCCAATCTGGAACTCAAGACCGGCACCGGCTATCAACTCATTTATATACCAGACAAACTTTGGGGGCGGGGATATTATTCCATTCTTCACGATGGGTGGCGACAATGCCGAGAAAGCTCTGGCGAACGTAACGGCCAAAGTAGAGAAACGGCAAGGCAAGGTGGCAGGCTCTTTTGCCATAACATCGTACAAGGTGTCTGACGCGGAGATCATAGCCAAGGCCAAAGAGGCTATAAGAAAATACTCAGGCTAGACCCCTTTCGTCCAGCGATCCCAGTTCGTTTACAGATGCGGACAACAGTAAAGAGAAGGCTTCTAATCGGGGCAGGGGCCCTGTCTACGGGGTTGGGTGTTATCGGCATTTTTGTACCCATTCTGCCGACCACCCCATTTCTATTGCTGGCCGCTGCCTGTTATATGCGGAGCTCCGAGCGGTTCTATAGGTGGCTTGTAACCAATAGAGTATTTGGGGCCTATATCAGGAACTACATTGAAGGCAGAGGAATGCCTGTGAGAATAAAGATATTTATCATCCTTCTGCTCTGGCTGACCATCGGGCTCACCATAGCTTTTGGTGTACAGAACATGGTTGTCAGGATCGTCCTGATTTGTGTCGCTATCGGGGTTACGGTACATATTGCTCTAATCAGAAGAAGACTTGAGGATACTCAGCAGTAGAACCAACCCGCAGCGGAGGGGCTGACCCCGCTCATGATGCAACTATGGGTTATAATAAGCGGGTATGCCGGCCAAGATGACTGCGTTGGAGAAACCGCCGAGGAGTAGCATCATCTGTGCTGGGTAAGCTGACGTTTCTGGGTGCAGCAAGGAATGTCACAGGTTCCTGCTATCTTTTGGAGGGCCAGGACTCCCGTGTCCTCATAGATTGCGGGCTTTACCAGGAGCGGAAGTGCCAGGAGAGAAACTGGCAGCCATTTCCCTTTGACCCTCACTCCCTTGACGCAGTTTTTTTGACTCATGCTCACCTCGACCATTGCGGGCTTTTGCCGAAACTGGTACGGGATGGTTACGGGGGCAAGATATACTGCACCCAGGCGACGGCAGAGATAGCCCAGATTATCCTTCTTGATGCCGCACAGTTACAGGAAGAAGACGCTGCATATAAGGCAAAACGCCACAAAAAGGAGGCACGCAGCGGTCCCTACCCCGAAATACCTCTCTACACAGTGGAAGATGCCGACGCGGTTGAGTCGCATTTCTCTGCGGTAGAGTACCTGAGCTGTGTCAAAGTTAGTAGCAGTGTCGAGGGCTGTTACTATGAAGCAGGCCATGTGTTGGGGGGGGCGGCCATAAACATAAAGATCCGGCAAGACGGTAAGAACCATAGAGTGATTTTTTCGGGCGACATCGGCGAGCCTAACCGCCCGATAATAAATGACCCGGCTCTTTTCGATGAGGCCGAATACATTGTCATGGAGGCGACCTACGGCGACCGTACT
>CAYFSE010000111.1:0-9350 GCA_964345725.1 uncultured Dehalococcoidales bacterium
ATACAGCTAAACGACGATTTCTTTGTACTGACACCCCCTGAACAATGATATCCTGCTCAGTTCAGTCGCTAATAAGAAGGGAGGCACGTCCATCACTGTTGGTAAGCAGCCCCGTATGCAGAGATCCACATGGCAACAATGCGAAGATCCGAGGAAGCAGGCAACATTTCACGAAGTCATGAAGGAACACCGATGATCGAATCAAGGGAATTGGGAACCACTCAGATCTGCAAACACGAACGCGCCTGACGGAACAGCGAGCGACAGTCAGAAGCAATAAGAGAATCCAGCGCGTCACCTGCCTCGCATCCGTCTATTATTGGAAAGAACGCCCTGTTTTGGTTGGTTGGGGTGAAGCTTTCTCCCAGATCATTCCGCCAGGTTGTTACCTGATATTCTCGCGTACTCGGAAAGGCGGCTCTCAGCTACCTCTGGGGCTCGATAGTCACCTTAACAGATCCTGGAACCCGGGCGACAAGCGTAGTACTAGTAGTCAGGAGTCAGAATTCAGCATTTGGGTCTGCTCTTAGATTGGATTCTGGCGCTCGGAACTTGGCCAACGAGATTGCCGCGCACCTTTCACCTGCTCGCAATGACAAAGAACGGCAGCTTTTTCCTACTGCGGCAACAAGTTACCAAGTTGTGCCAGGTCCTCCCCGGTCTTGTGGCTACATGAACCGCTCGAACCGGTCTTTCCTCGCCTTACATATGGGGCACACCTCAGGCGGTTGTTCCCTGGCACAAAGGTAGCCGCAAACCTGGCAGCGCCATACCGGCAGCGAAAGTCCGGTTGGCTTCGTCCCTGCTTTCCGGGCTTGTCTTCTTCTCTCCGCCGGTGCCAACCTCCGTTCCGGTATGCTACCTGCCTTCTTCTCGCCTCTCCGTACCGCATCCGATACGTACAGTGCGCAGTAGCAGGCATCAAACTCATTTAGATCAGGATCCCGGTAGTCACAGGGACAGATAATATCCAGATCATCTTCTTTCTTGCCGGAAGCGAGCCGACACGGGCAGGCCCAATAGCCATACCTCCGTTCGTTTACAATAAGGCCCTTGACAAGTTCCTTGGTAGACTCCACGTCAGGATTGAGATGATAACCTGCAGATTCTGCTTCCCTGAACAACCTCTCATACAGCCTGTCAATTTCGGCTACAGCTACTACCTGTTCACTCACTGCTGGACCGCCTCCCTGATTTCGTCTTCCTTGTAGCCGACGATACACTTCTTATTGTCTAACACCATGGTGGGAAAACTACAACTGGGATTCCAGGCTTTGACCTTCCGAATGGCTTCCTCTTTTTCATCGCCATGAAGCTCATCAACATACTCGTAGTTGTACTCTACTCCCAAATCATCCAGGAGCTTCTTAGTCTTCCCACACCAGCCACATGTGCTCAGGGCGTATAGCATTATGTGACCTGTCTTTCTGCCCGGGATGTGAACTACAGTCATCTGTCTATACCTCCTCTTCGTATTCATGAATACCAGATATTATATCCTTCACTGCACCACCAATCATAGCCACCATCACAGTGCGATCAGGACACAGTAGCCAGAAGAAGGCCAAAGATTGAGAAGACCAGGCTTTGCATTCAGTTACGTCCTTTCCCTCAACGCAATGTCTATGTGCCGCTAGGTATAGTAGCCTCATAAGCAAGTGGAGACAGGGATAGACCCGGCATGATTCTCGTGTTAGACTCAACACTAAAATACGATTAGGAGGAGACTATGGACGTCATTGAAGCTATACGTACTAGAAGAAGTATTCGCGTCTTCAAGACCGACCCTGTCCCAAAGAAGGTCTTACAGGAGTTATTGGATGTTGGCCGCTGGGCACCATCGGGAGGAAATGTCCAACCCTGGTATTTTGAAGTCTTGGCGGGGGAAGCGCTGGCGAAGGTGACAGCCAGACTTGTGGAGAAAGCTACGACATGGGACGGGCATGACTACATGAACACCAATCCAGACCTGCCCAGAACAGGCCCCTATTCCAAGCTTCTGATGCCAAGACGGCAAGCTTTAAAAGCACTGCAGGACCCCATCTACTACCCTCCAGGAACCAAGAATCTGGAAGCAGCGCAACTGGAGCACCGGGAGCACATGCTGCGCTTCTTTGACGCCCCCAGCGTAATTATTGTTTGTGCCGATGACCGCGGACCTAATTCCATAGTGAGTATCGGCGCGGTCACTCAAACTATCTGTCTGGTCGCCCTCACTTATGGTCTGGGTACATGTATTATGGGTATACCGGTCTTATGGCCTGAGATATTCCGGGAGTTGCTTAATATCCCCAAAGACCGGGCTATCGTAACATCCATTGCCACTGGCTTTCCCGACCCCGGGGCTCCGATTAACGCATTCCCACGACTTCGCGAACCGATAGATGACCTGGTTCAGTGGCACGGGTTGTGAACTAGTTAACTGCCTCTGGTAATATTCAGCGATTCGAGTAGCGAAATGCCACAATCTGAGTAATTGTGACGGTGTAGCCACTCTTTGTCTCAAAGCACCATGGGGGAAGAAGAATACGGTAAAGGTCGTCACTGCGACTTGTCAACGTGCTTTGCCACATAATAGAATGCGAAGAATATGGACGTCTTCCTAATCACTTTGCAGGCGGTGCTTGCGCTCCTCGGCATTGGGCTACTGGGCTTCTGGATTATTGGTAGAAGACGTGTACCATCCGATGCACTGGCTTTTTTGCAGTCATTGGCCATTGATATAGCCTTGCCTTTACTGGTGGTCGGCAATCTCATATCCGGTTTCTCGCCGCAAGCATACCCGGACTGGTGGCGAATGCCGCTCTGGTGGCTGGGCTTCACCGCCATAGCATTAGCAATGTCACTGTCAGCATCCTTCCTGGTGAGAAAGGAAGTACGGAGCGAGTTTACCATCGGGCTCCTCTACCAGAATGGGCTTTTCTTGCCCATATTGATTATTGAAGGCCTTTTCGGTGCGGATAATTCGTATTTGGTACCGCTTTTTCTGTTCATGATATTTCATCCCTCCATGATATTTGGCACTTATACCTTGTTTTTTGGTAAGCGCATCCAAAAGGAGAAGCTCAACTGGCGCAGGATTGTGAATCCCGTGCTGGTGGCCACCATCGTCGGGATTGTCATTGGACTTGTGTCTGCCAGAGACTATATACCTGAGTTCCTGATCACTATAGTCACGATGGTGGGAGCTATCACAATACCGCTCATAATGCTAATACTCGGTGGGAATATCTACAACGACTTCATGTATAAAGCAGATAGTAGGAGGAGGTGGTATATCTCGGAAGTCGTCAAGTTTGTCGTACTTAAGAACGTCGTCTTCCCGCTCGTTTTTCTTGGCCTACTACTCTTACTGCGTCCTGATTTGACTACTGCCCTGATTGTTATCATTCAGGCTGCTGTACCGCCCATCACAGCAATACCAATCCTAGTTGAAAGGTGCGGAGGGAACCGGCAAATAGCCAGCCAGTTTGTCTTTGCCAGTTTCATAGTCTGCATACCGTCAATACCGGCGGTCATTTATCTCTTCAGCAGGTTTTTCCCAATTCCTTTCTGATAGTAGTCCGTTAACTCGAACCTCAATGACTTTCTTGAGAGACTGGTGTAATCAATACAAAGTCCGAGTCATCCAGCTAGATCCTGGATATCGATTGGCCTCCACGACGTGCGGGCATTTACCCTAAACTACAGACGGAAGTCAATAGTATTGTTGACATCCTAGTCCGTATATCCTTGTCATCTCTCGTGGCGTCACAGGAATGCACGACATTCGAACACCCAGTTGGATAACCATACAAAGGACTCCAAGGCAATATCCTTTCTAAGGCTACAAGGATATAAAAGGAGGTAACAATAATGGCCAAGGAGATTATTCTTTACAACCTGAGAGACAATCTCAACGAGGAGGACTATGTAAAGTGGTGTGAAAACTACAAAGGGCCCTTGCCGATTGGACTGCCCTGATCGAAGAGTTTCACACTCCTCAAGATGATGGGGGGAGTACGGAGGAACTTCCAGAAAGGCAGCCTGCCAGGTCCAACAAAGCCTCCATTCAATTACATTGGCATTTTGGATGCGCCCAGCCTCGAGACATGGGGAAAGTCCAGAGGGCAAAGCCTCTGAGGAGTCTCTCCCCCAATGGCTATCCAGATGGGTGGCTGATCTCCATACACTCGGGGGTATTGAACGCACAAGTTTGCTCACACAATGGGAAATGCAACACTGGAGAACAAACTCAGTTCAGGAAAAGCAGGGGCAGATTCTACACGGGCGGCAATGTGTCTTTGGGTTTTCCTGAAGATGGTTCGCCACTTTCAGCATGGTAAGTCTTCATTCCTCCGGAGAGGTTTCTGGCCGGGAACCCGTTGAGGCGCAGAGCGCGTGATGCATAATATGATCTCTGCCCCACGGCGCAGTAGACGAGTATTTCTTTGTCACGCGGTAGTTCACTCATCCTGTCCCGAAGCGAATGAAGTGGGATATTGTGGGCGCCCTCCACACGACCAAGATCGAACTCCTGAGGTTCACGGACATCCAGAACGTAGGGTTGTGAAGATCTCACATCTGCCCAGTGTGCCACCGGGGCATCACCCCTCAGGACGTTGGCAGCAATCATGCCGGCAATATTGACTGGGTCTTTAGCAGCGCCAAACTGAGGTGCATAGCATAGCTCAGCTTCCTCCAGATCAAAAACGGTCGCCCCCTTCTGTATAGCCATTGCGATCACATCTATGCGTTTCACGACTCCTTCTTCGCCAACAGCCTGCGCGCCCAGGACTTTTCCGTCTTCTCTTGAGAAGATCAGCTTCATGGTGATCGGCTTTGCTCCAGGGTAGTAATTAACGTGGTGACCCGGGTGCAGATAGATCTTCTCGTAGTGCGCTTCCTGGCCGGGGAGTTTGCCGCGATTCAAACTTTTCTCACTCACGCCGGTGGCCGCAACGGTGATATCAAAGACTTTACACACCGTGGTGCCCTGAACCCCCCGAAACCTGGCTTCACGGCCCAAGATAACGTCTGCCGCAATTCTCCCCTGGCGATTGGCAACACCCGCCAGCGGGAACAGGCTCCACTCACCGCTTACGAAATTCCTTACCTCCACTGCATCGCCCACTGCCCATATCCGCTCCCCGCTTGTGTGCATTTGATCATCGACGCGAATGCCGCCCAGTTGTCCTATCTCCAGACCAGCCTCCTTGGCAAGCGCAATCTCCGGGCGGACGCCTATAGCTAGCAGGACCATGTCGCAGCCATATCGGCCTCCTGACCTGGTGATTACCGAGATCGTGTTTCCCTCGGGACCTTGTTCGAACCCAGCCACACCGTCGCCCAGACAGAGGGAAACACCGTTTGCAGTCAGGTGTTCCTGTATCGGCAGTGCCATCTCTGGATCGATGGGCGGCATAACCTGTGGGAGCATCTCAACTATGGTGACAGATAGGCCGCGCCTGACTAAGTTCTCACTCGTCTCCAGGCCAATAAAGCCCCCGCCGACTATAACCGCCCGCTTTGTCTTCCCCCCAGCAATTTGCTCCCTTATCTGACGGCTATCGGGGATTGTTCGCAGGCTGAAAATGCCAGATAGGTCGATGCCAGGGATGGGAGGCCGAACTGGCACCGCTCCGGGAGCAAGCACCAAGGCATCATAGCTTTCCCGATACACTTCGCCAGTTTCGCCATTCCTTACCTCGATTTCGTGCTTCTCTCCATCGATTGACCGAACTTCGCTCCGCAGCCTCACTTCGATATTGAATCTCCTTCTGAAAAGCTGCGGCGTGGCGATAAGGAGGTCTCTCTCATCAGTTACGACATCACCCACATAGTAGGGCAAACCGCAGTTAGCAAAGGAGACATAAGGGCCACGTTCAAACATGATGATTTCCGCCTTCTCTGACATTCTGCGCGCCCGTGTCGCGCAAGATGCCCCACCAGCCACTCCACCCACTATCAAGATTCGCGGTTCACCGGGCCGACGTTTTTCCTCAAGGTTGTTATCCATGGTATCAACATCCTCCTTTGCGATTGTCTTGTTAATCTCATTTGCAGGCATGTTACCACAATACGAGAGGGTCGACATAGCCACGCTGGGGCAAGAGTGATCTCCCCGAATGCCTCAAGGGAGAGAAAAACTATGGCAATCTCACTGACCAGATATCGTGCCAAGATCCAAGAAGCCATGTCCCCCTACTGGAGCACATGCTAGCCCTGCAAAGCAGCTTGACGTTCCAGGCAGTATTTCCCGAGTTTCTGGCACAGAGCGAAACAAAATGGGAGCTAGCGAACAGAACGCAGTCTTGGCGATTAACGCAAAAGTTCTATCTTATACGTAAGGAGATACTTTGCGATAACTGACTGGGAATTAGGAGGGAACCGCCAACTACCTCTGGGATGGGATAGTCACCTTTGGAGAGTCCTAAGGTGTATTATTGCCATTGACCATGCTTCGACGATACTATATGCTTGGGCTGTATAGGTAGGAGGTACATTTGGATGAGCCAGTGGCATTATCGTGTAGAACAATACACCTTAGGTCAGCTAGAAGAAAAAAATCGTATAGATGCTCTTGGAGAAGAGGGCTGGGAACTGGTTTATTTCGATGAACTATCACGAACGCAGACGGGAACTGAGGTCAAATGGTTAGCAGTTTTCAAGAAGCAGTTCCTGCAGTACGGGAAGCCATAGTATATCAATCTCCACACATTGGCACACAAATCTTGGCGTTTCAAGCCTTAGGGCATCTTTCTAGGAGCCAATCGTATGTCGGCTAGGCGCAGACAACACCAATGTCCCTAGCAGAGACCATCCTGCCACTCCTGATTACCCACCATATTGGGACTATATGGCTGCGGAATCAACTTGGCCTCCCTGTGGTTGCCAGTCCAGCTATGCACAACAGATTGCTACTCCACTACGGAGGTACCGATGTTCAAGCTATCCTCGGACGCAACTTACCGCGTCCCGATACGATGTCCAGGCTAGAACAGCGGTCGTGCAAGGTGCATTACTGAGTATCAGTGACTCGAGACTGTTCAGGAAGGTGCGGCTATGCTTAGAGAGACCCTCCACAATTGCTGCAGGAGCTTACTGAACAACGATTCTGCTTAACATCACGCTTCTGGCCCCACAATGCTTGCGTCTTTCAACTCACGCGTCAGGTCTTCGGCAGACGTGATGCCTTCCAAGAAAGTGATGTTCTTGGGCATTGTCATTTTCTTTGTTTGGTCAGTCATCCGCGTGGAAGTGATTATCATACCCCGCCCGGTTGCCAGCTTGTTCATAACAGCTGCCATGGCTGCAACGGTTTGCGGCCTCACCAAGCCATGCTTTACCTTGATTGGCAAGGTGGTGCCGTTGACGCTTATGATGAAATCCAGCTCGACCAAATACCTTCCAGTCTCGATTCTAACGTTGCGCTGCACTATCGCTTCCGGCATAGTCCTACCCAACACATCGAGAACCATCTCCTGGAATATTCTGTGAACATCGGTCAGAGCTCTAGCCCCTTTCGACCTAGTCGCGCGTGATGCTCGATACAGGCTGAAGACACCAGCGGCTGCGATTGCCGCGCATACGCCACCCGCGTAGACTGGCAGAAGTCCGATTACATCAGCTCGAATGAACGCAGCTATTATTGCCAAGGTCACGATAGCAGCAAGAAGACTCACTGTGGCACTAAGCAGTGTACTGCGCCTGGAATGACTCGCAGCAAGGCGGCAGGATTCTTCCCAATCAGCCACTGCTTCCCTCAGGGTAGGGCTTCTGCTTTCGGCTAATGGTCGCAGAGCAAAAGCTTTCTGTAGCAGGTTTTGTCTCGTTTTGGGAGGGATAAATTCACTTTCGGTAAACCTGGCGGCCAGATCTTCCACTATCTTGGGCAATTCGTCAGTGATTGAGAGACTGACATCGTATTCTCTGCCTTTAGTCTTTAACACGGACTCTATGACAGGCAGATCCACGCGAGTTTGGCCTTGAGCTAGTACCTTTGCTATCACAGTTACTACATCCTTATGGGCACGCCTTGTCCTTTCTGCGCGTGCAGTCTTGGTCCGCCAATCGACCATCCCGAAGGTGACTATGGCCACAACTATTCCAATGACAACCCAGAGAACCACATTCATTTCATCACCTCATAGAAGTTTAGCTTGTTCCGTTGGCGTGCCGCCCGGACGTGTACTATGTAACAAGCACACCGTCTCCTTGGTATTTGCCGATGCATCGAGACTAATTCGCATGAGGAACTGTAGCACCAAACGTCGGAGCTTTCAAGACCCCAGTAAGGCTACTGCACCCCAGAAACCTGTACTTCGTAGAAACTCAGAATATACCTAAGAAATTCGCGCTATTTTGTTTGAGTCGGTTTGCTACCAGCTGATACTCCACGAATAAAACGGCTTTTGGATAGTCAGCACAATTATCCCATTCTTTGTCTAAGATGATTATTTGGCCCGTCTGACTCACAATTGTAGAGCAGCCGCTATCTACCTCTGCGGCTGGATAATCACTTTCAGCGAGTCTTGAGCCCGGGCGACAAGCTGAAACCCCAGGCCTGTCTCCGCCAGCCCCAGCCGATGAGTAATCATGTCCCGCACCCTTATTCTGCCAGCCTGTATCAGTTCCAGGGCTGTGGCATAATCCGCGGGGCTCCCCCCATAGGAGCTGGTGAGAGTCACCTCATTACGCCAGAACAGGTCGTTCACCGAAATTGGAACGCTAGCGCCGGGCTCCGTGGGGGCAAAGAAGAGAACAGTGCCGCCTCGCTCCACCGACTCCAATGCCTGGCTTATCGCTGATATCGCCCCGCTACATATCACCACAAGGTCAGCCAGACGGCCATCGGCTACCTCACGCAGATAGGCTGGGGCATATTCCTTGGCCTGAACACCAGTATCAGCTCCAAATCTTCGGGCTGCCTCCAGGCGATAATCAACGATGTCCGTGGCCATAATGTAACCGGCACCTGAACCCCTCGCCAGTTGTATGTGGAGGAGCCCAGCCACGCCGCTGCCGACAACAAGCACAGTCTGCCCCCACTGGAGATGAGCTAGTCTCTGCCCCCGCAGGACACAGGCCAGTGGCTCTACAAAGGTCGCCTCCTCGAAAGACACTTCATCAGGTAAAGGGAATATGCCCCGGTCGACATTGATGCGAGGCAGCCGCACATATTCGGCAAAGCCACCGGGGTCGAAGCTTGTCCGGCGCAAAGTATCGCAAACAGTGTGGTGCCCGCTGAGACAATAGTGGCAAGTGTTACATGGGACGTGATGGGCGGCACAAACCCGGTCGCCTACCTCACAATGCTTCACCCCCTTCCCAACAGCAGCAACCACCCCGGCAACTTCGTGACCTAATAC
>CAYFSE010000112.1:0-4593 GCA_964345725.1 uncultured Dehalococcoidales bacterium
TACGAGCAGATAGTGACTCCCTAAGGCTTGGGGAAAGGAAGAGAGGGCAGGGGTAGAGGGGTAAGATACTAACTAGTAGCCGTAGCCTCTGCCTTGTGAACACCTAGCTCTACCTTGCGAATAAAGTGGCTATGAATCCCTGCTACCTTTGTATATGCTCAAAGCATCATCAAAGCTCAGACTTGCTGCATAGTGGCTAACTAGGTCAGGACTCTCCCAACCGCCTAAAGCTTGGATAACCTTGTTAGATAGTCCCGACTTAACTTGGTGCACACAGAATCCCCGCCTGAATGCATGAGGATTGCACTTAATACCTGTAGCCGTACCTAGCCTCTGCAGCATAGTCTGTATGCCATGCGACGTTATCTGCAGGCTATGATGAGTATTGAACCATTGTTGCACTATGCCATTCCCAGCGAGTGCCTTTCGGTAGCGATTTCCTTTGCCCAGGACAATGACAGTGCCTTCCTCCCAGTTGAAGTGTTGAGCTTTGACATTAGCAGCCTCAGATAACCTCATGCCTGAATACCACAGGAGATTCAGGACAACCTTGTCCCTCTCACTGAGGGCATGGCTAACTAGGACGTCCAGCTGGTCTTTGCTTATAGTTGGTAGCAGCTTCTTTTGCCTTCTTGGTGGTAGTACCTTCTCAATAGGATTAGAGGCAATCTGGTCAGTGCGGTATAGCCACCTGCATAGTGTCTTGATAACTCTATAGTAGTTGTGTTTGGCATTGCCACAAGTCAAGGAGTTTAGATAGGCATTGCTACCTTCAGGAGTGAAGAGATAGCCAATGAACCTATTCAGAGCTAGGCGATATACTCCTATCGTCTTCTCACTTGTCCCTGATGGTCTGGAAGTGATAAACTCTTCCAATAGCTGAGCTGTGAACACTTGTGAACACTTAGCCTTGTGCGGGAGTAACTCAGTGGTAGAGTTCCTGCCTTCCAAGCAGGGTGTCGCGGGTTCGAGTCCCGTCTCCCGCTCCAGTTAGCTCTAAAGTCCGTTCGATATGGCGGGTTCTTTGTTTCAGGGACACACTGCCCCAAAAGCAGGTCGTAGGTGATATCACTTAGTTCCCGAACAAAATCCACAATGCGATAATCTGCCTAGATGCAATCTGCACTGTAAACATTATGTATATTTGTCCTACCCGAATTTCAAGAAATTCGGGCACGTATCTTGATTTTGAGCTTGATTACATAGACCAGTCGTCGTATTTCTACAGGGTCTTATCAGCCATAATTAACTGGAAAGAATTACAAGTGCAGATTAACGAGCTTGCTTATTTCTTCTTTGCCTCAATTAACTTGAAGATTCCTGCGGCAAGATCAGTGACTCCCTCTACAAGTAGCCCAGTCCTCGTAACATTGTCCACGGTTCGACGGTTAATGTTTGCGCCCATTATACGCACTACTAGCGGGTTGGCGAGGTTCATCATCCAGGCTAGAATGCGGTTGGCACTGAGAACATGCTCAAGCAACAGTACCTTGCCTCCGGGTTTGCATACTCGCTCAACTTCCATCAGCCCTCGGACTGGGTCAGGAACGGAACAGAAGACGAACGACGCGATCACGGTGTCAAAGGTGTTGTCTTCGAATTCGAGGTTCTGGACGTCCATTTGAAACAGATGAACTTTCAACCCTTGCCCCTGAGCCTTTTCTCTAGCTCGACTGAGCATCTTTTCGCTGAAATCAATAGCAGTTACCTCAGCACTTTCAGGATAGTATGGGAAATTCCTGCCAGTGCCAACCCCCACTTCCAGAATGTCTTTACCCTCCGCCTTGCTCCATAAAACCTGGCGCCACCTGCTGTAGCGGGACCTTTCGACCATGCTCTCCATAAGGTCATAGACGGGAGCGATGCGATTGTATCGCCTTCTTGCGGCTTCTGTAACTTTGGTCTCCATTGTCATTAGAATAGGATGATACTACATTGTGCTTCTCTGGTTTCTTATTGAGGTTTATGGATGAGTTCATAACCCTGTCTCTCCCATTCAACCATCCCGCCATCGAGATTCCAGACATTGCTGAAACCCAATTCAACCAGGGTTCTGGCAGCAATGGCGCTCATGGAACCAGAACGGCAATACAGGACTACTTTGGCTCCGTTGTCTTGAGGGAGTTTTGATAGATTCTCTTCGATCTGGTCATAGGGTACAAAAAGATCTGTCTTCGGCATCTCCCCCTCATAGGGAATGTGGACGTTTACCAAGAGGAAATCCTTAGTTTCCAGCATTGATTTAAGCTGTGCCGGAGTGATGTCAGTATAGCTTCCTCCGTTTACCTGCACTGGCTTCCCTTCGACTGGAATTGAGCTGTCGCCGTCACAGGCTACAAAAGTAATTATGGCTATGAGCAGAACCATGAGTAGAAGCGATGTTCGTTTCATCCCGTTATTCATCGCGTTATTAGTATGCATGCGGGAAAGGGCAATGGCAAGTTATTGAGAATCCATTGCCCATACCCACGAGTTGATTATGCACAGCCGATAGCAGCAAATTCTTACTTTTCGTCTGTGCCCTTCAGGTGTTTTTCCGGATCAGTGTCGAAGGCTTTCTTGCAGCCTACGGCACAAAAGTAGTAGGTCTTACCGTTGTACTCCGAAGTGGCTGCTGCTGTCTTTTCATCACACTGCATTCCGCAAACCGGGTCCCTAGTCATTTTTTGTCACCTCCTTGTGCCGGCATTCACTTCCATTTTGCCTATATTACCATCCCATCATCCCACCCCAACCGCTCATATGACCGCCCATCATACCACCCCGGCTGTTAGCACTCCCATCTTCTGAGGACGAAGAGCCATAGCTATGGCAAGGGCCATAGCCAAGGCCTTCGTGCACTTCCTGGGCCGCCTCAGCCATTGCGTCCCAATCACCCTCTTGGCAAGCCTCGTGCATTGCTTGCCACGTTCCCTGCTCTGATATTCCCGAATTCTTATCCACTGGGTCGTGACCAAGTGCGGGAACGGCAAAACCTGCCGCTAGGCCTACGGCCACAACTATCAAACCAACCAATAGAATCTTTTTCACATTAACCTCCGCTAGTAATATTTATTTCTTGACATCAGCGCTAGCTTGCTCCAACATATGCGTGTTGTTTCCTGTTTGCTATCGGTTCACCTCCTTTCTTGCTTGACATCGGGGTGCATATTGACCATGGTATTCTCCTGATGAGTAGTATGCCTACAGAATGAATAGCCGCAGTGCTCATTGCGTACGTCTATCGCATTGAAGCTTGAGCTATCACCTCCCACTCATCGTCTTCGTAGGCTTCGTGCATGGCTCCGCGGGTCTCTTGATAGGTCGATATCGCTTCTGTTTCTCTTGGCTCATGAACGAATGCAGGAACAGCAAAATTGGTTGACAAACCTAGACTGGGAATCGCTACCCTGAGCTGTAGAATCTCTTTCATTTCACTCCTTTTTTGAATTCATTAAGTCTTAAGGTCGGATGATCTGCGCATCTGCATGCTGCTTCGTGTTTGCTATCAGTTCACCTCCTCTCTTGGGTTCAGCTGGCCGGAAGTAGCTCGCCAAGGCAAAGCCCAGATAAGCGACATAGGCCAGCACTTCCACGAGTGAAGGATCAGCATTGTAGCCAAAGATGGCAGTTAAGAATCTGCCGATCACTGATTGCTCGGGGATAACGTGGTCAATGTCCCAAACAGGGGATATGACAGGAGGAATAATCCCTGCTTCGTGGAACTCATGAAAGCCTTGGGCGAGCAAGCCACCGGCGAACAGAATTAGCAGCAGTCCAGTAATGGTGAAAAAGGCCCTCAGGTTTAACCTTGAGGTCCCTTTGTATAGGCTGTAGCCGATGGCTACCGCTATGCCCAAGCCCAGGATACCTCCGGCGGCGGATAAGATGGTTGATTCAGCTACTCTAGTGGCAGCAAGAAGAAAGAGCACCGTCTCGATGCCCTCCCTCACCACAGCCACAAAAGCGAGCCCGAGCAGACCCAGTGCCGAACCACTACCGAGCGCAGATTTTATCTGAGCATGCAGATGGCCTTTGATGTTTATGGCCTGCTTTCTCATCCAGAAAATCATCCAGGTTAGCACGCCAGCGGCGGTCCACATAGCAATGCCTTCAAAAACCTCCTCAGCCTCACCCTCAAGTCTGCCTGCCGTAAAATAGATCACCGCCCCAACTATCAAACTAGCAGCAATCGCCAAGGTCGTACCTATCCATACAGGTTTGAACCCCTGACGGTTACCGGTGTTAGACAGATAGGCAAGTATTATCCCGATGATCAGGGCGGCTTCCAGCCCCTCTCTGAGTGTAATTAGGAGTGCACTAAGCATTTACTTCGTCACCTCCTCAAAGCGGTATACGCCTTGCTGTCCACGCTTACTCCCTGCGCCTTCCTTCCTTGCAAGGTATATGACTAGGCCCACCGAGATAGCTAGAGCACCTATCGCTATCACCTGCGCCTGCTGTAGCTGCCAGAACAACACGTTTTCGTGACGCACGAAGGTGAGAGCGAAACGCCCCAGAGAGTAAAGTGAAAGGTAGCTGAAGAAGAGAAGTCCGTCTTTGGCAAAACTATGGCGCAGCTTCAGCAAAGCTAGCAGTGTGGCTCCATTCCAC
>CAYFSE010000113.1:0-5326 GCA_964345725.1 uncultured Dehalococcoidales bacterium
GAGGGGACGCCGGGCGACGTAATGAAAGACGAGAAGGTACTGGCAGCCTATTTCGGCTAGTGTTGACGATAAACTCGTTGCGAGCTGACATGGAAAAGTATGCTCAAGGAATGTCTCAAGGGCCACTACTAAGAATCAGCAATGTAGATGTATTTCACGGCACCTTCCAAGCCCTATGGGACGTGTCATTGGAAGTCAATCCCGGCGAAATAGTTGGTCTTATTGGTGCCAATACCTCAGGTAAATCTACCCTGTTGGACGCAATATCAGGTTTGTTGCATCCTGCTAAGGGCAAGATCGAATTCGATGGGCAAGATATCTCCAGCTTGGAACCCTTCCGCATAGTTGAGCTTGGCATCACTCAGGTTCCGGAAGGAAGAGGAATTTTTCCCGACATGAGCGTGCTGGACAATCTCATACTGGGTTCATACAGTCGCAGGGCGCGGTCGAGAAGAAAAGAAAACCTGGAAAACGTTTATCAACACTTCCCGATATTGGAAACTAGGAAGAAACAAACGGCTAAAACGCTCAGTGGGGGAGAGCAGCAGATGCTAGTGCTGGGGCGGGGGTTGATGGCGGATCCCAAGCTTATGCTGCTGGATGAGATGTCCCTCGGCCTTGCTCCTATTATTATTACCAGCCTATATAAAGCATTACAGGAAATCAGAGACAGGGGCATTACCATTCTCTTTGTGGAACAGAATGTGAAGCGAAGCCTGGAGGAAGCTGACCGGGCCTATATTCTGGAAGTGGGACGTGTTACCCTGGGCGGCACTGCGGGGGAACTCCGGGAGGACGAGGGTATCAAGAAGGCATACTTCGGCGTGTGAATTATGAAATCGACCAGGGTGTGTATTTAGACGGGCGCCCCTTGAACCTTTTCCCAAGCGTTTCTCAAACGGGCAAAACTGATCTCTCCACCGGGTATATGCTGCCGGCTGACTGAATCAACGTAGCACTGACCAGGTTTCTATTGGCTTGTATCCCTTCTTATCACCTCTTGGGTGGCAATGGCGTGCCATCCTGGGCAACGTTCTCGGTACGACAGAAGGCGGCGTAGTCATCCATTTGCTGCTGCGTCCGGTACTTGGACACATCAAAGAAATCATAGTGAACCATTTCATTCCTGTCCCTCATAGTCTTCCCAGGTGGTTCCATGTCGGGATAGCCGATCACCAGCAGCTCGTACACCATGAATTCTTTCGGGATTTTTAGAAGGGCTTTGATTTGTGCCTGTGCAAAAGGGGTTTCAATAACGGATACCTGCTGTGCACCAAGCCCTAGTGTGTTTGCTGCCAGGATCATATATATGAGGGCATTCGCCATGGTTGTGATAAAGATTGAGTCACCAATTGTCATGGTCATGGATTTGGGATAAACCTCTTTGGTTCTAGTGTCACCGCAAGGTAGAATGAATATCGGGGCAGTGGCAAAGCCTGGCTTTCCCACGGGCGGTGTAGTGTATTTAGGAAACCTGAGCTTTGGCTCCCTGAGCATCTCCATCTTGTGGGTAATGCCATACTGCTCTTGCGCTATTTCTGCGATCTTGTCTCTCAACTCCTTTTTCTTTATGACAATGAACTCCCAGGGCTGCGAGTTGCCTCCTGAAGGAGCCCAGCGGGCAGCTTCTATGATTTTGTCGACATATTCATCGGGCACAGGATCAGATTTGAATTTGCGGATGCTCCTCCTCTTTCTTGCCAGTCCCAGAAAATCCTCATAATTCATGGATACCTCCTTGTTGCGTTCTCTGTACTAGTTTTGCCATGTGTCACGGTGAAAGAAATTCCCGCTAGTTGCTGCCGAGTAGTGCATTCTTTCTGTTTTGACATCTTCAAAACACGGCCACAGCGCTGAATCAGCACCAAACGGATGGCTCAAATCAAGCGACACTTCTTCTCCCACACGATAAGCCTCCCTAAATCTTGATTGCTTAGTTCGTAGCAGCTCAACCATAAGACTCGGGCAATCTCACCCTGAATACCCAAGAATGTCGTGCCCTACGCTTAAGTCATTGATCAGCCCTAAGGTATCAGACTGTATTGGCCCATGCTGGTCACTCCCTAGAAATAACGCCAATCACGTCTATCTCGACCAGGAATTCCGGTCTTGCCAGACTGGCCACTTGCATGAACGTACTAGCCGGGGGGTTATCGACCAGAAATGGGGCATGTCTTTGATAATACTCTAGCTCTGTCTTTCGCATCCGAGGATAGTCCTCGAGATTCTTAAGTAGCATAAGTGTCCTGACAACGTTATTCATGGAACTTCCTGCCTCCTCCATGGCCATCTTGACCTTGTCAAGAGCTATCACCATCTGCTCTTCAAACACGTCAGTGTCTGTTTTGAGAGTCTCCGGATTCATGCCTTGACAGCCAGAGACAAAGATCAGATTGCCGACCACGACAGACCTGGAGAACTTAGGTGCTTCCGCAGCTACATGAGGATAAGCCAGCTTCTTACCGCCCCAAAACTCTGGATAGTGTTTCACTTCTCGGTTCACTTCTATCACCTCCTCTTTAAGAATGAACTCAGTTAGGTTGTAAATTATAGTCGTCTGCAGGCTATTGTCAAGGACCATTGAGACCTGTCACGTCAGACGAGCATACGTGCTTGACAAGCCTGGTTTGAGTCAACTAGACTGTACTATAGGAAGGCGACCGGCCATCCAATACGTTTCCTCTAGAGGTGCCCGCCTTCTTTTCAATGCGTTGGCCAACATTTCAAGACAAATGACGGAGGGAAAGATGGTAGACAAGAAGCAATCTAGAAGACGACCCAAACGGAAAGGCAGCATTGTAGGTGTAGCAGAACAGACGCTTATTAGGGATATCAGCTGGTGCGGTGTACCTGAGAATGGGTCCAACGCCTCGATGGTGGACGTGAAGGATGGCAAAATCATACGTATCCGCCCGATGCACTACGATTGGAAGTATGATCCCAAAGACATGAACCCCTGGAAGATAGAATCGAGGGGTAAGACTTTCGAGCCCAGCATGAAGACCCTGCTGCCGCCTTACTCGATTGCCTACAAGAATCGTGTCTATTCGCCAGCACGTATCCTCCATCCTATGATGCGCGTCGATTTCGACCCGAATGGCAACCGTAACCCGCAAAACCGCGGCATAAGCAAGTATAAGCGCATTTCCTGGGACCAAGCTCTGGACATCATTGCTAGCGAGATGAAGCGCATCAAGGCGAAGTACGGGCCCACTGCTCTTCTTTATGAGAGCGATCAGCACGGCGAGAATAAGGTTGTGCAGGCCTGCCATGGCGCCGGCCGCAGGCTGCTCCGCCTATGGGGTGGTTTTACACAACAGAACCGCCAGCCAGACAGCTGGGAAGGCTGGTGGTGGGGGAGTAAGCACTTGTGGGGCTGCGAGCCGGTTGGCCAGGGACAGCAAAGCAACTTGCTCTACGATATCTCCAAGAACGCGGAACTGCTCCTTTTCTGGGGCTGTGACCAGGAGACCACTCCCTGGGGCTGGCAAGGCCAATTGCCGAGTCGATTGAGCTACTGGTGGACGGAACTCGGCATCAAGCAGATTTACGTGTGCCCCGATCTTAATTATGCTGCCGCCGTGCACGCCGACCGATGGATACCAATCCTGCCAAACACCGATGCGGCGATGTATCTGGCAATCACGTATCACTGGTTCAAGAACGGAACCTACGATAAAGAGTACCTCAAAACTCACGCCATTGGCGTCGAGAAGTACGAGGCCTATGTCATGGGCGAAGAAGACGGAGTGGCCAAGACGCCTGAGTGGGCGGCGCCCATCACCGGTGTGCCATCTCGTGTAATCAAAGCGCTGGCCGAGGAGTGGGCGAGCAAACGCACTACCGTGGTCATCGGCAACGGTGGGCCTGGCATTCGTGGTCCCTATGCTACGGAGGCAGCCCGCCTGCAGAATATCTGTCTGGCCATGCAAGGACTTGGCAAGCCGGGTGTTAACCAGGCCAAGATGATAGAGTGGGGACTTTTCGACAAGCCGGATCAGTACGCACAACCCAAGCCCCTACGTGCACCCAACCTGCGCAAGGCGTACAGGGGCGGTCATCCGGATGAGACCAATCATCCCTCGTTTATTCCGAAGACCTATATACCGAAGGCTATCCTCGAAGGTCGATGCGATTGGTATGGCTGCGAATCGGAGACAGCCCCCCGTCAAGACCAGTTCGTGCACTACAAGTACCCGGCGGACGGTTGCTCTAAGATCCACATGGTCTGGACCGACTCACCGTCGTGGATCACAAGCTGGAACTGCGGCAACGACTACATCTGGGCCATGCGTCATCCTGACATCGAATTCATGTTCGCCCAGCATATATGGCTGGAGAATGAGTGTTTGCTGGCCGATATTATCCTCCCGGTGAATACCAAGCTCGAAGAGGACGACATCGCCCTTGACATATTCAGCGGGCAGTACAACCTGCTGTTTCCGGAACACAAGTGCATGGAGCCCCTCGGTGAGTCGTACAGTGACTACGAGATCGTATGTAAACTTGCTGAGCGCCTGGGGTTGTTGGAACAGTATACCGAGGGCAAATCTATAGCCGACTGGATCAAGTACGGCTGGGAAACTTCCCGCTGCGCCGACCTCATTAGCTGGGAGTAGCTTAATGAGAAGGGATACTATGTGGTGCCTACAGCCGACAATTGGGAAGCTGTGCCCGCCGGCTTTTACGAATTCTATAAAGACCCAGAGAAACATCCGCTTTCCACACCCACCGGCAAGCTTGAATTCGAGGCTACCGGCCTTGCCAAGCACTTCCCCGACGATCTGGAGCGGCCACCCGTGCCGAAATGGATTGCGAAGGGCATTAGCCACGAGGAGACTATCGGCACCGAACGCTCCAAGAAGTACCCGCTGCTTGTGTGCTCCAACCACCCGCGCTGGGGCGTACACTCAGAGCACAAGGATATGATTTGGCTACGTGAAATTGAGACCTGCAAGGTAAAGAGTACCGACGGCTACCAATATCAGCCGGGCTGGCTGCACCCCTTGGAGGCGGAGAAGCGGGGCATCAAGAATGGGGACGTCATCTCAATCTACAACGACCGAGGGACGGTGCTGGCGGGCGCATATATCACCGAGCGCATAATGCCTGGCGTGGTGTATGTCGACCACGGTGCGAAGTGGGACCCGATTGCCCTTGGGGAGATCGATCGTGGTGGTGCGATCAACACTATCGTTCCCCGAAACACCACTTCCAAGAATGCAGTTGGCCATGCAGTCAGCGGCTTCCTGGCACAAGTCGAGAAGACCGACATGGAAGCGCTCAGGCGCAAGTATCCGGAAGCCTTTGAGCGTCCCTTTCACCC
>CAYFSE010000114.1:0-3883 GCA_964345725.1 uncultured Dehalococcoidales bacterium
GCCAACTGGAATCTAGATGGGAGGCAATACATATCTTGATATGAATAAGGAGGCCACATGACCTCTGGAATTGGGTATGCGGCCCCCGAATTCATACATGGCAAAACATAATGGCTCGAGAGGAATGGCAATGGAGCGCTCACCATTATAGTTGCTATGTTGTCCGAGTTGTCGAACTGAACTCACATTTCGTGACGAACTAGGTAATACAGGTAGGAATGAAGGAGAGTTGTTTTGCGCGCAGTGTGGAAGAAGCTACATCATTAAGAACGGCATCGTGCGGTTTATTGATTTACAGGAACTGCAGGGTCTTAACCGACGGTTCGCTCGATTCTATAATAGATGGTCACGCTTAGAAACAATTTTTGATAGGTTATCGTTTTTGCCTATGGGTGGAGAACGTAAGGCCCGCACAGAGATTCTGCACAGATTGGAACTAAACAATGGACGGGTCCTGGAGGTTTCGATAGGGTCTGGTGGTAATCTTCCTTACCTGTTTGAGTCTCGCAAAGCGGGTGACATATATGGCCTGGACATCTCAGCGGCGCAGCTGACTAATTGTCGCAGGTTGGTCACGAGCCGGGGCTGGCCAGTGGACCTTTTCTTGGGAAAGGCAGAGGGGTTGCCTTTCAAATCAGACTCATTTGACAACGTTTTTCACATTGGTGGGATCAACTTCTTTTCTGAGAAGAAGAAGGCCATTGATGAGATGATCCGTGTTGCCCGACCGGGAACCAAAATAGTGATTGCTGATGAATCGGAGCAGGTAGCCCAAAACGTGGCTCGTTTCCTGCGTTTGTCGCGTTCAGGTCAGGGCAAAAAGGTAGACACCTCCGTTCCCGTTCGTCTGGTTCCAGAAACAATGAAGGAGATCCGTGTGGACGGTATTTGGAAAGCGCATGGCCAGTATCACGGGTATTGCCTGGAATTCAGAAAACCGGGATGATGAGATAGTCAAGTTAGTTCTACTTCACCAATTTAGACTCTAGGACATCCACCAGGCCTAAGTCGGTCAGTCTGAGTTCGGGAATCACAGGCAGCGCCAGGAAGGAAAGGATAGAAAATGGAGCTGGCGGCAAGCTGCCCAGGCCGGCAGCGGCTTTCTCCAAGCTTTCATGTTGTGATACGACTACATCCAGAGGCTCGGGGGAGAGCAGGCCAGCGATGGGCAATGGTAAAGAGGCGAGAATTTGCAGGTTGGCACAAACAACCAGCCCGCCCTGTAACGTCTTGATTTCCTCAATTGCCTTGAGAATGTCAAAGTCATCGGTGCCCACGGCTATTATGTTGTGAGAGTCATGAGCCACCGACGAGGCCAATGCTCCTTTCCTCAAGCCGAATCCTTTGACCAGTCCCACTCCGATGTTGCCGCTTGCCTTGTGCCTTTCCACTACGACCATCTTCAGAATATCTCGATCCACATCGGATACCACCGCCCCGTCCACGACTTTGGCCTTCTCCACCGCTTTCCTGGTAACTATCTGTCCCGGGATAATTTCGATGACCGGGTAGGTCTCACCCGCAGCAACGATTCTCAGCGATTTTGCCGTAGGAGACTTGATGCGTACTGTATCTCTTAGCTCCAGAGTAACAGGAGGCGCGAGAAACAAAGGCTTGCCTTGCTTAGCCACCGGCTTTCCCCTATAAAACACCGCGTCAATGTCCAGTTCAGTCAGGTCACTGATCGTTATGAAGTTGGCCATGTAACCCGGGGCGATGGCTCCTCTACCATGAAGTCTGAAATACTCGGCAGGATTGATGGTGGCCATCTGGATTGCCCGCACCGGCTCCAAGCCTCGACTGATGGCCTTTCGTACCACAGCGTCAATATCGCCTTCCCGATGCAAATCAGAGCAACTGCGGTCGTCCACCACGAAGAAGCACCTCTTATAAGTATTATCGGTAACCAAAGGCAAAAGAGCTTCCAGGTTCTTCTCTGAAGAACCTTCTCGAATCATCAGGTACATACCGTGGCGCAACTTATCCCTTCCCTCTTCCAGCGTAGTGGATTCGTGGTCGGAAAGAATACCGGCGCACACGTAGGCGTTTAGCTCGTTGCCAGCAAGTCCCGGTGCATGCCCATCGATAACCTTGTCTTTTGCAGCACTGATTTTCTTCAAAACCTCTTCATCCCCGCTAGCCACGCCCGGGAAGTTCATCATTTCCCCCAAGCCGATTATCTTGGGGTGAGCCAGAATCCTCTTGACTTCCCTGGAGCTGATTTTGGCGCCTGACGTCTCCAGTTGAGTTGCTGGCACGCAGGACGGAGCCATGAATAGCATATCCAGCGGCAGCTTGCGCGCCAGATCCGTCACGAACCTTACTCCTGTGGACCCACAAACGTTGGCGATTTCATGCAAGTCGGTGACCACAGCCAAGGTGCCTCTGGGGACGACGGCTTGAGCATACCGGGCAGGGTGCAGCATGGAGCTTTCTATGTGCGTATGCCCGTTGATCAGCCCAGGAGCTAAGAACCGGCCTTCTAAGTCGATGATCTCCCTTGCCTTGTCATAATCTCCTACTCCGGCAATCCTATCGCCGTAGATCGCCACGTCGCCTTGCTCTATTTCTCCAATAAAGGTATTCACGATGCGGCCATTCTTCAGGAGCAGATCAGCCGGCGTTTCCCCTCTGGCAACCGAAATAAGCGCCCTTAGATTCATCTGTCAATCCTCCAGGGTATATACATGTGGCAGATTGCGGAACTTCTCATCAAAGTCCAGTCCATATCCGACGATGAATTTATCGGGTATGGTGAAGCCACGATAATGGATGGGTACCGGAACCTTGCGTCGGGATAGCTTGTCTGTCAGAGTGCAGAGCTTGAGTGAAAAGGGCTTCTTCTTATTCAAGTAATCGAGCAAGAACGAGACGGTAATTCCAGTGTCAACGATATCCTCAACCACCAAGACATCTCTGCCCTTTATAGGTGTCTTGACCCCTTGAATAATCCTCACCTTGCCTGAACTCTCCCTGGCAGCCCCGTAGCTGGAGAGTCTGACAAAATCGAGCTCCAGAGGCAAATCGAGATGGCGAATGAGGTCATCCGTAAACATGAATGACCCTTTTAGGACGCTGATTAGCAAGGGCTGCTTACCTTGATAATCTGTCATGATTTCACAGGCCAGTCTGTTTATAGCTTTCGCTATCTCGTCATGGCTGATAAGAATCTTGAGCTGTGGCTGTAGGACCATTACGTCGTTCCTGAAGCAGCTACTATAATAACATACCTGCGTCAGGGCGAGGAGGGTGGATTTTTCCGGTGTCTTGGGGTATACTTAGGGGAAGAGAAATGATGCGGTCCAGCCTTATCGGGAAGATCGAAAAAGCCAAAAGGTATGCTCAAGAACCAGGTCGTGTCACTTTCTCAGGTTTAACCGCTGTTTTCCACGGAGAGAATGATGACCATAAGCTAAGCTATTCCAACGGGCAATGGCATTGTACGTGCCGCTTCTTTTCCCAGTGGAGGATATGCAGCCATGTCATGGCGCTCCAGGAAATCCTGGGTAAGATGTTGCCCAAGGAAGCCCTTGTCTCGCCTATGGAAAATCAGGCCCCTGAGAAATAATGTAGCGCTTCCGCCACGACAAAGAGAGAGCCGGTAACGCAGATAATATCTGTTTTACCTGCCAGGGACGACGCCCGAGATATAGCTTGGGCTACTGTTTCCTTGGTCTCAGGCTCGATTCCTCGTTTGTTGAATTCAGCAGCCAGAGTTGAACGGGGGGCAGCACGTGAGTGGGATGCCTGTGTGACTATAACTCGAGGAGAGAGGGAGACTAACTCATTTACTAATCCTGGTATATCTTTGTCACAGGATGTGCCGAAAACGAGGAAGATCTGCTTCTGAGCGAAGTAGGCTTTGACGTTATTGACCAGCCTT
>CAYFSE010000115.1:0-9734 GCA_964345725.1 uncultured Dehalococcoidales bacterium
TCCCCTCTGGTTGTCCTTGTGGTGGGCGTGAACGGCTCCGGCAAGACGACGAGCATTGCCAAGCTGGCGTATGGTTTGACCTTACAAGGAAAACGGGTTATATTGGCTGCAGCGGATACTTTTCGAGCAGCAGCTGTTGAGCAGCTCAAACATTGGGGAGAGAAAGCGGGTGCTGAGGTGATCGCCCACCAACCAGGTGGCGACCCCGGAGCGGTCGCCTATGATGCTGTTCAGGCTGCCTATAGCCGCCATGCTCAGGCGGTGATCATCGATACTGCTGGTCGCCTTCACACCAAGTTCAATCTTATGGAAGAGCTCAAGAAGGTAAAGAGAGTGGTAGCCAAACAGGATGCTTCGGCTCCTCATCAGGTTTTGCTAGTAATGGACGCAACCACAGGACAAAATGGCTTGGCGCAGGCGAGGCACTTCACCGAAGCTGTGGATGTCACCGATATTTTCCTGGCCAAACTAGACGGCACAGCTCGAGGCGGCATAGTATTTGCGATCTGTGACCAGTTAGGCATCCCCATTTCTTATATCGGTACTGGTGAGAAATTGCAGGACGTGGCTCCCTTTGATGCCGAGGTTTTTGTCAATGCTGTTTTCTCTTAGAGGCAAAGGACAGGATAAATGCTCACTATAGGCGTAGACCCGGTTGCCTTCACCATTGGGTCCCTGGAGGTACGATGGTATGGCATTATGATGGCTATAGCAGTTGTCTCGCTGTTAGTTGTCATGCTCAGAGAAGCAAAGAGGCGAGGCATTACCAATGATATTTACAGCATTTTCCTGAGCGGTATTGCTGGCGGCCTTGTTGGAGGCCGGCTAGCCTATATAATCTATTACTGGGACTACTTCATAGCGCAGCCGCGGGAGATTATCGGCTTTCAGGGGCTTAGTCAAAACGGCATGATTATCGGCATCGTTGCGGCAGCATTGATCTATATGGCGGTCAGGAGAATGCGATTCCCCTCTCTACTGAGGCTGGGCGATGTCCTGGCTGTGGGGGCACCTCTGGGTCTGGCCATAGCCAGGCTTGGCTGCACTCTAAACGGCTGCTGCTCCGGCCAGCCCAGTCCGTTCAATTTCTTCCCGTTGGCGGTCATTTACACGCCTCGAGATGCCATGGATCCTCAGTATTGGAACACGCCACTATACTTCACTCAGTTTTATCATCTAGTATGGGGATTGGCAGTTTTTGGCATAGTTTGGCAGCTTCGGGAAAAGCTCAAACCCGAAGGGAGTCTGTTCTTCTTCTTCCTCTGCATCTTCGCCGCTGGCGATTTCGTTATCAGGTTCCTACGGCCCGAGGGATCATGGATCTGGGGTCTTCAGCAAGCTCAAGTCCTTGACCTAGGAATACTGGCGGTATTTCTGCCCTGGCTTATCGTCAAGTTGCGCCGATTTCAGAAACAGGCTTTGGTGACTGAGCTGACTACCTAGCCTGTGCCGGAGCAAAGTCGAGGAGATTAAGGCTCAGCACCTCCTCACCATTCCAGTATTTCTTCTCCAGATTGTACACAATGTCTATGCGGGATGGGACTTCCTGCGGTTTTCTGTGTGATTCAAAATCCACAGCTCGCCAGGTTACATTTCCTTGTTTTAGCTTCAATCTCAGCCAGTCGCCCTGACTGCCAAAGTTACAGCATTCGATTACATCGACCTGTCGAGTGAGAAAGGTAGGCTGAGGGTTGCCACGCCCAAATGGGCTCAGGTTCTGGATAAGCTTGAAGGTCTCGCCGCCAAAAGCAGCCAGAGGAAGTTCGGCATCAATCACCAGTTCCGGGCAGAGCTCAAGATGACCTAACTGGTCCGTAGCTAAGTTCACGAGCCTTTGCTCGAGTTGAGTCAGATTCTGGCGCGGCACGGTGAAGCCAGCGGCCAATGGATGGCCACCATAGGCAGTAAGCAAATCATGGCATTCTGTCAAAGCAGACACAACATCGAACTCAGCTATGCTGCGACAGCTACCCTGACCCGACTCTGGACCCAAGCTAATTATGATGGCGGGCTTGTAGAATTCGTCCACGAGCTTGCTGGCAACAAGCCCGATAACACCGATGGAGTAGCTTTCGTCACCTTCTATAAGCAACGGCAGACGTGATCTGGTAGCCAGCTTCTCCTTTGCCCGACTGAGCACTTCATTGGTTAGTTTTTGTCGCTCGGCATTCCTTTTCTCCAGTTCCAGAGCCAGGAGGCGAGCTTCATCAGGCGACTGAGTAGTTAGCAGCTCATAGCTCGTGGAGGCATTGTTCATCCTGCTAGCCGCATTGAGACGAGGCCCGAGAACCCAGGAGATATCTCTAGCATCAAGCTGACCCGACTTCAGTCCAGCCGACTTAACCATTTCCTGAATTCCCACACGAGAGCTATTATTGAGCTCTTTCAGGCCTTCCTTAACCAGATAACGGTTCTCCCCAAGGAGGCTAACCAGATCGGTGACTGTGGCCAGAACTACCAAATCCAGTGACCTGGTCAGCCATTTCTCCCGGCTATCTCTATGGAATAGCGCTTGCAGCAGCTTGAAGACAACGCCAGCGCCGGCAAGGTCCGCAAAAGGATACTCTGAATCCTTTCGCTTTGGGTCAACCACAGCTACGGCCCGAGGCAGGCTCCTCAGTGGCATGTGATGGTCAGTGATGATCATATCCATTCCCATGTCTTGAGCTTGCTTTGCTTCTTTGATATCGGTTACGCCACAATCAACCGTGATGATCAGATCAGTCCCCTGGCCACGAAGTCTTTCAAGCGCTGAGATCTTTAGTCCGTGGCCTTCCTTAATGCGGTCAGGAATATAGGGAATGACCTCGGCACCCAGCCTCGACAGCCCCTCGACCAGCATGACTATGGCTGTCACGCCGTCAACGTCAAAGTCACCATAGACGGCAATCTTCTCCCGGGCAAGTACAGCCTTGTAGACCCGGCTGACAGCCTGTGGCATATCAGGAAGGAGGAAAGGATTACCCTCCAGTCTGCGATCTACAGACAAGAAGGGACCGATACCTTCCAGTTTAATACCACGATTGTAGAGAATCTGAGCAATTAGGAGATGCACGCGCGAGGAATCTAGGTAGTCTTGCGGCACCGGGGGCAAGACTCTCCATCGAGCTCGTCTATTCAATTTCGTACTTCAGTTCTATGCCTTTGGTTAGAATCGCTAACTATACCCTATCGGACAGTAGCCAAGCAAGCTTCAAGCATGGTAATTTGACCACTCCGCCAAGCACTAAATATAATTCCTCCCGATGAGGGTAGCTTTCTCCACATTGGGGTGCAAGCTCAATCAAGCCGAAACAGAGTCCTTAGCGGGCCAGTTTAGCCGCTCGGGCTTTCAAATCGTATCCCCTAATGAGGTGGCGGACGTGTACGTTGCCAATACCTGCACAGTCACCCACATTGCCGACCGCAAGTCACGCCACTGGCTCCGGCTGGCGCGGAGGAGAAATCCCCGAGCCTTGATTATCGCCGCTGGCTGCTATGCCCAGAGAGATCGCCAAATGCTATCCCCGCTTGCTGACCTCATAGTCGGCAACCAGGAGAAAGAGCACCTGCTGACCCTGGCTCAAACCGTGTCCCTTGAAGGCAGAAGGTTGGGTGAGGATGAAGCAAAGCAATCTCAGGTGCCCCCTGCCACCATTAGAACCCGTAGCTTGATAAAGATTCAAGATGGTTGTCATGGCCCCTGCACATATTGCATTGTGCCCACGGTAAGACCTCGTGAATACTCATTGCCCGCTTCCCAGATAATTGACGATGTCAAGCACAAGGTGGCTCTGGGCTACAAAGAAGTTGTCCTCACTGGGACGAAGGTTGGCAGCTACAAAGACTCTGCTTCGAGCCCTAACGAAGGATCTGTTACTTGCCTCAAGGATTTGATCCAGCGTACCCTCGACAACACGGGCATCAAGAGATTACGTCTCTCGTCTTTACAGCCTTCAGACGTATCCTCTGGATTGCTCACCTTGTGGCAGGACGAACGGCTATGTCGGCATTTCCACTTGGCCCTGCAAAGTGGCAGCGAGACCGTGCTACGAAGGATGAGGAGGAGCTACTCCCTGGACCAGTATCAGCGAACGATGAATTTGATCAAAGACACGCTACGAGAGGCCGCCATCACCACAGATATCATCGTCGGCTTCCCAGGAGAAACCGATCACGAGTTCGAACAAAGCTACTCGTTTTGCCAGCAGGCTGGTTTTGCCAGCATCCATGTCTTCCCCTTCTCCCATCGCCCAGAGACAACAGCAGCCAGAATGCCAAACCAGGTAAGAGACGAAGTTAAGCAAGAGCGTAACCAGCGGATGCTAGAGCTAGCCCAAGGTTCCCGTCGTCGCTTCTGCGAGCATTTCCTGGGGCAGACTGTGTCCGTCCTGTGGGAGCAGGAAACCAGGCCCGGAAGCGGCACATACTCAGGGCTGACAGCCAACTATATCAGAGTATTCGCTCGTAACGAAAAACCTTTGAGCAATAAGATCACGCCTGTTAGATTGGTAGAACTAAGTAGCCAGGAAATAACGGGACAGATAGTAGATGCAGATCCATGTTAAGGTGAAGCCCAATTCCAGAACCGAAGAGGTCAGTCAGAAAAGCGATAGCTTCATAGTCAGGGTTAAAGATCCGCCCAAGGAAGGCAAAGCCAATCAATCAGTCGTCAGCTTACTGGCAGAGCATTTCGGTGTCCCCAGGAGCCAGGTCAAGATTCTCACCGGCTCTAGGAGCAGGAATAAAGTTGTTGAAATTGCGGGGAGGTAGCATAGCTAGCAGGACTGCCCTTTGGTCATGCATAGTGGCCAAATCAAGATTGCCGAGGGGTGGCACGAAGCACAAGCACTTCGAGACGCTGGATATTGTCAAAGCAGCTTGCGCTTCTATAACGTACCTCTAGGCCGATGGGTCACCCTTCTTCGGCCTGCGGTCTGATAACCAAGACTGGCAGCCCCGATTGTCTGAGCACCTGATCGGCAACACTGCCAAATACTGCCCGCCGCAAGCCGCCACGGCCATGCGTGGCTATCGTAATCAGGTTCATACTGTTCGTATTGGCATAATCCAGTATCGCCTCGCCAGCTCTGCCAGGTATAGCCACAGTCTCTACTTGTATCCCCCTTTTGCGTAGCGGTGCAGCCAGCTTCTCCAAGTAGTCTCCAGCCCTGTTTAGTGCCTCTTTTGTCCTCTCAACCATACTATCGGTCTCTATAGGCACAGGTGCCTCGCCAGGAAAGCCCGGGCTAAAGGTTACGGGCTCCTGAACAACCTGCAGCAGAACAAGCTTGGCTTGAAAGCGAATTGCTTCCTCACTGGCATAGGGCATGATTTGCTCAGCAAGCTTGGATCCATCCAGGCAAACTAGAATTCTTTCAAACATACTCGCCTCCTCTTCAGATGTTGCCGAAAAACTTGACCTTGTGCCGACCCGAAGTGCGTTCTGTCAGCTTGGCTGCCAGAACACCTCACGCAGCTCAGTTCTTCCTCCATCCATTCAATTCAGAAGCAAGAAGCCACTTCTGTCAGGTAGGATTATATTCTACCCGTAAATCCCTTATCAAGGCAGCTATCTGTGGGCATTGGAGCCGGGCAGGAAGTGGCATAGAGTGCAAAGTTATTCAAGGGAGCGTCGAGGACTTGAGCGCAGCTTGTGCTTCCTAGGCAGAAACTCAAAGTTGCGGTCGTGCGCTGTTACCTCCCTCAAATTAGCCCGGTCGGGACCGTTAGATTCGAAACGGCGTGACTGATCTATCACGGCGAGCATATGACCGATCACTTAGGAAGTAGCTTGCTCTTAAGGTAACGTATGGTGCGGAGAGCGTGAACTGCTAGGGTCGCTGTGACAAACCGGGTTATCAATAACCACAGAGGATTCACCCCGAACGCCATGAACAATCCGGCTTCCTCCACTACACTGTGGTTGATGCCAATTGAAATCTGAAGATGTTCCAGTTCTGCCTTTGTCAACGCCCCCTTCCTAGCTTCCTCCATAATAACGGCACTCCCATATAGCAGGCCGAAACCAGCGCCCGTTAACCACATCGTTGCTGCTCGATCCGGAAGCCCAAGGATCTTCATCAACGGCCTGAAAAACTTAACCAGATATTTGATCCATCCCAAAGATTCTGACGCATAGAGCGCCATCATCACCAGCATGATGATTGTGAAAACCCTGACACATAGGCGCAGTGTATCCATAGCCCAACCCTTCAAGACCTCGATGAACGGAGCCTGAGTTACGAGGCTGGCTGGCAAACTAATGCTCTGGCTAGTATCGGTGAAGAATTGGGAGACAACGAACACAGACAAGATGGCTGCGCCAATACGAACCAAGGTTGCTTTGATGACGTTTAAACCAGATTTATGTTGGACTATGCCTTCGGCAATGAGCATGTGGGCAATTGTCATGAACAAGGCAATCAAGATAACCTGTTCAATAGTAAAGGGAAGTACCGCAATGATAGCGAGCCCCGCGTAAAAGCTTACTGTCATTGCGACGATGATCGGCAAGGCTGCTGCGGCCGGCAGATTGATCGCACTCATTAGTGGGTGTAGCAGGAAGTTTATTTGATTTAGCCAACCGGTCCACTGGAGAAGAGCTGCAACGAAAGAGACAGGGATGATGATCTTACATATCCAGACAAAACTACCCCACCCCTTTTTGGTTCCTGTGCGGAGGCCTGTTTTCAGTTGCGCACGGAATTCAGACATCTTATCGAAAAGAGTCAGTCCGCACTTCTTGGAGTTCTGTATTCCTGAACTCTGAAACCGAGATTGCGAGACAGTCGTTCGGTCGCCTCTAGGGCAGCTCGGTCGGGGCTGCTTCTAGTTTCAGGTCGGGTAGCATTCATGCCGGCTGCAGTGCTGGCCATTACAAGCGACCGCTCGAGGCTACTTCCCATAACGTAGTAGGCGGCAAAGACTCCAGCGAAGACATCCCCGCAACCCACTGTGTTGATCACATTTAGACCGAGCTCCTTTAGCGGCAAGGCAGGAATCTTCGTCAGTTTACCGCCGGCCGCTTCAAGCATGAGAGCTCCCTGAGCACCAAGTTTCACCACTAGGTGGTTGCGAAATCCCAGCTTCTGCAATCGTTGCACGATCACGCCCGATTTTTCGGCTCCCAGCAGAGTACTGGCCTCCGTTTCGTTTAGGAAGATCACTTCGGCCTCTTTGGCAAGAGAGAGCAATGCTTCCCGATTTAGGTCTATCAGGATTCCCGGGTCCCACAACATGGGAATGTCATAGCGCTTTGCCAGGCTTATCAGCTCTTCGGCTACCTCCAAAGGTGGGTCAGTAACGACTATGCCCCGACAGTCCCGCAGCTGGTGCTTGAGCTCTACTTTTCTCAAGTGTTTTAGACCGAGCCTGTCATTCGCCCCTAGATGGCTGGCAATGATGTTCTCCCCCCTTTGATCCACCAGTATATAGGCCTGCCCCGATTCCGCGCCAGCAATTTGGCTGATTCCCACGGTGACGACTCCTTGCCCCTCAAGGGCACCAATTTGCTGGCGAGCGATGTCATCCCTTCCCAGGCCACCTATCAGGCCAACTTCCTTAGCCCCCAGAATCCGGGCTGCCGCCACAGCAACATTGCCACCCGTCCCCCCCGATACGCGGGTGACATATTCAGCAACAACCTCTTCACCAGGCACTGGCAGCCGGTCTACGAAGCAGCTGACATCCCAGTTTATGGCACCGCATACGACCAACCTGACCATTATGTGCTAGCCCTCTGCAGGTTCACGATTCCTCTCCGTTGATGGGAGAGGAGAAGGTTATGGCGAATTGAATTCCCTCTCCCTCTAGCTCCCTCACATTGGGGAAGGGAGCATGACCAGAAGTCTTGGCGCTAATCTTAGTCCTCCAGTATGCGCGACAAGAACAGCCTTAGAAAGCCAGTCCCGTCCACAGCGGAGGCTACGTGTATCAGCTGGGAGCTGCCAGAAATCAAAATGCGGGTGACTCCCCTATCCCAGTTGTTTCCTTCCACTATTCTCACCCTGGCCAATGTAAAATCAAGCAAAGAAGCATCGAGCAGCATTGCCAAAGCTAGTGGGTCATGCATTCTACAGCATCCGTGGTGTTTTACCTCGTATTCTACCAGTTGGGCTACAAGATATGCAGCCTTTGTATGCCTGGTCTTGATTTGGCTCAGATGCGCATCAGTCAGGCAAGCCGCGGGGTCCATACTTACGTCCAGTCCCACGACAAAGACATCCGTCTCAGAATTGAACACTATGTGCGCAGCCTCAGGATCCTGCCAGGTATTGAACTCCGCGAAGGGAGTGCGATTCCCTTTGCCATAGGGCGTGAGACCATAAGCACCTCCCATGAGAACCACCCTAGCCAAACGTCTTGGTACTTCGGGATAAAGGTGAAAAGCATAGGCGACATTAGTCAGTGGTCCCGTGGCTACCAGAGTGATTTCACCGGGAGCATGCAAAACCGACCGGGCCAGGAAATACCAGGCTTTGTCAGGGTGCGGGAGTACCCCAGGAGGAGGCAGACTACAGTTGCCCAGCCCATCTGGGCCATGGTGGCTCAGGGCATCTTCCAACGGGTGGTTCAGCGGATTTGCCGCTCCCGTCGCTACCGGGATGCTCCCCGCGTTCAGGTATTCCAATACCCGGCGAGCGTTAGCGCTGGTCACTTTCACCGAAGCATTGCCTGCCACCGTGGTTATGCCCAAGATTTGGACTTCAGGCGACTTCAAGGCCAGAATCAGAGCCAGGGCATCATCGATGCCGGGATCCATATCCCAAACGACTTTGGACATCGGCTTCCACAGGATACACTATCATAAATCTCAGACGAGTATGAAGCAGTTCGCACAAATCATGACACGAAAGTCAGCGTCCCACACTCCACTTTCCCGTCATTGCGTGCCCTGACTCGTCGGGAGGTGGCAACCTCTGAGGGGCATCCTAAACGATTCAAGAATCAAAGGTCAGAAATCAAAATGACAACTCGAAATGCAGAGTCCCTAATCTTTGATATGTCATTTTGCATTTTTGTTCTTGCGTCTCACATTTTGAAGAGACTTGTGGTAGGGAATCAGGCCCCCAGCTTCCACCATGTCTAAGAACCAGGGTGGGATTATCAGGCGAAACTCAAACTCTTTGCCCGTGGTAAGGTTCTTAATAGCGCTCTGACTGAGGCTTATCATTATCTCATGCCCGGTCTTGAACTCGGTCGAAATACCTGGTAAATCTATGGCCGGGCAGCCCAGATTCCAGAAGTTCCTGAAGAATATCCTGTGGATTGAGTCGGCTGCTACGGCCTGCACACCCTTGAACTTCAGCGTCTCCGCTGCCTGCTGCCTGCTGGAACCAATGCCAAAGTTCTCCTCGGCAACTATAATGTCCCCTTTCCCCACCTTGGTGAGGAACTCCTTGGGCACGTTCTGACGATGCCCGACATCGCTCAGCCCGCTCTTGGCGATGAACTCCTGATACTGACTCCGACTCGTTTCGTCGCCTCCCATCATGAACCTTCCGGCAAAGAGCTCATCGGTGTCAATATCCTTGCCAAACTTCCAAACTCGGCCTTTGAGTTCCATCTACGGCTCCTAGAAAAACTCTCGCGGGTCATTTATTCTGCCTTTCAACGCCGAGGCTGCCACCGTCGCCGTCGAAGCCAGATATATTTTGGCCGTCACGTCTCCAACCCGACCCTGAAAGTTACGGTTGGCTGTACTTATGCAAACCTCACTGGGCCCCAATATGCCCATGTGAGCTTCCATACAT
>CAYFSE010000116.1:0-2928 GCA_964345725.1 uncultured Dehalococcoidales bacterium
CATCTTATTTTCCTCCTTTTTTCCTCTTCAAATGGTTCTTTTTCGTTATATCACTCGCTATCTGAATCCATCGCAACCTCGTCCGTTATGTCCTCTCCTTTAGATACAACCACCTGGGACGGGCGAATCACTTTGTCATAAAGCCTGTAACCTTCTCTGAGCACGGTCTTCACCTTAGCTTCTCCCGAATCCGAGCAATCTTCGCAGAATACTGCTTCATGCTCCCAGGGATCGAATTCCCTGTCCTCTGCGTCTATTCTTGTCAGCCCTTCCTCGCCTAAAACCGCCATCAACTTTCGGTGTATAAGACCTATTCCCTCTACCCAGTCGCCGTCGGCAATTTCCCCGGGAACCGACCTTAAAGCGCGTTCCAAATCGTCGATAGTCGGAAGCAATTTCACGATTAATTCCCTGTTGGCTGATTTTGTCTGCTCCTCCCTATCGCGCTCCACCCTTCGCTTATAATTAATGAAATCGGCCTTAACTTTCTGCAAGAGATCACGATAGTTCTCCTCTTCAGAGGCTATTTCCTCTCGCTCCGGTTGAACCTCCTCAACTTGCCCCACTCGACTGTTCGGGTAATCCCGAGACACGCCCGGAGCAAACAACTCATCGAGTTCACTCCACCTTCTCCTTCGAGTTCTATCCATTACGCCTCCGGTTTCTTTCGGGTCCCGCATCAAGAGCCAGATCTTGCACTCATTGATTCGTTGTCTTTCAGATCGAGCGGTTCACGTATTTTAGATGCGTCTACTCCTCTTGCTGTATATGGCACGTAATTCCTGAATTCCTTGCTGGAACCACACAGTTTGCACACACCTTTGCTGAAAGGTCCTGTATGCCCCTCGATTATCCAGTGGTGCCTGCATTTCTCTTTTACCCTCGCCTTTTCAGGCGTATCCCCCAGTCTATGCCTCATCCCGATGCCCCCATTTGACTAATCAAAAGTATTCTAGTTTAAAGAATATCGCTTTGTATGCGACTTTAGTCTCACTCACACGACCTTTGCGCTCAACTGCCAGTGCGCCAAATAAGGTTAGCCATATTACAGGACGTCCTGCCAACGCCCGGTGTTCCGATATCCAGCCATGATAGGCATTAACTGTGGAAAAATCATAAAATGTGGCAAGGAAAGATTAAGAAATCATCACATTTTGGGGCTGCGTTTTAGGAGGTGTCCCCGGTTATTGTCAGTCCGCGCCGCCTCGTTACACAAGTATGACGGCAATTGCACAAAGGGCAGTCATCATTTGGGAGGGCAATAAAGGAAGAGCGGCAATAATATCAACCGGCGCCTATCGGTCTGCGAACAGTATCTCGAAGGCACACGCTATTGCGCCCGTCGGGCATACAGCCTCACAGTTAGTACACCAGCCGCAGAGTTTGGTCTCAATAATGGTAATCGTATCATCGATCATAACGAATGCACCACAATGACATACACTCACACATAAGCCACATCCATTACACTTTTCACGGTTAATTACAGGCATTAAAGGCATTTCACCTGCCTCCACAATAATTATGATAGAGCGCCTGCGCGGCGGCTGTATGTGACCTTTGTCTCAAGCTTCTACACCTGCCATTTCTTTGAGAGCTTCCCTGTCGTTTATCAATATGCGATGGCGATCCAGTTTTATAGTGCCCTCATCCTCCAGAACTTTGAGCGACCTGCCTACCATCTCTCTGGCAGTTCCCGCCATGGCTGCCATATCCTGTTGCGTGAGCCTGGGCCTGCTACCCGTTCCATCGCCGGCATATTCTAATAGTATCTTGGCTACCCGGCCGATCACGTGTCTGAAAGACAGGTCTTCGATGAGCGACATCAAATGCCGGATACGATCGCACAAAACCTTTGTCGCATTTATAGCCACCGCAGGATAGTCCCCGAGTATGACCTCAAGGTCGCTGTTCCTTATCCCGTAAAGCAAGACCGGCCCCATAGCCTGCGCACCGACAGGATTCGGCTTGCCGTCAAAGCAGGCAACATCGTTGAGAGATTCGCCGGGCCGTATGATATAAAGGATTTGCTCCTTGCCATCCGGTGACGTCTTGAAGACCTTGACAGCACCGGAGAAGACGAAGTACAACGCATCGGCGGGTTCATCCTCAAGCAAAATCATCTCGTTTCTCTCCACGGCTTTCTCGAAGACGAACTCGCGAATCGACTCTGTCTCGGCGGATTCCAGGCCTGAAAAGTAAGCTATGGTTCGTAAAAAATCAACTTGAACGGACATTGTTCATTTCCTCATCGCTGTCGGGACGATGGGAACCGATGAACTACAGGCATTATACCATCCAGGTACAATGGACACCACGGCATAAACGTAATCCAAAACAAGAGGTTAAGCGCACTCCGGACAGTATTAAAAATCTTTACTATTTTACAAAGATCAGATTGAATCCGTTCGTCCTGAGCCCGTCGAAGCGAATGTAGCGTTGCCACTCCTGTGGCAACGAAAGTCCCGTCGTGACTCCTGTCACGACGCCACATGGTGAACAACGGCCCGCAGTTTTCAAGCTCGAACCCGGCGCTTTCGGGATGTTGTTTCCGAGCTCCGTACCCATCGACAGACTTGTCGCTACATTAGGCGAACGATCAGCCTGCCGAAGACGGGCCCGATTACGTGGCGCATAAGCGCTACTACGGGTGAAGGCATCCGACTGGCAAGGTCCCTGCAATAGTCGTCGAGAGTCCTCTGCTGGTAGTTCAGCAGTGACTGCGCATCTTCCGTGTCGTACCAATCCAGTGCAAGGGGCTCTTCATAAAACTTGTGTCTCGGCGGCAGCGGTAATCCAAGAGTCCCCAGAACGGCACGCAGCATATCCTCGTACAGCATCCGCTGACCCGGACCGCCGGAGATCATCAGGGTCCTGCCTTTGACCGTATCGAAGTTTTTCACGGCATTGAGAATGGCAAGTGCAACG
>CAYFSE010000117.1:0-6550 GCA_964345725.1 uncultured Dehalococcoidales bacterium
ATCGGTCATCAGTTTCGCCAAGCAGCTCGAATCGGATTCCGCTGCCTTTTATGAAAAGATGGCAGAAAGACATCCCAACGCGAAGGAGGTTTTTCTCAGCTTTTCCAAAGAGAACAACAACTATGCAACGATGATTCAAAGGGCATACTACGGCGTTATTACTGATGCCATTGAGGGGTGTTTTGCCTTTAGTGTAGAAACCGATAAATACACGTTTGAGAAGGAGCCGGCGAAGGAACCAGGCTACGCTGATGCCTTGAATCAGGCCATTGATGTGGAGCAGAAGCTTATCTCGTTTTACACCGATGCTGCCGAACAGTCAAAAGCGCTCATGGCAGATGTGCCCAGAACCTTCTTGATAGTAGCCAAGAAAAGAAAGAACCGTGAAGATAAACTAAGAACGCTTCTCAAGGAGACATGACTAAGCATGGCAAGCCCAGTTGACAGGCATCGCATAAGCTGCCCGATTTACCATGTTAATGCCTATATTGTGAAATATGACGACGGATCCCACGTTATCAAGTGCGCTAGTAAAGAGAAATGCGGTGATACATGCCCATATCTGAAGGACCCGGACTACAGATCCCCTTACCGGAGAGCACTCGAGTATAAGCCCTGACTAGCACAGTACCTTCTTCATTCGGCATTTGAGGCCCATCATCTGCCATCAATCTGGGTACAGGATCGAAAGCTTTCCTCTATGCTAGGGATTGCCCCATCACTCCGGTTCCTGGCAATGGCAGGAGAGATGTGTCACTAGGGAAGCCGGTCTGGGTTCCTTCGATGAGAATAGTATCCCGCGTAGGACATAGCATCAGAAAGGCAGCAGCCCAAGGAAACGAGCAAAGCCACGCGTGTAGTATTGACAATCACAGGCTAAGCTGCCTATGATTCTTTTGCCAAATAACGAACGGAAAAAAAGGAGGAAGCAAGTGGAGAAAAGAGAAGCCACAGTGGTTGACTGGGCAAGACTCACCCAGGAGATGGAGCGTTTGCTTCGCGTGGGAACAAGCCCCATTGCCTACAAGAGACTGCAAAAAATGGCGGAGCTGGATAGGATACCGGAGGTGATGCCACTTGACCGCCGAGCCACTTTTTGCCAGGTACCGGCTCTCGTGCGAAGAATAGGCTTGACGGTAGGGGTGACCAGAGATAACCTCGGTGAGCGCTGTGCTCGAATCAATGGTCTGGCAGCTACTACCGAAAAAGAGGTTGCCTGGGAGGCAAATGCCTTCGCCAGGACCTGGTTTGCCAACGTGGAAGAAGCCAGAAAACAAATGGCTGAATACCCCGTGGTTCCCCCGGGAGAAGCTGTAGTGCTTGCCCCGCTGGCTGCCGGGAAACTTGACCCCGATGTTATCTTAATCTACGCTAACCCGGCGCAGATGATGTTCCTGATGAACGGGCTCCAGTTCAAAAACTATGAGCGCTTTCAGTTTTTCTTCATCGGTGAGGGATCCTGCGCCGATGGGCTAGCTCAATGCTACACTACTGGCAAGCCGGCCCTGGCTATTCCCTGTCTGGGAGAGAGGGAGTTCGGCACCGTTACCGAGGATGAGATGATTATGGCGCTGCCACCGGCAATGATGGCCAGAGCTGTCGAAGGACTGCAGGCGCTTGAGGCGAGACACATTGGATACCCTATTAAGTATCTTGGACCTTCGTGCGATCCCTCTTTATCCTCTGTAGTCTTCACACAGATCTACCCCGATTGGTTTAGTCATTGACCTCCGCCAAAGAAACAAATTAACAGAGAAACAACGGAAGGGATGTTCTACATCGTGTGTGCTATTGACGTGGGATGCTATGTCTGTTCGGCAGCCCACTGGGAGACCGCCACTCTTCATGTCAAGATTGTAGACTTCGAATTGGCACCTAAGGGAGGTACAATACATGCGATTGAAAGATGAAGTAGCTATTGTTACTGGCGGGGGGAGAGGTATCGGTAAGGCTATCTCGATGGCCTTTGCTTCTGAGGGGGCAACAGTAGTAATAGCCGCTCGCACCTCCTCCAGGTTAGATGACACTGTTGAGAACATCAAATCACGCGGAGGTAGGGCAAAAGCCATGCAAACGGACATTTCTGATGAAAAGCAAGTGCAGCGGCTGGTAGCCGAGACTATCAATGACTACGGGAAGGTCGATATTCTGGTTAATAATAGCGGCATTGGTGGACCTACTGTCAATGTCGTTGACCTCAGGCTGCAAGATTGGAACGAGGTACTGGCTATTAATCTAACCGGGAGCATGCTTTGCGCCAGGGAGGTGCTTAAACACATGATTCCGCGCCGAAAAGGCAATATAGTGAACATAGGTAGCGATGCCGGAAGGTTTGGGTATCCTATGAGAAGTCCTTACTGTGTTTCTAAGTGGGGAATCATTGGATTAACCGAAACACTGGCTGTCGAGGTGGGAAAATACGATATCCGTGTCAACTGCATTAGCCCTGCTGCCGTCAAGGGGGAACGTCTCATTAATGTGGTAAGGGGCAGGTCCAAGGCTACTGGTGTTCAATTTGAGGAGTTGATGGGCAAAATTACCGAAGACTATTCTCTCCAGAGACCTACTGAAGAAGCTGAGGTAGCTGCTGCTGCAGTGTTCTTGGCTTCAGACGAGTCCAGCGGGATAACGGGGCACACACTTGTTGTCAATTGTGGTCACCATATAGTGCAGTAAATGACACTCGGGCATATCATGAAACCAGAAGGGGAGTTACCGTGAGTTCAATACAGCAGGACTTATCCATACTTAACAAATTTGAATTCGAGAGGAAACCGGTAGGTGTTAAGTTCCAACGTACAAAACCGGATGGAATGGGAAGGCTGGATAAGACTCTAGACTTCTGTGAGATGCTTGTGGAAGCGCAGAATGGCAGCACTTTCTATGTAGCAGAAGAGAACTTCACGTGCATAATAGGGCCGCTGATATTGGGCATGGTGGATAGTGACCCAATTTTCGAGAGCGGACGAGTAGGCCCTGAGTTAGAAATCTTTGAGGACGCACGTGCTAACAGAGGAATCTACCAGGTCGTACCGAGACTGGCGAAGGGGGCTGTCAAGTACGTCGCTTGCTCTCCCTTGGACCAACTATCATTCGAGCCAGATGTTTTGATTATTACCGCTAACTTGAGTCAGATAGAGATTCTGCTGAGAGCAATGAGCTATTCGACCGGGAAAATGTGGTCTAACAAGGGAACAGTGGTTATGGGTTGTGCATGGCTGTACATTTACCCCTACCTGAGTGGTGAACTGAATCTAACGCTTCCGAGTTTCGGCATGAGAGCAAGAAACTTGTTCCCAGAGGGTCTGTTACCTGTATCCATACCCCGGGATTTGCTTCCCAGTATGGTGAGGAATTTGCAGGACATGAATTGGGTTCCGCATTCATACACTATAGGTAGAGAGGAACATAAGAAGAAAGTTAAGGGAATTGTGGAAGCCTTGAGGCAGGAAACTGCTATCTAACTACGATATTGGGCGGCTTTGATCTCGGATCTAGCAAAGCCGCTGGGAATGATACGTTTGGATGATGGTATCTCCAGCATGAGTGACTTGCACTACGCAGCAGAGGAGAGTCGGAAATGGACTAGAAAAGGGGGTAAAGACGGATTGGAGATCTATTAACTGGAGAAATCTAATATCGAAGCACAGAACTTGACAAGAAATGGGCGTTCAAAGGAGGGATAAGAGATGAATCAGACCAGTCAGTGGTACAAGTTACAGTACCCGGAGTGTTTTGTTAACGAAGAGCAACGGATGCTGCAGCAAGTGTTTGCCGATTTCACCGACAAGGAAATCATGCCGGTTCGTGACAAGATTGACGATGACGTAACCCATGAACAGATAATCACTCCCATCCTGAAGAAACTGCAAGTGGGTCTCGGTTCTCAGAAAAGCATGATACCGGAGGAGTACGGTGGCACCGGGGAGAAGGGTACTGTTGTTGGCGCTGCCCTGAAGCAGGAGCAGATAGGGCGCGGGGACTACGGCATAAGTATGCATAGTGCCTGCACCGATTGGGGGTGGCAACCGGCTTTCACAGCCTATATTGGCCCCTTTTCTCCGAAGGCAAAGGCGTGGGCGAAAGCGGTGCTTGATAAGTTTGCCCCCAAGTTCACCGGCAAGGAGTTAGCCGTTGCCTGTATGAACTTCAGCGAAGTCGAGTCTGCCGTTGATATTGAGAACTCTCTCAATGAGGGCAGAACGATAGGCGTGAGAGCCAAACTTGAAGGTAGCGAGTGGGTAATAGACGGAAACAAGTTCTGGGCATCTAATAGTGGCATAGCTGACCTCAATTGCGTGGCTTGTAATATGGCCCCGCGTATGGGAATAGATGGCTTCGCCTTGATCTATGTCCCCGAGCCCTGGTCTGGCGTTTCCCATGGCAAATTTGAAGTCAAATGCGGCATGCAATCTGACCGAAACACCTCGACCTATTTTGATAATGTCAGGGTGCCCAAGGAGTGGGGACTGCAGGGACCTGAAGCCTGGGCCATCTTTCAAGAAATCCTGGCCGCTCCTATGGCTATGAACGCGGGACATGCCACAGGTATTCTACAAGGGGCCTTCGATGTCCTTGTTGACTACACGGGAAAGAGGGTAGTAGGCGGAAAACCAATCAATCAGCATCTTTCCTCGGCTGCAATATTGGGCGAGATGGCATCAGTGATAACCGTGGCCAGAGCCGCCTTCTTGGAACTGGCGTATCAGTTTGACCATCGGGAGATCTATGGTCCCTGGGATTCGGTAAGCATGGCAACCAAAGGACACGCGGTGCATGTGTTTATTACCAGGAGAGCATCAGAACTAATCCTGAGGGGGATGGAGCTCATGGGTTCCTTCGGCTATGTCCGCGAAAACAACTACGAGAAGTATTACCGTGATTCTGCCGAGGCGAAAATAGTTCTAGGCGGCGTGCAGTATGGTCTATTTACCGTATGCAGGCAATTCTATGACCTGGATTACTCTTCATTTGGACCGGGAAAGCTTGAGAAGCCGGCTTGACTCTGCTTCGGCGTCTGTCAGTCACGCTCATGGTGCAGGTCGCCAGCCGAGCGAGGGATTATCCTCGTAATTGCAGGGACACCATACCGAGTAGGCCTGCCATAGCTTAGGTATTGTGTCCTCAGAATACCGTAGCTATATTCGGCAAAAGGCTGGACAGGTGGCTGTGCATAATCTTGCTGAACTCCTGCTAACGGTTAGGAATACGGAGGCAGTAAATTAGAAAAATAAGTCGGCGGACTCACCGGAGTTGGTGGCCTTACAGATAATTATGGCCCATTCTTCCTGAAGTCAAGAAAAGAAATGATGTTACCAGGTGGGACAATGACAAATTCATCGTTCCAGGGTCCATATAGCATCTTTTTGATAATTGCGTCTGACCCTTGGATTTCTTCGTAGCGCAAGTTAAATCGCTCAGCCATACTCCGAGCATGCTCCCGATAGTACTCCAGTTCATTATTGCCTGTGTTAATAAGTGCCAGTCTCGTATAATTCTTGAGGATCTTATTGATAATACGCTGCGCTATCTGTTCACTATAGCGCTTGACGAGAATCTCGTATTCGCTGAAAGGGGTCTCGCCGGATTCAATCCATCCCTTGGTCAAGTAATACGTGCCAGGTACAATACTGTATTGCTTTCGATATTCGACTGCCGAGCCGAGAAAGATAGCAATACAGTCATCTACCCGAGGGATGATGAAAGTACGGCTGCCTGACCTTAATCCTAGTACGGCCTGAGAGCAGAGGCCGTAACCTAATAGGATGGTCTCGATAAGGGGATCCGAGGAATCAATCGCATTCTGTAGCGCCATCTTCAATGACTTAGGGTCAGTATGGAGACCAAAGTCCAGAACTTCATAGCTCATGCGCGGTGGTATAAAGGGTAACATTTCTTCAATAACCGCAGCACAAGCGATCAACTTACAGCGTTCAAGATTAACTTGATCCATCGTTGTCCTACCGCATTCCATAGCTAGATGTTTAGATGATTACAGGTACATTATCAATTCGTTAGGACAGAATCGCTGCCAGAAAGCCTTAATGCAATATTTGCCCTCATATTTGACCTGCTTAAGAGGAGTAGGGAACGTAGCGGCATGGCAGGACAGTGGATGGTGACGCGTTACCCATGCTTACTTCAGTAAACGCAGGCATAATTTCACACCTACATCCGCCTCATTCACCCAGTAATCGGCACCCGTGTAACGGAACACCTCTTCACTAAGCTGGCTGCCACCAATTACTATTGGAATTTGATACCCCTCTTGACGAAACAGCGCAATCGTCTCCCGCATTGAATCATAAGCTTTGGTTATTAGTCCAGATAACCCCAAGATGTCAGGTTGTAACTCTTCAGCCTGACGCAGGAATTCTCCCGGCGGTACGTCTACACCCAGATCATAAACTGTTACCTTATAGCAACTGAGTAATAATTTGACCATGTTCTTGCCCAAATCATGTATGTCGCTTTCTACAGTCCCCAGCAATATCGTGCCCGAGCTAGTACCCGAAATGCGATCTTCCATAGCGGGCTGGATTAATTCCAT
>CAYFSE010000118.1:0-7336 GCA_964345725.1 uncultured Dehalococcoidales bacterium
ACAAGCACAGGTCCTGGCCTTCCCGTCTGGGCAATGTGAAAGGCTTCTTTGACAGTTCTAGCCAGCCCGCCAACGTCGGTGACAAGGTAGTTATGTTTGGTGATTGGTATGGTGATACCTGTAATATCCATCTCTTGAAAGGCGTCCCTGCTAATACCAGATCTGGCTACCTGGCCAGTTATAGCTACCATCGGTGCGGAATCCATGTAAGCGCAGGCAATGCCGGTAACCAGATTGGTAGCTCCGGGGCCCGAAGTCGCTATACACACACCGGCCCTATGAGTGGCTCGAGCATAGCCATCGGCGGCATGAGCTGCTCCCTGCTCATGGCGAACCAATATATGTCGGAGTTTAGGATACTGGGGGAAGGCATCATATATTGGCAAGACAGAACCACCGAGAATGCCAAAAACGACCTCTACCCCTTCTCTAATAAGACTCTCACAAAGAATCTGAGCACCACTTTTCTTCATAATTGACCCTTATGCGGCAAACACCGCGCCAGTGCTGGCCGAGCTTACTTTATCACTATACCTCTTAAGATAGCCAGTCTCAATCCTCGGTTTGAAGGCAGGCAGCGAAGCCAGTCGGTGTTTTAGCTCTCTCCCGCTTAGTTCTACTTCCAACTTGTGGTGACGTATGTCTATGCCAATGACATCACCATTCCGCAAAGCCGCTATTGGTCCTTTCTCCGCCGCCTCGGGGGAGACATGACCAATGGCTGCTCCTCGCGTGCCTCCGGAAAAGCGTCCGTCTGTAACGAGAGCCACCTCTTTATCCATACCCATGCCGCTGAGGAGGGAGGTGGCTGCTAACATCTCCGGCATTCCAGGCCCTCCCCTGGGGCCTTCATACCGAATGACAATTACGTCACCTGACTTGAATTTGCCTTTCATTATCGTCGCCGTAGCCTCCTCCTCACTATCGAAGACTCTCGCTGGACCGCGGTGGACTAACATCTCAGAAGCCACTGCAGCGCTTTTCACCACAGCACCGTCAGGCGCCAAATTGCCAAATAATATGCTAATACCACCAGCAGGGGCATGCGGTCGTGAGAGGGAACGGATTATCTCTCTGTCCTTGACTCTGGCTTTCCTCGCTACGTCGCCTATCGGCTTCCCCAAGATGGTGCTCGCCTCGAGCTTCAGTAGTCCCGACAGCACGTGCATTACGGCCGGAATGCCACCGGCCAAGTCCAGGTCTTCAATGTGACAATCGCTAGCCGGGCTTAGCTTGCAGATATGAGGAATGGAGTCGCTAATCTCGTTAACCAGGGACAAGGGAAAATCTACCTCAGCCTCGTGCGCTACGGCGGCAAGGTGAAGTACAGAATTTGTGCTACCACCAAGAGCCATGTCCACAGCAAAGGCATTATAAAGGGAATCCTCGGTGATAATGTCTCTGGGCCGAACACCGCTACCCAGTACTTCCATAACTTGCTGCCCGGCTTTGTATGCCAGTTCCCTGCGCCGTGCTTCCACCGCCGGTATCGTGCCGTTACCCGGCAAAGCCATACCCAAAGCTTCGCACAGACAATTCATGGTATTAGCAGTGAACATCCCCGCACAACTCCCACAGCCAGGACAGGCGACCGTCTCCAGTTCCTGCAACTCAGCTCCGGTGATCTTCCCTCTAGCCACTTCGCCTACAGCCTGAAATACAGTAATAAGGTCAACTGACCTGGTAGCGTTCCTCCGGACAGATTTGCCGGCCAACATTGGTCCGCCACTCACAAAGACAGAAGGTAAATTAAGCCTCACTGCAGCCATCAGCATCCCCGGAATCACTTTGTCGCAATTAGGGATGAATACCAGACCATCGAAGGGGTGAGCTTGAGCCAGAATTTCGACTGAATCAGCGATAAGTTCCCGGCTGGGCAAGCTATATTTCATTCCCGGATGGTTCATGGCGATGCCATCACAGACAGCTATGGTGTTGACCTCGAAAGGCACTCCGCCTCGGCTGCGAATCCCCTCTTTTACTGCCTCGGCAATTGTCTGCAGATGGACATGCCCGGGAACAATCTCGCTAAAGCTGTTGATCACTCCGATAAACGGCTTGGCCAAGTCATCCGAAGAGCAACCGACAGCGCGCAGCAACGCCCGGTGAGGTGCCCGCTCGATGCCCTTTTTCACTATGTCGCTTCGCATCTAACCCGCCTTATGAAAATCTTATGGCCTCCTGGGTGCCTCGGTGAATTGAGGTCAGGCCTAATCGGGGCTGATTTAACCTATACTGCCCCAAAGGAATTATGTCGCATAAAATAACATACTACCGAACTAGCGTCAATTGCGATTTCTTTCGGGCTCAAGATCTCAGTTTGTAATATAGAGGGACCTAGGCTAAAATATAGGGCCATGTGCCTAGCAGTGCCGGTAAAGATTGTCTCCATAGATGGAGATGAGGCGGAAACAGAGATCGCCGGAGTGAGGCGTCGAGTTAGTATTGCGTTCACTCCAGAGGTAAAGATAGGGGACTACGTATTGTTGCATACGGGATATGCTATAGGCGTCATAGATGAAGCTGAAGCCCAGGAGACCCTTAAGCTCCTGCAAGAGATAGCCAGTCTAAGTGAAGTTCATTGACGAGTATCAGGACAGCAAGCTAGCCCGGGGGCTAGCACGCAGAATTGCTCAGCACTCCACCAAAACCATAAGACTGATGGAATTTTGCGGCGGACACACGCATGCCATACTACGATACGGGATTCGCCAGTTAGTTCCCCAGACCGTAGAGCTGAGGTCGGGGCCAGGCTGTCCCGTCTGTGTCACCGCCACCGTTGACCTGGACAAAGCCATCGCCCTGGCACGACTGCCGGACGTCATCATCACTACTTTCGGGGACATGATTAGAGTTCCGGGCAGCTATTCGAGCCTGCAAAAGGCGAAAGCCGAGGGAGCAGATGTCCGCTTGGTATACTCCACCATAGACGCTGTAGAGATAGCCAAAGCCAATCCTGAAAAACCAGTCATCTTCATCGGCATCGGCTTCGAGACGACGGCGCCCACGATAGCAGCTTCCATACTCAAGGCACAACAGGAGAAAATGAAAAACTTCTATGTTCTATCCCTTAGTAAGCTGACCCCGCCGGTGACGAAAGCACTGCTCGATTCAGGCGAGGTAAAGCTGGACGGCATCGTTTGTCCCGGCCATGTCAGCGTTATAATTGGTTCTCATCCGTATGAGTTTATCCCCCGCAACTATGGAGTCGCCTGCGTCATCTCGGGATTTGAACCAATAGATATCCTGCTGTGCATCGACAAGCTGGTGGAGCAAATCGAAAAGGGCGAGCCCAAAGTGGAGATAGCTTACCCACGGGGAGTGAAGCCAGAGGGAAATAGGAAAGCCCGGCAACTGATGGACGATGTTTTTGAGATTGGCGAAGCTAACTGGCGGGGGATCGGAATTGTTCCTCAAAGCGGCTTGAAGATTAGAGCAAAATACGGGCAATTTGACGCCGATAAGGCTTTTTCGGTGAGTCTGAAACGACCCAGGGAGCCTAAAGGATGTCTATGCGGGGATGTAATTCGTGGCGCAGCGATACCGCTGGAGTGCCAACTCTTCAAGAAGGTCTGCAGTCCGGAAAGCCCTGTCGGTCCCTGCATGGTCTCCAGTGAAGGCGCCTGCGCCGCCTACTATCAATATGGTGCTGCTGAGGATTTCTAGGATTTCTACGGTAGGGACAAAGCAAGCAGATGGATGACACTATTCTTTTAGCCCATGGTAGCGGTGGCAAATTGAGCCACGATCTTGTGGAGAAACAGTTCCTGCCCTTCCTGGCCAATCCGGCACTCAATAAGCTGGACGATTCGGCTATTTTCGAAGCCAGTGGACGGCTGGCTTTCACCACCGATGGCTACGTAGTAAATCCCATCTTTTTCCCCGGCGGAGATATCGGTAAGCTGGCCGTCTGCGGCACGGTGAATGACTTGGCCATGAATGGAGCCAAACCTCTATATCTGAGCCTCTCGGCAATCATAGAAGAGGGCTTTCTCCTGAGAGAGCTTGAGCAGATAGTCCAATCAATAGAGAAGGCCGCTAAAGAAGCCAGCGTACGTATCATCGCCGGGGACACCAAGGTGGTAAATCGAGGGCAGGCCGACAAACTGTTTGTCACTACATCGGGCGTAGGGATACTGCCTCCAGGAGTTGATATCTCAGGAGCCAACGCCAGAGCTGGTGATAAGGTTCTGCTGAGCGGCACCATCGGCGACCACGGTATAGCGATAATGAGTCAGCGCGAAGGATTGAAGTTCTCTATGACTCTGAAGAGCGACTGTGCTCCATTGAATAAACTGGTGTCTCGGATGCTGGAGGGCTCATCCAGGATTCATTGCCTGCGCGACCCTACCAGGGGTGGCTTGGCCACCACGCTCAACGAATTGGCCAGGCAATCGAATGCCGGCATTGTGATAGAAGAAGATAAGATACCCGTGAAGGAAGAGGTTAAGGCTGCCTGCGAGCTCCTGGGTCTGGACCCCATTTACGTGGCCAATGAAGGCAAGCTGGTAGCCATAACCCACCCCGCCGATGCCAAGAAGATTCTGGCCCAAATGAGAAAGAATCGCTATGGCAGAGACGCTGCCATTATCGGCGAGGTAACCAATGAGCACGCAGGGAAGGTGGTGATGAAGACAAAGCTCGGTCCTTCCCGAATCGTGGATATGCTATCCGGGGAGTTATTGCCTCGAATATGCTGAGTCGGTGCGGGACGGTCAAAAAAAGATTACTCTGCCCCTGCTATAATGGTTGTTTCGACTAATCGTACGAACAGGAGGTGAACAGGATGGAGTATGAAGACCTGTTGCTGGAAAAGGATGATTGCGGGATCGCCACTTTGACCCTCAACGTACCGAATAAGTTGAACGCGCTTACCGTGAAGATGGGAATGAACCTGCCTTTGGCAGTAGATGAAGTGGCCCGCGATGACAACGTCAGGGTATTGATTCTCACCGGTGCAGGGCGTGGTTTCTGCTCCGGTGCTGATGTTTCCGCCATGCAGGCGCTGACTGGGGCCGCCCTGCAATCTCGCTTCAACCGTCTCCAGGTAACCGGGTGGCCGGCTGTTGATATCTTCCCCAGGCTGCTCAAACCAACCATTGCCGCCGTAAACGGCCCCTGTGTCGGCGCTGGTCTATCCCTAGCACTAAGCTGTGACATCAGAATAGCCTCAGAGACAGCCAGGTTTGGTGTTGCCCAGGTGGCACGAGCACTGGTGCCTGACTTCGGCCTGACATGTTACCTTCCCCTGGCCACAGGGATGTCCAGCGCTCTGGAATTAATGTACACCGCCGAGTTAATCGATGCCGCGGAAGCCCTGCGAATCGGCCTTGTAAGTCGGGTCGTTCCACCTGATGACTTGATGAAGACAGCCAGGGAATTGGCCAACAAGATAGTTCACCAGGCACCTCTTTCCGTGGAACTAACCAAGAAGATGGTGTGGCGCGGTCTCTTCGACAGGCTGGCGCGTCAGCTTGACCTTGAGACCGACTCTATACGGATATGCCGGCAGAGTGAGGACCACCGCGAGAGCGTGAAAGCATTCCTGGAGAAGAAGCCCTTGCCCAAGTTCAAAGGGAAGTAAGCATTCCTTGCTTGAGTTCTGGAAAGCGGCATCAGTTGGTTCTGTTAAATAGTTTGACAGTCAGAATTTGCGAGTGATAGACTTCGCTCACCTGTGAAGCGTATTGGTATTCTGTACCACCCTTTACGTGAGAAAGCCGGGGACCTATGTCAGAGACTGGAAGAGTTCTTATCCTCTAGGGGCGTCTCTTCGTGGCGGTGCTCAGCGTGGGACGAGGATAAAGCTAAACCACAGGTGGCAGGCACAGAATTAGTTCTCAGTATCGGTGGAGACGGCACTATCCTCCATTCTGCTCGAATCGTAGCTTCTTCGTCTGTGCCCATTCTGGGCATAAACCTGGGCAGGCTGGGGTTTATCACGGAGATAGATGGCAACGAGGTCTTGTCCCATTTGCCCGGTCTGCTCAAGGGGAAAGGCTGGATCGAGGAAAGGGCCATGCTCGAGGCTCAGGTGGCAGACAGAAGCTTTCATGCCTTGAATGATGTGGTGATACACAGTGTGGCAGTCCGCCTGGTTAACATAGAAGCCAGAATTGACGGTGCCGCGCTAACCACTTACCGGGCTGACGGTGTAATTGTGGCCACCGCTACCGGGAGCACAAGCTACTCACTGGCATCTGGCGGACCGATTCTCCATCCGCGATCCAAGGAAATCGTCCTCCAGCCAGTATCGTGCCACCTCGGATTGAGTCACGCCCTGGTACTGCCCGCTCAGAGCACGGTTGATTTGATGGTTGCCCACAGAGAGAAGGTCGTACTTAGCATTGACGGACAGGTTGAATTGCCGTTATCAGACGGGCAAACTGTCCGAGTGAAGATCAGCCCTCACATCGCTCACTTCTTGAGAATTCACGAGCCAACCTATTTCTATGGTTCGCTCTGGGAGAAACTGGGAGGAAGAAGGAATCAAGACTGACATAAAGGTTGATCGAGCAAGGGTGAGCGACGCCAACTCCCTGCACAAGCTAATCAGTCATTTTGCTGATAAGGGGGAGATGCTACCACGCGCCTTATCCGAGATTTATGACGGTATTAGAGATTACTTCGTGGTCAGGAAAGGAGGTCGGGTCATCGCTTGTGCTGCATTGCAGGTTACCTGGGCTGATTTAGCGGAAGTCAGGTCTCTGGCTGTAGATGAAGAGGAACAGAACCAGAGGATCGGGTCCTTGCTGCTCCAGGCCTGTCTTAGCGACGCGAAGGAGCTAGGGATACCCAAGGTTTTTTGCCTCGTTCGCAAGGCGCCTTTCTTCGAAAAACACGGCTTCCGACTGATCGACAAGAAAGAGCTGCCCCACAAGGTCTGGGCAGAATGCTATCGCTGTCCCAAGTTTCCCGACTGCGATGAGGTGGCTCTTATTTATGACCTTTGAGACCCAGCAGCCGGAGCGGTGCAGTTCTAGCTAGACTTAACCGCATATGTCGTGACAAAGACCCTCTCCCTCGATGGGAGAGGATTAAGGTGAGGGTGAAATCTCCCTCCCTCTAACTTCCTCCCGCTAGGGGAGGGAGTATTATGAGAACTTCCGCAATTGGCAAGGAGGAGTATGTTGAAGCCGGAAAAAAAGCTAGCTACGCAACAGATTTATCACGGGCGGGCGGTAAACGTACGCGTGGACACAGTAGAGAAAGCCGGCGGCGCAAAGACCACCAGAGAGGTGGTGGAGCACAGCGATTGCGTAGCTGTAGTGGCCCTCGATGAACAAGACAATATCCTTATGGTCCGCCAGTTCCGTCACGCCGTGGACAGGTTTCT
>CAYFSE010000119.1:0-1811 GCA_964345725.1 uncultured Dehalococcoidales bacterium
GCGGTCGCCAAAGGCTAGGGTGGGACAGGGGCATAAGCAAAAAAACAGGTCATATTTCGCGGCGTAGTCTGTGATGTCTTCTTTCCGCATATTGTAGTAACGTCCATCCTCAGCTATGCCGGGGCGTTCCACAGAAGCAACGAGGGATGGTCTTAGCGTGGCCAGCGCCGCTTCGACCAAGGGTACACTATCCTTCCAGGCTAAGATGGGGATCTCATAGGTGGAAAAGTCTCTGCTCAATATTCTAGATATGGGGGGAGCACAAACAAATATCGGCTGATTGTCCAGATACTGAAGAACCTTGTACAGACTAATGGCACCTATAGGACCATCCGTTTCAAAGCTGCCGGCAACGGGGAACCCTGTACCAATCAGGACAACACCCCTACTGTTCAGGATAAGATCGGATGCCCGCTTGCAGTAGCCCTTTGTCAAGCCCTTTCTCAATGCTTCCGTGTCCCCTGAACTGTGTGTCAGGATGATGTCTTCTATGTCGTTGTAAATCCTATTCATGGCAGATTGTTACATACCATATTTTTCTCAAAAAGGTAAAGAAGAGTTGGTCAACTCGCCTCATATGAGCGAAGACAGGCCCTCACTCCCAAATCAAAAAGATAAAGTGGACCATGCCGGATCGGGCACAAGGTTCAGGAACAGCCATAAACCCTGACCACGTGGATAGGACGCGGCTTCATCAGCTAAAGTGACTGCAAGGCAGGCCAACCGCGCATTTGCCGCACACATGCGTTGTCTCTTTGAGGCCAGCCAGTGCCTCCGTGTGATTCAGGTTCACCCTGAGTCGTGTAAAGCAACGCTGCCGATCAATCCCTTCTTCCTTAACCGCTCCAACAGGACAGCGGCCTAGACATTTTAGACATTCCTGGTTGGCCTTATGGAGACAAAGTTCTCGGGACTCTACCAAGGGATTGTCCCCCAGCTCTACTTCGGTAACGAGACTGCCGAGACGACCTGCACACCCTGATGGGGTGATTAACTGAGCATTAACGCCAAAGCGTCCGAGCCCAGATAGATGAGCCAAATGCTTGTGAGACCATCTGGAGACCAGCTTGATCTCATCGAAGTTATGCGTGGCGGGTGTCAGCGCGGACTTATAGCCATGCTCGGCCAGGTGTTCCTTGATCTTCTCTGCCAAAAGGCCGATAAGGTCATTCGTGGCTTCATAGGCCAGGCCCCAGCCACGACAAGGGAATTTACCCGGGCGATTTTCATCAATGAGTTCCTTGACAAAGGGCAGGAAAAAGACGATCAGCGTATTGGCCGAAGAGAGGAGATCCCTTGGCAGTAAATGCTCTTCAGAGGCGATCTGCGGTAGGATTCTAAATCTGTCATCTACGCTGGCTGTAGCCAGAAGGGGTTTACGCCACCAGTTTCGAACGAGGTTCTTCGAAGGATAAGATGACACGAAGTCTTCGACTATCCGTCTGAGTTTCTCTACTCTCAATTTGAAAACGATTCCTCGCTTTTCATTTAAGCTAGGTTCATAGATTTCGCAAGGCAAATTGAAAATGACTCTCCGTCATGTCATTGCGAGCGCAAGCGAAGCAATCTCTCGGCATGGCGGAGGGTGTGTCCCGGGTGAAGCTGCCCGCCCTAAAGGGCGGGTCCATCCTCCGTAGCCCGTCCTCCGTAGCAGTGCTACTGCGGAGGGTGGACAGGCTACTGCGGAGGACGGAGCATTCTGGCATGGTTTTGTAAATCATTTCCACCCCCACCCCCATATCAACACTGTCCCTGCTTAAACAGGGGTACGGGGCAGGTTTTCCCTGCCACTCTAGTGGGAGGTTTGGGAA
>CAYFSE010000120.1:0-1844 GCA_964345725.1 uncultured Dehalococcoidales bacterium
TTCTTTGGCCGCTTCATCAGCAATCTGACGAGCTTGCTCGGTCGCCCAAGGTAAATTATATTTCTCCTCGTCAGGAACCCCATCTAAACGTTCTGGACCATAGGCAAGATATCTATACTGTAGTCCATCATGAATCGAGTTTGCTACTCTTGTTACAAGACATTCAAGACTATTACAAATATGAGCCTTATCCCAACCGACAAGACTGGGAAAGTATTCTAAAGCAGTATAATAAGTTGTTGAGGCTGCTAAACCCGGATATCCATCCTGAGCCAAGCTGACCAGTTCTGGGCCAGTGGAATCGTCGAATTCTTGCATAGTGATTAGGATGGACCCTAAACCACTTTGTGAGCAATCTGTCCAATGTCGAGATCCGTGCACAATGGGCAGGTAAACATTGTACGTTTCACCATCATCATTAGAATCAACTTCTTCACCATAGGAAATCGCTTTAACACCAAATACAAAAGCAGGAGTCAAAAACAGAACCAGAAAAGCACCAATAAATTTATTGCTCTTGAATGTTTTTCTAATATCAAACTTCATCTTTTCTAAATCCGCCTCTTTACTGCCCACAGGCCAATTCGATTGCTTCTTGAAATGTAGTTAAGTACTGCAGGTAATACTCATGATCTTGTGGGTCCGTAGAGTGTTGGCAAGGCATTGCTGGCATGCCCCAAACACCATCAACCCCAGCCTCAATAAGCGTCTCTCGGTATTCTAAAATGTATTCAGGTGGCCGAGGAGGTAAGCATACTTGCTGAATCGGGTCAAATCGGCCAATCCCCAGTTGTGTCCAAACCTTTGCGTTGGGGTTGGCAGTCTTTATCCAGGAAACCCACCCACTCACCCAGTTTCTAAAATCATCCATTGTATAAGGATTGCCATCCTCGTCTAGGCCCCTATCAACCCAGAATTGATATTTGGCAAGTTGAATCATCCATATGTCTACATGAGGAGCGACTTGAGCAATTAGGCTTGCCAATAAATCATCCCGCGGTTGCTCTTCTCCTTCTGGTGTGGCTAGGAGTTCATAGTCCCGGACCGCTGGCGCATAGATTAGGCATTTTCCGACCGCTTCCGCTAAAGCCTCGGCCTGAGGTACCCAATATAGCGGATCTAAAGCCTCTTCACCAGCTTCATGAACACTTTCTGGCCCATAGGCAAAACACTCGTACATATCTCCCATACCAAAACCAATCGCGGTCTCATGTATAGGTTCTAGCTGAGCATAGACTCCTCTCATAAACGACCGCGTCCAACCCGGAAGTCTTCCAAACCATTCATCTCTGACTAGTTCTGAAGGTGCCCCGGTACCAGTCATCCCTTTGACTCCTAGCTGGTCATTGGCATAAATTAAAACATCGGCTGGTGTGATCCAGTCATCTGGCTCACCGTGTATAAGCATGGTGCCAAAACTACTCTGCGAGCAATCTGTCCATTGTCCAGATCCGTACACAGTTGGCAGGTAAACGTGGTAAGCATCTGTTATCGTCTCAGTAGCTGCGCCAATCGGGACTTGAATTGTAATACTCAATTGCTTCGCGGTCGAATCGCTAATGGGAATGGTTACAGATTGTGCGCTCACTTGCTGGCTGGAAGGTACAACCTGTGGCAGTGTCAACAAGCATGCAGCTATTCCGATAGGGAGTGTCAAACACAAAGCGAGTATACAGTGTTTTGTTCTTAACATTTAAGGGCACCCCTGAGATTGGACACTTCTTGAGCCGATTTTAGTGAACATGAAGGGTCTGATGGGCACATCGCCCCCGAACTTCCAGGTCTGGTGCAGTGCGCACCAGCGGTGCAGACCGAAGCTACAATTCCTTTCAAGATAACCAGGC
>CAYFSE010000121.1:0-2112 GCA_964345725.1 uncultured Dehalococcoidales bacterium
CCGCAACGCCGATAAGATCATCGCCCTGGAGGGTGGGCGCATCATCGAGATCGGTGACCACCGCGAGTTGCTGTCGCGGGGCGGGCTCTACAGCCAACTCTACCAGCGGCAGTTGGAATCGGCGTCTGGAAATCGGCCTCTGGAGAGCCCTCCTACGGGGCGAAGGGGGCAGAGGAGGCGTGAGGTCTGAAGTACCCGTGGACCCAACGGAGCGGCAATATCAATCCTCCCGCAGGTTCGCAACCTGCGGGAGAGTGGACCTATCTGAAGCAACCTCATTATACCCCATCTCCCTTTTTTGCTAGGGAGTATAGAGCCCAAAGCACCCTTTGACACCCCCTCACACTCCTGATATAATCTCCTCAGATAAGATGTCTTATCCGCTCAGACCTCAACAACAAAAGCCACCCCTGACAGAATTGGGTGGCTTTACTTTTGCAGGACTATTAACGAAACCTGCTTTGGAACCTCAATTAGCAGGTCGACTCTAGTGACGGGTTACCCATTCATTATACCCTAAGCATAATACTTCCAAAAAGAAACCCTTCAGTGCATCATTCATCTTTGCCAATGCATCGTCCAGCTTTTCCACATTGAGCTTTTCCGACTCAAGATGTTCTGTGAGTTCTGCTATACGCTCAGCAGACTCAGCTTGGATCCTTATGAGTTCCTGTTCTTGCTCCCGTTGGGTTTCCTCTAGTTTCTCACGCCAATATCTGGCCTCGTCTTCTAGTTTATCTAATTCTCTTGTTAGCTTAGCTCGAACATCTTCACATTTTCCTGATTTTTGAAACTCTAAGCGGAGTCAAGCTCTACACTGATAGTTTCCCCATAAGGCACGGTGCCCTCTTCCGTCGAGTGGTGCATCCCTACCTCTATCCAGGTAGTGCCTTCCGGTAAGACAAAGACATCACGCACAATCTGACCCACCTCCCACTCAGAAGTGGTCATATGCAACACCTCGAGGTCGTCGGCGGGCTTGTCCTGCTGGCCGATGGGCTCTCCATTATCATCTAAAAAGCGAACAAAGGTGCCATAGTCCTGATCCAGGGGCTGGCTTGCCTGCCAATAGAGGTGGAATTCCTCTCCCCTCACCTCGTAACCTACCAGAACCACCCCAGGACCAACATTCCGGTCAAAGCGGTGGGAGGGGATGGGATCGTCAGGCATGACCCGCACAACTCCCTCTGCCTGCTTCGCCAAGCTAATGTCAGCATCGGTGCGGGTGCTGACGGAGAGGGGCTGGCGGATCACGTAAAGGGAGCGGCCGGCCGTCACGGGATAGCGCACGATGGCGCTCAGGTGATAGATGTGTCGGGGCCGCCGCCCGGCCAGTATCTCTTCGAGCAAAACGCAGTCGCAGCGACGAAAAAGGTTGATGGGCATGATCTCCAGGTCTGGCCTTACACCTTCCACCGCCTGGCGGTACTGCAAAGCGTAGGCCATGCCCCAGTCCACTAAAACAGTTGAATCCCTTTCATAGGGGTGGCTGAACATTTCATCAGCAGTCTGGGCTATAGAACGGCTCAACGGGGGTATATCCTTCACCGCCTTGTCCTGCAAACCCGGTCGGGAGTAACCAGTCCACAGCGACCATGCCCCCGCCAGCAGGATCAGGGTGATTCCGGTGAATGGCTTTGACCTGGAGGACATGAAGCGTTGTAGCGCCCAAGCTCCTATTCCGATCCACACGGCCGTCAGAAAGAATAGGGGCAAAAAGAAAGGCTCACGTTCCCACACCTGGTAGAAGATGGAGAACACGGCATTGCAGAGATAGGCCACAGCCAGCATGAGGGCCAGCGGCCGGGATCGGGGCAGGCTCAGAAAACTGGCCAGAAGGCCCCACACTCCCAGCAACAGCCCCCAGCCGAACTGTTGGAAGGCTAACGTAAAGGGCAGGAGAACTGCGGATGTCTCGGGTAAGATGAAGAACTCCGAAAAAACCGTCCCAAGCAAGGTGTTGGGAATCTGATCATAGTATTCAGGCGGAAACATCTGCCATATTCTGATGGGAACGTAAAGGTGGAGGAGTTGTGGGAGGGATTACATAGTTCGGATGATTGATGGCTTCATACACCTGCCTATTCAGCCCGATGTTCGTTTAATAGCTCC
>CAYFSE010000122.1:0-21800 GCA_964345725.1 uncultured Dehalococcoidales bacterium
CCTGCTACAGATCAGATATTGTTTCCCGGAATACCCGGGGAATGTTTTACTTTTCGCTCAGCAGGAAAGCTTTTATTTCTTCAGCGAACTGGCGGCTTCGCGCGAACATGGCGTTATGCCCGAGGTTCGGATACAGTACCAGCCTGGCACTGGGTATTTTCCCGGCCGTGTCACGAACAGGATAAAAAACATCTTCTTCACCGCCGATCACCAGGGTTTCCGCCTTAATCTCTTGCAGGCGATCGCTCAGGTCGTGGCGGTCCTCTGCTTCAAGTTCCACAATCCCGTCCGAAGAGTTGGTAGGGACAATGATAGGACCCATCAGCCACATAAACGATTTGAAAACGTGTTTCGCAATTCCCCTCCGCATGATGGCCGTACCCAGTAATGCGGAGGCTGCCCGCCGATTGCCTTTTCGAGCGAGGTTCGCAACTTTCATCTGCAGTTCTTTGCCTTCTTCAGTCAGACGGAAACCGGTCATGGCAAGGACGAGATGCCTTACCAAATCCGGATGGTCAATGGCAAAGTGCTGGGCTATCGCCCCTCCTGTGGAGACGCCGATTATGTCGGCCATACCGCCCATCTCATTCTGAATCATGACAGCGTAATCATCCGACATATCGCTCAGTGAATATCCTGGGGGGAGACCGGGCCTCCTGCTCACAATATAGATCTTGTAGCTGTCCGTGAGCCCTCTTAGATAACCGGTACTCATCCGCAGCATAAAGCCGGATGGCGGCTTATGCCGAAACTCCAACCCCCCAAATACAACGAGGTTGCGGGCGCCGTTCCCAATACAGGCATACGGTAGGCCGTTACTGGAATGCCCGGTTATCGCTCTTCCCCGGGCCATGTTGATTCCCCATTATACTAGAACACCCGGGACACCATGCCGATCAGACCTGCGACAAATCGGGCATTGTCTCCCAAGAACACCGAATAATGTGTTAAGAAGGGCGGAAGCGCCCTCACACTGTCGCACGATTTTCAGCAACATCCTTCGTGAGGAATGACTGTGTCTCCAACAGGATTCGGCAAGGACGCACTGAAGAGGTTCTCAAAAATCGAAAAGGACTATCGCACGAGTGGAGGGACTGGGTGATTTGCACTTCCTGAAAAGTGAACGGGTCAATTCGTAGGCACAGCAGACAGGCGCTATGATATGGACTGGCTACGCCTGATGGCAGTGTTTCTTCTCTTCTTCTTTCACACCGCCTGTATCTTCCGTCCCTGGGGTGGCAATTACATCAAGAACGACCAGCTGAGCCCGTCAATCGCCTATATCTTTGTCTGGACCTTGGGTCACTGGCACATGAGCCTGTTCTTCATTCTGGCAGGTGTCTCCACCTAGTTCGCGTTACGGAAACGGAGCGGTGTCGAGTACATCAAGGAGCGTGTGAAGCGACTTTTCATTCCCTTACTCTTCGGGGCGCTGGTGCTCATTGCCCCGCTATCCTATCTGGGGCTTCTCAATCACTCTGACTATTTGCAATCCTTCATCGCCTGGTTCCCCAACTTTTTCCGACTGCAGACGGCGGATCTCAACGGTTTCTTTCTGGGAGAACTCACCGTGGGACACCTGTGGTTCATTCTTCATCTGCTCGTGTATTCGTTGACAGCACTACCTCTCTTCCTGTAGTTCAACCGGCAGTCACGGCGTCGGTGGATTGAACGGATAGCCGGCATATTGATGAAACCCGCTGTGCTTTTCCTCTTGTTTCCTGTTCTGCTGGCATTGATCAGCAAATTCCCGTGGGTACTCGGTGGGAATCCCCTGTTCTACATTACGTTCTTCATCGTCGGCTTTATATTGATGTCCGACCAGCGCCTGATGGACAAGATAGACAGGCTCAGGCTTGTACTGCTGGTGCTGGGAGTCGTGCCCCTGGTAGGGCTTATCACTGTGAGCGCCACGAACTCGTGGCCCTCAAACATTCCGGAATGGGCGGACGTTATTATGGATGCGTACAGGAATGGGTTCGTTCCCTGGTTTTTCATACTGGCACTGCTGGCCTACGGAAGACGCTTGCTGAATTTCACCAATAGATTTGTCAAATACTTTGCAGAAGAAGCCTATCCGATATATATCCTGCACCAGACCATTCTCGTAGTAATCGCTTTCTTGGTGGTCCGGTGGGGTCTTGGCGTGGCAACCAAGTATGCAACCATCGTAACACTCTCCTTTGTGGGGACCATCCTAGCCTATGATATTCTGGTGAGGCGAATCAATATCACCCGTTTTCCATTCGGCATGAAGCCTCGACCAAAGAAAGTCACGGACTCCGCACCAGTCAGACCTGCTACGAATTAGGCAGTATGTCCCCGGGAATATTCATGAGTCTTTGCCGCGAAAGATTATCCCTATGTGCGGCTTCTCCAACACGGGGGTCTGGGCCAGTTTCAGGGCAAGGGTAATGTTGCTCGAGTCATGAAGCCAGGGCTGTTCTTCCGAAGAATCTGGCAATTCGACGGGTTCTCCTTCCTTCAGGTAACTTGCCTTTTCCCTTATGGTCTTGAAGAACTGCGGCGGCTCGAACGTAACACATGGAGTCAGCACATTGAGAAAGGAAAAGCCTGTGTGTTTGATTGCCTCCTGTATGAGCCACGACAGGTGCGAGACATCGCTGGCTATACCCTGGGCGATAAAGCTGGCTCTGGTGGAGACACTGTAACTGACCATATCCAGAACTGGGTCTACCGGGGGATAGAACTGGATGGAAAGAAAGGGCCCTTCGCCCCGTCGCAGGAAGGGGGTGGTGGGGCTGGTCTGGCCCTTGGTCAGGGCATACACAAAGTTGTTGACCATGATACAGGTCACGTTGACATTCCTCCTCACTGCGTGGGGAAGGTGGCCTGCTCCGATGCTGAAGAAGTCACCGTCGCCACCAACGGCTACAACTGTGAGATCGGGACCGGCCAGTTTGGCCCCCTGGGCGATAAGCACAGCACGACCGTGGAGGCTGTTGAAGCCATAGGTGTCTATGTAAGCCGGTATCCTCGCCGAACAGCCGATTCCGGAGACAATGAGAGCTTGATGCCTGGGTATCCCTAAATCTGGCAAGACCGTTCCGGTGAGTGCCCTGAGGAGGCCAAAACCGCCACAGCCGGGACACCAAACCGGCTTTACCTGTGTTCTGTAATCGCTTTCTTTGCTCATCTTGCTAGCTCTGCTATTGGCCCGGATAGTTCCGTCCTGCCAAAAGCCAAGCCGCCTGCCCTGGCATAGCTTTGGGTGTCAGGGGGCAAGTCTATCTGAGAACGCAGATAGTGGTAGAGCTGGCCAGAGTAGTTCATCTCTATCAGCAGTAGTTTCTCCAAGGAATGTACGAAGGCGGTGAGTCCGCGAGGCAAAGGATGAATGAGCTCTGGAATGCAGACCTTGACTTCGTCTTGTAGCCTCAGGTCCTTTACGGTTTCCAGGACAAACTGGGCGGAAGACCCGAAGGCCACTATGCCTTTCCTCGATTCTGCTCTCCCGAAGACTTTGACTAGTTCATCCCTATCGCGCAGTGGCGCAAGCTTCTGCCATCTTTTCTCGTGCATGCGCTGGTGGGTGGTGAAATCGAACGAAGGCCTTCCCTTTTCATCGTGGGCAAGTCCAGTAGCTTGATATGCAAATCCTTCGTCGCCTACAAACGCCATAGGTGAAATATAGTCTTCGGTCAGCTCATACCGCCGATATTCCTCGCGACGTTCTCCATCAGGGCTTTTTCTCCGGGCCGCCGCGTAATCTTTTGTCAGGAAATCGCTACTCGTCGCCACCGTCGTCTGTCCCAGCCGCTGATCCGAGAGCAGGATGACCGGAGTCTGATAGTATTGGCTTATGCTGAAGCTTTCTATCACCAGCCGGTAGCATCCTTCCATGTCATACGGAGCGATGACCGCTCTTGGGGCGTCCCCATGTCCGCCATAGATGACGTGATTGAGATCCGATTGCTCCGATTTGGAGGGGATGCCTGTGGCAGGCCCGCATCGCTGGACGTCAACGATAACTACGGGAATTTCAGCGCCGGAGGCCAGACCCATCATCTCGGTCATCAGGTCCAGTCCCGGGCCCGTAGTGGCGGTCATTGACGTTGCGCCGGTCAAGGAAGCCCCGAGAGCTAGTCCAAGCGCCGCGATCTCATCCTCTGCTTGAAGGAAGACTCCATTTCTCTGGTCAAGACGCTGCTGCATCTCCTGCATGACCTCCGATGCAGGCGTGATGGGATAGCCGAAAAAGGCCCGACAGCCGGCGCGGATTGCTCCCTGTGCTACGGCTCCGTTGCCGTGGAGGACCACTTTGGCTGAAGGATCGCTTGGGGGTGACAGTCTTAGCTCGGTAAAAGGAAATTCCGGTAGTGAGCGTTTGCCGGCATTGAGAGCTGGGTCGTTTCTTTCCAGCAGGGCTAATGCATTGTCGTGCTCTGTAGCACCTTTGGAAAGACTTTCGGGCAGAGCCAGGATCCCCTCCAGCAGGCCTAACGCCACGATGTTTTTGGCCGCGGTGGCGCCGGTCAGCTCCTTGCTTATTTCAGAAAAGCCGACTTGAAAGGAGTTCTCGGGCAGAGCGACGCTTTCCTCCGGGGGAGCCTTGTCGTAGAAAAGGACCGTGTTGATTCCCAGCGGCAATTCTTGTTCGAGCTCGGCGTACTTCTCCCAATTGAAGCACACCATGATATCTGCAGCATCGGCCGGCACGGAAGCCCGAGTTGTGTCCAGGCTGAGCTTCACCCCGGAAGCTCCACCCCTGATCTGAGGGCCGTAGTACCTGGGCATCTGTCCTGAATAGCCTTGGGAGGCAGCCAATCTCTGCAAAAGGCTGCCCAGGACCACTACGCCCTCGCCACCCGCACCAGCAATCCCGATAGTCAGTCTATCTCTCATTCTATGAATAGGAGCCGAGAGACTTGGTCACTTCATTATATACTATGTACATGATGGCTCCAAAACGGACGAAGTGAAAGGCTCACAGTCACGAATTCCACCTAAGCAAGGTCCCGGTAGGTCTGCTGGAGGAGGAGAGCATCTTGCTCTAAATAAGGGACACTCTCGCAAATGATTACTCCCTTTGCCTTACGTTCTTTTAGCGCTTTGAGCAGCTCGGCGTATCGAAGGTCCGAATCTTGGAGCATCAGGTGCTTGATTTCTCCCTTCTTGCCGTAGGCAATTCCGGAGAGGTGGATATGCATGGTATCCAGGCCCCGCCTCCCCAGTTTCTTCTCAACCTGGTCCAGGATATGTGAAAACTCTTGATAGGAGTTGGCCTTTCCCATCCGGGCATGCCAGTGGGAAAAGTCAATGCAAAAGCCAACCCCTTCAATCTCGCTGCTGAGCTTGAGTAGTTCCTCCAGAGTGCCAAACTGAGAGGATCTTCCGGTTACCTCGGGGGAAATCATCACCTCGTTTCCCTCTTTGCGCAGAGTATTCATCACCTCTTGCATTTGCTTTTTGACCGTGGCGTAGGTCTCCGCAGGAGTGTTCTTTAGATAGAAGGCGGCGTGGAAGGTGACACTTCTGGCGCCGAAAAGAGCGGCGATGCGGGCAGTTTGCAGTATTCTTTCTTTGCTCATGTGTACTTTTTGTCGCTCGACGGCGTTCAGGTTTATGGCATAAGGCCCGTGAGCGGTAAGCACTATCTTCTTCCTTGCTGCCAGCTTTCCCACTGATACGGCGACCTCAGAGCTCATCTTTACCCCCTGGACAAATTCCACCTCCATGCAGCCGAGGCCGAGCTCGGCAGCACGCTCGATGCCAGCCTCGGTGGAACGGGATTCAGCGCTGAGGGGAACGCCGCCTGTTCCGAAAAGGAGACCGCCTGCTTTGTTTGAACTCACGACTTCCTTCTGTCTAATTCTACTGCTTCGTCCACGAGTTTTCTATAGGCAAACAGCAGATCTCCGGTCAGCTTGCCGGGTTTGCCTGTGCCGATGACTCTGCCATTGACCGAGACCAGGGGCATAAGCTCCAGTATGGAATTAGTAAGGAAAGCCTCTTCGGACTCGATTAGCTCGTTTAACTCCACCCATCTTTCCGCGGCCCTGATATTTGAGGTCCGGGCTATCTCCAGGACTGCCTCCCTGGTGATACCGGGCAGAACGCCGCTTTCAAAAGACGGCGTGACGAGTTCTCCATGGCTCACCAGGAAGACGTTAGTCGTGGTGCCTTCAGCAAGGTGCCGCTGTTCGTTGAGGAAGATAGCTTCATCATATCCGGCGGCCCTGGCTGCCGTGCGGGCGAGGACGTTTTCCATGTAGCAGGTGGACTTCAAGCGCGATAGGGGAGACTGGCTGTTGCGGCGCAGGAAGGATACGCTCGCTTTGAAGCCCGTCTCGTATTTTTCTGGGGGTAAGGGGTCAAGGTTCCGCGCGGTGATCAAGATAGTAGGATTGGGGGAGGTCTCGGGGTCGGGTGTCATGTCGCCCTCGCCAGCGGAAACCGTGAGCCTTATGCGGGCATCCTTGAGCTCGTTGGCTTCCAGCGTTGCCATGCAGGCAGCTTTCAAAGATTGCTTTCCCTCCTCTGTGGTCAGGACGCCATGTCTCAGTCCGATGCTGTCGGCAGAGCAGCGAAGGCGGGTGAGATGAGAATCGAGGCGAAAGATATGGCCGTCGTAAGCCCGCATGGTCTCGAATAGCCCGTATCCGTAGAGAAAGCCATGATCAAAGGGGGATAGCCTGGCCTCGAAGCGGGGTTTGAGTTGACCGTTAAGATAGATGATTTCATCCATCATTTCACGGTCACGCTAACCCCAAACTGGACGAGTGAGGTGAAGAAAATTGTTCAGAATGTCATGCCCCACTTCGGTGAGGATGGACTCCGGGTGAAACTGGACCCCCTCTACTACGTAGTCCCGGTGTCTGACGCCCATTACTATTCCTTCGGGAGTTCTCGCACTCACTTCGAGACAGGATGGAAACCCTTCAGCTTCGACAATCAGGGAGTGATACCGTGTTGCCGGAAAGGGATTGGGTAAGCCCTTATAGATAGTCTTGCCGTCGTGGTGGATCGTGGAGGTCTTGCCGTGGACGGGCAGGCTTCGTCCAATCTTGCCCCCATAGGTGTACCCTATGCACTGGTGCCCGAGGCACACTCCCAGTATAGGGGTCTTCCCGCCGAATTGCTGCACTACTTCGTTTGAGACGCCCGCTTCCAGGGGCGTGCAGGGCCCCGGCGAGACGATAATGTGGGTAGGGGCTAACTCTTCGATTTGAGCTAAGGTAATCTGGTCGTTGCGGTGCACCACCGGCTGCCAGCCCAGTTCTCCTAAGTATTGGGCGAGGTTGTAGACAAACGAATCGTAGTTGTCTATTATCAGTACCATTTCTAAGCTCGCCTCCCGCACTGAATTATGCCTCTATTGCACCGTCGTTGACAAATTCTGCTTCGGTGTTTATCCTATTCACTGTCCTTCACCTGGAAGCAGTCTGGTCGGTGGTGGACTTTCTTGGCGAATATTGAAAGAGGATAATCGGCCAGAGTTTCAGAGAAGGGATAATTATGGAAAACGTCATAATTCTCGACACTACTCTGCGGGACGGTGAGCAAGCAGCTGGGACCAGCCTAAACCTGCAGGAGAAGCTGGAAATAGCCAGACGGCTTGATAAACTCGGCGTCGATGTCATTGAAACAGGCTTTCCAGCCAGCTCGATCGGTGACTTTGAGGCTGTCCGCCTTGTTGCCCGCGAGCTTAAACGCCCCACAATCTGTGCTCTGAGCCTGGCCAGTTTTGAAGCCGTAGACAGGGCTTGGGAGGCGGTCAAAGAAGCCGAGCATCCCCGGATTCATGTTTTTCTCTCGGCGTCGGACATTCACCTTGCCCACCAGCTAAAGAAAAGCCGGGACGAGGTTCTGCAGATGTCGCGAGAAACGGTGGCTCGAGCCAAGAGCTATGCGGAAGATGTTGAATTCTCACCCATGGATGCCAGCCGGGCCGACCCTGCCTACCTCTATCAGATTCTGGAGGCCGTGATCAAAGCCGGAGCAAACACAGTGAACATACCCGATACCGTGGGCTATGCTACGCCCCAGGAATTCGGCAGCCTAACCCGTGGGATACTGGAGAATGTGCCGAATATAAATGAAGCTGTGGTCAGCGTGCATTGCCATGATGATTTAGGTTTGGCTGTGGCTAATAGTCTCGAGGCAGTAAGGGTAGGTGCGCGGCAGGTCGAATGTACCATCAATGGCATCGGGGAGAGAGCCGGCAATGCTTCTCTGGAGGAGATTGTCATGGCTCTCAAGACTCGCCGGGACTTCTTTGATCTCAGTACCAATATCGATACGACTCAAATCTATCGGACAAGCCGCCTGGTTAGCGAGCTGACCGGTTTTCCCGTCCAGCCTAATAAAGCGATCGTGGGAGCGAATGCCTTCCGTCATCAGTCGGGTATTCATCAAGATGGCGTGCTCAAGAAGTCCATAACATACGAAATCATGGACCCCAAATGGGTGGGTGTCCCGTCAAGCAGCCTGGTACTGAGCAAGGTCAGCGGCCGGCATGCCTTCAAGGAGCGGCTGTCCGAGCTTGGCTACGCTTTGAGCGAAGCGGACTTAAACCGCGCCTTTCAGGGTTTCAAGGAATTGGCCGACAAGAAGAAGAATATCACAGACAGGGATGTCGAATCTTTGGTTGCCGAAGAACTGCGCACTGTCACCGAAGTGTATCATCTTGACCATGTTGAAGTTTCCTGCGGCGACCACAATATCCCCACGGCGACAGTCAGGCTCATCGGCCCGGACGGACAGACTCTGGCCGATGCTGCCCTGGGCACGGGTCCCGTGGATGCCGTATATAAGGCCATCAACCGAATAGTGGGGATACCCAATAGACTCACGGAATTCACTGTCAAGTCGATTACTGAAGGGATTGACGCCATCGGGGAGGTCTTGATACGGATAGAGAGCGGGGGTGTAACATACACTGGGCGTGGTGCTTCCACGGATATTATTGTGTCCAGTGCCAAAGCGTACATGAATGCCCTGAACCGTTTACTGGTGGCAAGAAAGGGTGCCAGTAGTGCAGGAGGCACGGGTTCTTGAATCCAGAAATGAAGCTCTCTGAGAAACTATCAACACGGAGGCGATGAATTTGAGTCCCTGGGTAGAAGCGATATTGAGGCTGTTACTGGCTGTTGCCCTGGGGGCAGGCATCGGCTATCAGCGCGAGCGGGCAGGCAAGGCAGCCGGACTGCGGACGCTTACACTAGCCAGTACCGGGGCAGCGCTGTTCACCGTGGTGTCTATATTCGGGTTTGGTACTGAAGGGGTTGACATCTCTCGGGTTGCTGCCGGCGTGGTAGTCGGAGTGGGCTTCATTGGCGCCGGAGTTATTCTCCGCGGTCGGGGTGAAGAAGATGTGGCCGGACTAACCACGGCGGCCACCATCTGGGTAACCGCCGCCGTGGGTCTGGCTGCCGGTGCGGGAATGTATTTGGTCGCCGTCATAGCAGCTGCAATTATCGCGGGTGTTTTGCTGCTGCCCAAGATTCGTGGCTAGGGAAATCATTGCGAACGGAGTGAACTAATCTCAGGGAGAATCGCGGCTTGAAATTTCTGGCGCCTTCCTTTATAGAGGGATATTTGTGATGCTCAAAATTCTGCACACTGCGGATATTCACTTGGGGGCGAAGTTCTCGGGTCTGGGCAACAAGGGCGCCTCGCAGCGGGAGCAACTGAGAGCCACATTCAAGAACGTTATTGCGACCGCTGTCAGTGAAAAAGTAGACATGGTCTTAATTGCGGGAGATCTATTCGATTCCAACCAGCAGCCGCAAAGAAATATAGATTTGGTGATAGAGCAATTCAACTTGCTCGGGTCAAATAATATACAGGTCTGCCTAATTCCCGGTACGCATGATTCTCTTGATTCCTCCTCAATTTATAGGAAAGTGGACTTCGAGGGAAAGTGCCCCAATCTAAAGATTTTCACCGATGAAAACGTGTCCTGCAAAGAGTATCCCGGCCTCGATTTGACGGTATATGGAAAACCAAATCTAAGTAACAGGTCATCCGTGAGCCCGCTGAAAGGGCTCAGACGTTCGACCTCAAGCAGGTTTCATGTCGGTATGGCCCACGGCTCGTTACATATACCCGAGAAGATAGCTGAAGATGACCATGTCTTCAGGCTCGAGGAAGTCCAGTCCAGTGGCATGGATTATCTAGCGCTGGGGCACTGGCATCGAACCTATCGCTGCTCAGTGGAGCTTCCAGCCTGGTATTCTGGCCCGCCGGAGTGGATACCGGGCCAAACAGAGAAGGGTGTAGTGCTTTTGGTCAGCCTCTCGGTTGTCGGTGAAGTTGAAGTTGAACCCAAGAAACTTGGGCTTCGTGACTACAATGAAGCAGAGATAGACATGAATGAGATGCAAGACTTGCCGATGCTGAAGTCGAGAATCTCCGAGGGGGCAGGTCAGAATCTAATAGGAAAAGTCACTCTCAAGGGACTTCGCGATGTCGAACTCATACTAAATCCGGAAGATTTGGAAAGCGAATTGGGCGAGAGGTTTTTTCATCTTAGGGTTGTCGATAGATCTCATCCGAAATCGACAGAAATCACAGAGGGTGAAGAGCGATCGATTGCAAATAGATTCATTAGGCTAATGAAGGGACAGATTGAAGGCCTAGAAGGTGAAGAGAAAGAAATTGCTGAGAATGCCCTCCAGTATGGCATAGCTCTTCTGGATGGGAAGGAAGTTCTGTAATGTGGTTAAGAAAGATTGAGCTAAAGAATTTCAAGAGACTTGTTGATTTTCAAGCTCAGTTCAGGCCCGGGATAAATGTGGTCAAAGGTCCGCTGAATGAGATGGGGAAGTCCACTTTGCTTGAGGGTATCGTTGTTGCGCTCTTCCAGAATCCTAAAAGCACTGCCAGAGGGCTTAGGGATTATGTTTCCTGGGGCTTAACCAGGCAGTTTCGAACCAGTCTTGAGTTCGAGGATAAAGGGAAGAGATATTTGCTGGAGAAGGATTTCGACAAGGGAACTGCCAGGCTTACTAATGAGAAAAGCCGGGAAGAATTCGACACTTTCAAGGAGATCTCGGAGAAAATGGCTGGGCTACTGGGCACGAAATCCGACACACTATTCTTGTGTTCGTCTTGCATTCGTCAGGACCAGGTTACTGAAATCTCATCAGGCAAGAAAGAGATTAACGAGAGTCTGGAAGAAATTGTGAGTGGCGGCAAAGAAAGCATACTTGCCTCACAGGTGATGAAGAAGTTAGATGACAGAATGTCTGAGATTAGGAAGGGATTGGATAGACCGGCAAAGATAAAAGGCAGCTTGGGGGTGTTGAGAGACCAACGAGATGAGTTATTACGGAAATATAGAGAGGTTAGAGATGAAGTCGCCAAAGTTGAGGCGCGGAAAACCGAGCTAGTGGAAGCGGACAGAAAGCTGGCTGAGGTTATAGAGCAATACGAGAATGCCAAGGCGTTGCTGGACAAGAACGAGCAACGTAAAGAGATCGAGGCTTCCATACGAGACTTAAAGCAGAAATATGGTGAGGTGGAAGAGCTACTCGGTGAGGTGAATGGGCTGATGACCAGACTTGCAGCGGCAGACGGGGCACTCGCGTCCATTGAAGGGCTTGAAAATGAGCAGCAGATCTCGGAATTTAGAAAGGGGCTGGATGCAATCCAGTATAAACGCGTTGATACCGAGAAAGACCTGGGTATGAGAGGAAGAGAAATAGCTGAAGCGAAGGAAAAATTTGAAAGGAGAAGATCTCAAGCATTTTTCGGTTCGGGTCGTAGTATAGCTGTCCCGATAACAATAATCATAGTCGGGATAATTGCAGCATTGCTTTTCAATTGGTACGCTTTAGGGCTAACGATCTTGGGCGCAGCACTTCTCATCATAACCATACTAAGGGAGAGGACTGCCTTCATTCGTGAGGAGATCGGTATTGCCGACCTTGAAATGCGCCTTCAAAAAATGAAGGAAGCTCTCGGTGGCCTTGTTAAGAAGGAAAGTGAATTGCTGGCCGGGGCCAAGTGCAGAACGGTTGGCGAGTTCGAGAAGAAGGAAAAGGATTTCAAGTCTCGGGTTACAGAGAAGGGGAGCTTGGAAGCTCAGTTAAAGGGTATGTTGAGAGGTAAGACGATTGCGGATTTCCAGAGGCAGAAACAAGAGATAGCCAGGGATTTGGTGGTTGAGGAATCGAAGCTCACCGATGATTTGAAAGCCACGGCGCTGAGCCAGGAAGGATACATCGAGCTACAGAAGAAGGTTCGAGGTTTGGAAGCTAGGCAAACCGAGTATGACCAACAGAGAAGACGCTGCGAAATAATCATCGAGCAGGCAAGATTCAATATAGAGGACCAGGTTAGGTTAGAAGAGGAACTGAAAGGACTCCAGGAGACTTTGAGACACGAAGAGAAGAAGGTGAAAGTCTACGGATTGGCCAGAGAGTTTATCTCCAAGGCGAGAACTGAGATTCTCTCGTCGGCCGGACAAGGTCTGGAGAAGGAAGTTCAGAGGTATCTGACTGTCTTTACCAATGGCAAGTATAAGCGGGTCAAAGTCAACAAGGAAGCCTTAGAGTTCTGGGTATATTCCGAAGAAAAAAGAGACTGGGCTAAGCCCGAGGAGTTGAGTGGTGGGGCAATTGATGAATTCTATCTAGCATTTCGAGTCGCCCTGGTCAAAATGATATTTGGCGATAAGAAGCCGCCCCTGATATTGGACGATCCCTTTGTCAATTTTGACTCCGTCCGTCTGGGCAGGACGCTGGATTTCTTCAAGACGCTGTCCTCAGAGTATCAGATTATCATATGCGCGTTGAACGATTCATATGATAGGATCGCCGATAACATTGTTTTGCTGGGCAAGAAGGAGAAACAATGTATGGCCCTACAGCGGATACAAAAAGAAGATTTCTCCAAAACTGGCCTAGCAGGGAAGTCCAATAGGACCGAAAACATTATTTATCTTCCGGACAAGCTGCATTAACCCAAAACGCCTGTCGATGAGAAACCAAGTTATCAGTGTAATATACTAGCCGAAAAACTGAGGAGGTTAAGAATGGGCTACATTTCTCCTACGTTAGCTGTGAGAAATATGAAGCAGACGATTCAATTCTACAGAGATTCCCTGGGATTTAAGATGGGAATGGCCTTCCCTGATGCCGACAACCCGGAGTATGCCGACCTATCCAAGGATGGCATGGTTATCATGCTCACACCAACTGGACATGTCGGCATTGGTGCTGAAGAGAAATTGGGCACGGGCGTGAACTTATACATGCAAATCGACGGGGATATAGACGAATACTGGGAAGAAGTGAAGAACAAGGGCGTCAAGGTTGTAGCTGACATGAAAGACGAGCCGTTTGGCATCAGGGACTTTACGATCGAAGATATCAACGGTTATAAGCTGACGTTTAACCAGGTTTCCAAGGCTGCTAAAGCTTGCATGAGCTGTGGCATGCCCATGGCAAAGCCTGAAGATTTTGGTGGAGGAAACCCCGAGAACCTTTACTGCGTGCACTGTGCGAAGCCGGATGGCAGCCTCAAGAGTTATGAAGAGGTATTTGAGGGCATGGTCAAGTTCATGATGATGTCTCAGAAGCTGGACAGAAAAGCTGCCGAGAGCGCAGCCAAAGCACACATGGCAGTGATGCCTGCTTGGAGCGGTAGCCCCTGAGTTTGTCGGTATTGTCAGTAGATTGTGATTTGAGCTTCAGCGACCACAGCTTCCGAGCCACGACTCTTTTGTCCTTCCATGTGAAAAGACAGTAGGCTTGCCCAAAGAAAGTGAAGTTGACATAATCTTTCACCTAGCATACAAGCATCATCGCTAGGCAAGGCGGGAAAGCACGTATATAATTGTCGAATAGGTCTAGGCCGGTTTACAGCGGTACGCAGTATGGAATTTAATATAGCGATTTTGCCTGGCGATGGCGTTGGCCCTGAGGTAATCCGCGAGGCACTGAAGGTCTTGCAGGTGGTGGGTGAGAGATTCGGGCATAGCTTTCATTACCATGATGGCCTCATCGGCGGAGCTGCCATAGACACTCAGGGTACAGCCCTCAGCTATGAGACCTTGCAGATGTGCAGGCAAAGTGACGCCGTCCTGCTCGGTGCGGTGGGTGGCTCCAAGTGGGATGACCCTAAAGCTAAAATCCACCCTGAAGACGGACTTCTGGCTTTGCGAAAAGGGCTGAAGCTGTTTGCTAACTTACGCCCCGTCAAAGTCTTCCCTATGCTGGTGAATTCTGCCAATCTCAAGCCAGAAGTGATCGAGGGTGTCGACCTGGTGGTGGTCAGAGAGCTTACTGGCGGCCTTTACTTTGGTCAGCCCAGAAAACAGTGGCGCACTGCGCAAGGGAGACAGGCTGTAGATACCCTGGCTTATTCTGAGGCAGAAATTGAGCGCATATTGAAGGTAGGCTTTGAGTTGGCTCGCAGCCGCCGGAAGAAGCTAACGTCGGTGGACAAAGCCAATGTTCTCCAGTCATCCCGGTTGTGGAGGCAGATCGCCATAGAAATGTCTGCCGATTACCCTGATGTTGAGCTTCAGCATATGCTGGTTGATGCCTGTGCCATGAGGCTTATTCAGCGTCCTAGCGAACTCGACGTTGTGGTTACGGAAAACATGTTTGGGGACATCCTCACCGATGAAGCTTCCATGCTGGCTGGCTCCATGGGCATGCTCCCTTCGGCCAGCCTGGCGGGAATTCCCGGGGGGAAGGCCTTCGGTATGTATGAGCCGATTCACGGGAGCGCTCCCAGCCGAGCGGGGCAAGATATGGCCAACCCCATTGCCACTATCCTAAGCGTAGCTATGATGCTTCGTCACTCATTTGTCCTGGAAACGGAGGCTCAGGCTGTGGAAGATGCTGTCGTGGCTACCGTTGAGAAGGGGTATAGAACCTACGATATAATGTCGGATGGAAAGATCAAGATAGGCACGAAAGAAATGGGGGACTTGATTGCGCAAAGGGTGAGAGGCCATAGGGAATAGTCATGATGACGGTGCAACTCTACGATACCACTCTCAGGGACGGTGCCCAGGAGGAAGGTATTTCCTTCTCCGTTGAGGACAAGCTCAAGATATGCCAGAAGCTTGACGAACTGGGCATTGACTTCATAGAAGGTGGCTGGCCGGGCTCTAATCCTAAGGACACCGAGTTCTTTGCCAAGGCGAGGAACCTACGCCTGGCACATTCTACTCTGGTGGCCTTTGGCAGTACCAGGCGCTCGAATTGCCGGGCGGAAGAAGACCTTAATCTCCAGGCCCTGCTTGAAGCCAGGACCAAAGTGGTCACCGTTGTGGGAAAAGCCTGGGATAAGCAGGTAACCCGGGTTCTGGAGACGACACCAGAAGAAAACCTCAGCATGATTAAGGATTCCATAAGTTACCTCAAGGCAAAGGGGCTCTCCGTTTTCTTTGATGCTGAGCACTTCTTCGACGGCCATAGGGATAATCCCGGATATGCCTTGCAGGCAGTGATAGCTGCGGCCAAGGCCGGCGCGGAATGCGTGGTCCTTTGTGATACCAATGGCGGCAGTCTGCCGCAACAGGTAGTAGCGGCTATCAAAGCTGTGGAAAAGGCAAGCCCTGTCGCTCTGGGCATTCACGCGCATAATGATGCTGAGCTTGCCGTAGCTAATACCCTGGCCGCTGTGGAAGGGGGGGTTGTTCAGGTTCACGGGACCATTAATGGCTACGGTGAGCGCTGTGGCAACGCCAATCTCTGTTCCGTCATACCGACTTTGAAACTCAAGATGGGCAGTGACTGTGTTACCGACGAGCAATTGAGCAAGCTCAGCGAAGTATCTCGCTATGTATCAGAACTGGCCAACATGCCGCATTATGACCGGCTTCCCTATGTTGGCGATGATGCGTTCACTCATAAGGGCGGAATTCATGTGTCAGGCTTGATAAAATGGGTGGACAGCTATCAGCACATAAATCCGGATCTAGTCGGCAACCGCCCTCATGTTGCGGTCTCCGAGCTGGCTGGGAAGGGAAGCATTATCTTTAAGGCTAAGGAGCGTGGACTGCCTGTCCCCAAAGACAAAGCAATTGAGGAAGTACTGGAGCAAATCAAGATACTTGAGAAGCAGGGGTTTCAGTATGATGTTGCCGAAGCGTCCCTAGACCTTCTGCTCCGGCGGGTTCAGCCCGACTACCGGCCACCTTTCGAACTGGTCGATTTCATGGTCGTGGTTGAGAAACGGCGCCGTCCGCCTACCAAGGGAAACCAGGAAGAGCCGCTGTCAGAAGCCACCATCAAAGTGAAGGTAGATAACAGGATAGTGCATACAGCTGCTGAAGGTGATGGCCCGGTAGACGCCCTTGACAAAGCCCTGCGCAAAGCCTTGCTCCAGTTCTATCCTAGCCTGGCTGCTGTAAAGCTTATTGATTATAAGGTACGGATTCTGGAAGAAAGCGCGGGCACCGCTTCGCAAGTGCGAGTGCTCATCGAGTCCAGCGATGGCAAGGAGAACTGGCGAACGGTAGGCAGCTCCACCAACATCATCGAAGCTAGCTGGCTGGCCCTAGCGGACAGCATGGAGTACTGGCTGACAAAGCGGGCTGGCAAAGCAGAAGGCTGACTTCTTCCCTTCAGCGCCGCGCCTTTAGCCAGTCGAGAACAAAATCCATGGCTGCTTTTTCCAGGCGCAGTTTATGCTTGGCACCGGGTATTATTTGTAGCTCTTTAGGTTCTTTAGCTTTCCGATAGAGCCTGTGTGCGTGCTCCAGGGGTATCAATTCGTCGGCATCTCCATGAATCAGAAGGAGAGGGCGGGGCGAAATTTTGTCTACCCAGTTGATGGGAGAGATGGTCTCAAATCCTCTTTGCCATTCCTCTATCGATGGTGGAAAATCCTTATCCCTGATGGCTCCTATTTGCCGAAACCGTTGGATGGCGCCCAGAGGCGTCTCGTTCTGATGCAGGGAGTGAAAGTCTGCGGGACAGGCACATGTCACCGCTAGAGATGCTCGGGGGTCATGGCCAGCAGTATAGACGGAAACCGCTGCTCCTCCGCTAAATCCGAGTAAGCAGATACGGGCCTTATCTATCTCTTCGAGACTATACAGGAAGTCAAGAGCAGCCTGTAGATCTCGACTCCAGCCCATGATGTCCAGGTTGCCTTGGCTCTTCCCCGTACCGCGGAAGTTGAAGATTAGGGTAACAAAGCCAGCTTGACAGAACTGCTGCGCCAGCAGTGAATAGCCCTTATCTGCGGGGTCGTGGGGAGCAGCGGGGATGCCATGACAGATGCATAGGGCAGGGTGAACCTTGTGCCTTGACGGAGTATGAAGCTCGCCAGCAAGTTCGAGCCCATCGGCTTGCAGGCGAACTTGTTTTGCATTCATCTCTCACATGATCAAAGAGAGTAGATTTGCCTTCTTCTCCGCAGGATAAGACCAACTATGAGGCCCAGCAGCAAACCACCAAGGTGAGCCTGCCACGCTATCCTGGGAAGGAAAGAAAATAGGAAGAAGATTATGATTGCCGCCCAGAGTGGTATCGGGACTGGAATGAAGAGTATGAAGACCGGCACCCTAGGGACCAGTATCGCTAGGGCTCCGCCAATGGCGAAAACGGCTCCCGAGGCTCCTATGCCTGTTGAAAGCGGATTAGCTAGAAGGGCGAAGAGAATATTCCCTGCCAGCCCTCCGAGGAAAAACACCGCCAGGAAATTCCTCTCTCCGGCTGCCCGGAAAAAGAAGCTTCCCAGGAAATAGAGGCTTATCATATTGAATAGTATGTGCCAAACACTACCGTGGACAAACATGCTGCTTATCATGGTCCACGGTTGTTGTGAGAGCAGCGCGGGTGTCAAGCCCAGAAGACTGATTACTTCCTGTGGCCTCACCAGAGTGATTATGAAGATTAGGACATTTAGACCGATTAAGAACCACAGGACATTTAGATTAACGGCACGATAAGTTCGCATCGTGCAATTATAGATAAATCTGGCCTCTGGTTCAACAGGCTGTCTCAGCGAGGGCGTCTAACCTTGTCATTCTCAAGGGCACCGATGGGTCGAGATGACCAAGAATCTCTGGGTGCGGCCCCGAGCTCGGCCTGGATTCTTCACTCGCCTAGAATTACGAGTAGCACTTGTCATTGCAAGGCTGACGGGTTCAGCCGAAGCAATCGCCAGGATTGCCACGCTTCGCTCGCAATGACGGAGAAGGAGATGCTCAGAATGACAAGATATGAAGGGTTCAGGGTGGCATACGGGTGTTGTTCGATAATCTCCGGCTCAAGGAGCCGGTGGGTTATGGTGTATTGTAATATTCAGAGCGGTAAGTTTATAATGGGGAGCATATTTGGGCACGTGACATAATTCTCCCGCGGGAGTTTTGGATGAGCGAGCAAAGTCCCGAGCAAAAACGAAACGTGCTCCCCCTAGTCATAGTGGGGATAATTCTGGCCGCCCTCTTTGGCATCTCATTGTACATACGCATAGCCCTGCCGCACGACCAGATTTTCGTCAACGGTGCAGTGTGGTTTCGGGAGACCGATGCCTATTATTACATGCGTAACATAGAAATCCTGGTCCACAACTTTCCCCACTACAATACCTTTGACCCCTACATGCTCTTCCCTGGCGGCAGTGGAGCGCTTTCTCGACCATTCTTCGCCTGGCTTGTCGCCGGCATTATTTTGCTTGTCAGAGGGGCGGCACCGAGTCTGCAAAGCATGCAAGCGGTGGCTGCCTACATGCCCGCTGTTCTCGGCAGTCTAACAATTATCCCTGTGTACTTCATTGGCAAGGAGCTATTTAACCGCTGGGCGGGTGTTATTGCAGCCGCCCTGCTTGTCGTCTTGCCTGGCGAGTTTCTGCATCGTTCCCTGCTGGGCTTCACCGACCACCATGTAGCTGAGGTCCTGTTTAGCACCGTGGCGATCCTCTTTTTGATAATGGCCATCAAACGGGCCCGGGAAAGAGACATTTCCTTCAGGCACCTTCTCAACAGAGACTGGTCAACTATCACCAGGCCTCTCATCTACACCCTGCTCGCCGGTATCTTCCTGGGTCTTTATCTCCTTACCTGGAGTGGCGGGCTGATGTTCGTCTTCATCATATTCATTTACCTGGTGATTCAGTTCGTGGTGGACCACTTGAGGCACAAGTCAATTGACTATCTGTGCATCATCGGCACTCCGCTTTTCATTATAGCTCTCCTCATGCTGCTTCCCTTATTGGCCAGGGGCAGCCTGGATATCATGACAGGTGTATCTCTGCTAATTGCCATACTGGTGCCGATAGTCCTGAGTATTATCTCGCGGCTCATGGCCGGCCGGGCCTGGAAGCCCTTTTACTATCCTCTGGTTTTGCTGGGACTGACTGGCATCGGTCTGGGTCTTTTGCGTGCCATCAATCCCTCCCTGCTTGGATCCATGCTTGGCAACTTCAGCATCTTCACACCGACCGGTGCCAGGCTGACTATCATGGAGGTGACGGGCCTTCTTTTTCCTCAAGGCACTTTCACTTTTGGCATGGCCTGGGCCAACTTCACTACCTCCTTCTTCATCTCATTCATTGCCCTGGTCATGCTTGCCTTTGCCCTCGTCAAGGAAAGGAGCGCCCACAAAACCTTGTTCTTGGTCTGGAATGTAGTAATGCTGCTGGCAGTCCTGGGACAGCGCCGCTTCGGTTACTACTATGCCGTAAATGCTGCCTTGCTCACAGGCTATTTCTCCTGGAAAATGCTGGACATTGCTGGCTTAAGGAAACTGCTGGCTAAGCCTAAGGAAGTGGTAGAAACAGTCAAGAAATTCAAGAAGAAGAAAAGACAAACTAGGGAAAAAGCAAAGCCAAAAACGTTCATGCAGCCCCGGGGCGTCTGGATAACTGTCATCATTGTTGGCATAGTCCTCTTTTTCCTGGTGATTTTCCCCAATACCGGGCTGTGGGAGAATTCACCGACCGACATCGGTGGCGGGCGTTACGTTGGATACACAAAGCCGCTGGCGCTGCAGGCGCCTATCATGGACAGTGGGTGGTATACGGCGTGTTCATGGCTGCTAGACAAAGATAATACTGGCGAGCCTCATACCGCGGAACCTTTTGGTGACCCCGATTTCTATTATGAGCTTTATCCACCCAGGGATGAGTTCGAATATCCCGAAACTGCCTACGGCGTCATGTCCTGGTGGGATTATGGCTACTTCATCATGCAGATTGGCCATCGCATACCCAATGCTAATCCCGGCCAGGCCGGGGCCGTCCAGGCCGGCAAGTTCTTCACCTCTCAGAACGAGACCTCTGCCAACATGTTGGCAGAGGAGTCGGGTACGAGATATGTCATGATTGACCAGGCCATGGTAACAGGGAAGTTCTACGCCATGGGCGAGTGGGCTGGCAAAAACACGACTGAGTTTTATGACTTTTATTACGTGACGACGGGGGAAGGTGGACAGTGGACAACCTTGTTCTACCCTGCTTTCTACCAGTCCATGGCAATCAGGCTCTACAACTTTGATGGCAAGGCCGTTGTTCCCGCCACGAATTCGTCGATAGTCATATCCTACATAGAGGTAACGGGTGACGGAGGGAGGTATAAGGAGGTCACCAGTGCACAACCTTTCTCCAGTTATGAAGATGCTCAAGCCTACGTTGCGAGTCAGACGTCTGGAAACTACAGGATAGTGGGCACCAGCGTTGCCGTTAGCCCGGTGCCCCTGGAGGCACTGGGGAGCTATGAGCGCATCTATCCCGATCCTGCCGACACCACCGCCTCCACGGCCGTGAAGATCTTCAAGTATCTTGGCTCAGACGAGCCCTGAGTAGAAACAGGTTCACCGTTACTAGCGCAAGCTGGCGCCTTTTTCTCATTTGGGTTTCGGGCTTTGTCATTTGTCATTCTGGGCCTCTCGTTCTTGTCAGTGCCAATCCTTCCTGTTTCATCAGTGGGAGTCCTTCGCTAGAAGAACGTGGCAATCTCTGAAATTGGTTGGGCGGGCTTCGCTGGCCTGGCAAAGACAGCGGAAATGTGACGCGGCGAGCAAAGCACGACAATCGCCAGGATCGGTTTGGTCGGCTTTGCCAGCCCCGTAATGACGGTGGGAATGTGTCGTTCTCAGCCCTGACGGAATCGGGGCGAAGAATCTGTCCGCCTTTCGCGGGCTAGCGCGCAGAGGCTAAGAACCCAGACATGTCGTCTGTTTATATGCTAATATGGTGACATACTATTAGGATGGGCGAACGTCCGACAAAGTGAACAAGCGTGAAATGTCTGATATTAGCGAGCGGTTTTGGCACCCGAATGTATCCGCTCACGCGTAATACCGCTAAGGGTCTGATAGAGTATGAAGGCAAGCCACTGTTGACGCATATCCTGGAAAGAATCCCCCATAACATCGATGTCCTGATTGTCACTAATAAGAAATTTGAGGCGGATTTCCTTCGCTGGCAGGAGAACACGGATAGAAGGGTAGAAATCGCCGTTGAGGATGTCTGGACTGAAAGGGACAAGAAGGGCGCCTTAGGGTCCTTGACGTTCGGGATCGAGCAAGGAAATATCAAGGAAGATCTCCTGGTTTTGGCGAGTGACGATTATTTTGAGTTTGATTTATCTCGGTTCATCGCCGCCTATAGCGGCAAAAACGCCCTGGTGGCTGTTCACGACATCGGCGACAAATATAGAGCCAGGCAGTTCGGAGTTGTCGAAGTAGCAGATGGCAGAATAGTGAAGTGTGAGGAGAAACCGGAGCATCCTGAAACGAGCCTTATCGGTATTGCGTGCTATATTCTTCCACCTAGATTGTTTCCCGTCTTGTCTCGCTATCATCATGGACACCCTGAGGTCGACCAGCTGGGCCACTTCATTACCTACCTGGTAGAAACCGATA